>RFGU01000204.1 GCA_003696955.1 Deltaproteobacteria bacterium | reverse complement strand
CTGCCGACCGACGCGGGGACGGCGCCTTCGCAGTTGCACCCCTCCGCGCCGCGGCGTAGCCTTCCGCCGAGTCTCCCGTGGCCCGTGCCCTGTCCAGGTTCTTGTGCGTGCTCGCCGTGATGGCGGCCCTCGTCGGCCTCGCCGGAGGTGTCGGTGTCGACGGTGGGGGGACGTCGGCGGCGTCTCCGTGGATCAAAGACGGCGATGGGGCGGCGGAGGGGGTCTGCGGTCGAGACGAGTTGGTCGCAGAGACGTGGATCGACTGCACGGCGGATCTGCATGGTTCGGCCGTGTCGGATGGGGAGGCGCGCGGGGTCTGTGCCCGGTATCTGGCCGGGATCGAGCACGCGCTCGGGACCGCGGATCACGGTCGCATCCTTCGGAGCGCGTGGTCCGAGGCGCCCGATGCGGTGATCGCCCAGGCACCGGAATCGGGTGCTGCCGTCGTGCCGGCGAACGGCGCCGAGGGGGCCACCCCCCAGCGCCGGCCCGTTCGTCCTTGCGACGGCCGGGTACCCGTCGAGCGCGCTCCGTCCCCACCGTCTCCGCCTCCCAAGGTTGCCTGAGCGGGCCGTCTCGCCGGTGACGAGCCGCGCCGCACCGGGGCGCCGTCGCCGCCGACGTACGGCCGAGGCCCGCACGTGGGCCCCCGTGCCGTCGGATCCACGACGGCTGGGCCCTGCGGGCCCGAGGACGCACCTCGGGGTCCGCCCGTCTCCGAAGATCCAACGCTGTTCTCCTTCCCACCCTCCATGGAACCCCATCCCACAACGAGACCGATGCCGCGGCCGCGGGTCGCGTCGCTCCGATGGCGACGTAGGCTGGGGGCGTGGCTGACCGCCGCGTGCCTTTCTGCGCCGTCGGTGGGGGGCTGTGGCCGCGACGACGCGGGGGAGGCCAAGGCCGAGGCCCGCATCGACGCGCCGCGGTACCGGGTGGACCTGTTTCCCGACGACCAGGCCCTCGGCGGGGACCATCCGCTCGTCACCATCGTCTTCTTCTCGGACTACGCCTGCCCGCCGTGCAAGTCCATGTGGGCGCTGATGCGCAATCTGGTGGAGGACTACGGGCCCGACCTGAGGGTGGTGTGGCGTACGACTTCGATTCCGGGGTTCGCCCAGGGCGAGCGAGCGGCGGATGCCGCGCTGGCGGCGGCGGCCCAGGGCAAGTTCTGGGAGATGCACGAGCGACTGTTCGCGTCCTTCGGCCAGTTCGATCGCCCGACCCTGCGGGCCCATGCCGAGGCCATCGGGCTCGACGTGCCGAAATTCCTCGAAGACCTCGACTCCGGCGTCGGTGCGGGGACACGTCTGCGCCACAAGCGGCAGGCCACGACCCTCGGCGTGCGCGCCGTCCCGATCCTCTTCGTCAACGGTCTACCCATGGTGGGCGCCAACCTCGACGAGGCCGCGTGGCACGCCCTCATCGATGCGGAGATCGAGCGTGCCCGCACGCGCCTTGCGGCCGGGGTGCGACGTGACGAGATCTACGAGGACATCCTGGTCCATGCCAAGCGGGGCCCGATCCCCCTCGGGCCCGAGGCCCGGCGTCTCGCCGAGAAGGCGAAGCAGGCCGAGCCTTCGGCACCCGCGGCGGAGGTGGCCGCCGAGGGCGCCCGGTACGACGTGGGGCCGGGGCCGATGCCCCTGCGCGGTCCGGCCGACGCGCCCGTGGTGATCGTCGAGTTCATCGATTTCGCCTGCCCGTTCTGCCGGCGGGCCCACCGCGAGGCCATCGGGAAGATCCTCGCCGACCACCCCTCGGACGTCGCCCTCGCCATTCGCCACTTCCCCCTCGAGATCCATCCCACGGCGAAGGGCTCGGCCAAGGCCGCGGTGGCCTTCGCCCGCCAGGGGAAATTCTGGGCGTTCCACGATCGGATCCTCGCGTACGAAGGGACCGTGGGACGGGACCGGTTCGTCGCCTGGGCGCGGGCCGAGGGGCTCGACGTCGATCGATTCCTGCGGGACTTCGACGACCCGGAGGTGGCCGCGATCGTCGAACGGGACATCGCCCTCGGACGGGCCGCAGGCGTGCCGAGCACGCCCGCGTTCTTCGTCAACGGGACCTTCGTCCGGGGCTACACCCCCGGCGCCCTCGAGGGAGTCGTCGCCGAAGAACTGAAGATTGCGCGGGCCGAGATGGCCAAGGGCGTGCCCCGCGGCGAGGTTGCCCGCCTCGTGCGTAGCCGCGGAACGCACGTCGAGATTCCAGGAAAGCCACCGAGTCCGTCTCCCTGATACGGATGCGGGGCACCGAAACCTTGCAACGAAGCCAACAACACGAACCGAAAGCAACGTCATCATGAAACGCATCACGATTCCATCCATGTTCCTCGTCGGGCTGGCCACGGCCGGCCTCACCCTCACGCCGGCGTGTACCGGCAAGCGCCGCACCGAGGAGGCGGCCTCGGAGGCCGGCAGCGGCGGCAAGCTCGCGAGCCTCGACGACGTGGACGACTCGCTCAACGACAAGGTCGAGGGCGAGCGCGTCCGTGTCCTCTACGATCCCGACAAGGACCCGCACAAGGGCGCGGCCGAACCCCTCGTGACCATCGTCGAGTTCTCGGACTTCCAGTGCCCGTACTGCTCGCGCCTGGCCAAGACCCTCGACGAGGTGCTCGCCGCCTATCCCAACGACGTCCGACTGGTGTTCAAGCAGTTCCCGCTGCCCATGCACAAGGATGCCGCCCTCGGCGCAGAAGCGGCACTCGCAGCCGGCGAGCAGGGCAAGTACTGGGAGATGCACGACAAGCTCTTCGCCAACCAGCGCGCCATGTCGCGGGCGGACATCGAGAAGTACGCCCAGGAGATCGGGCTCGACATGGCGAAGTTCAAGAAGGCGCTCGACGATGGGACGTACAAGAAGAAGGTCCAGGAGGACATGAACCAAGGGAAGTCCCTGGGCGTGCGTTCGACCCCGACGTTCTTCGTCAACGGCAAGATGCAGCGTGGGGCCCTCGGCGCCGATGCCATCAAGAAGCTCGTCGAAGACGAGATCAAGCAGGCCAAGAAACTGCTCGATGCCGGAGCCAAGCGTAACGAGATCTACGCCCGCATCATGAAGGCCGCCAAGGCTGAGGCGCCCAAGCCCGAGCCCCAGCAGCGCCCCGGTCAACCCAATCCGGCGGACAACTACGCGGTGCCGACCGGAGAGGACCGGCCCACGTGGGGCAAGGACACGGCCCTCGTGACGATCATCGAGTTTTCGGACTTCCAATGCCCGTTCTGCAACCGGGTGACCGGGACGCTCGAACAGATCAAGCAGAACTACGGAAACGACGTGCGGATCGTCTACCGCCAACTGCCTCTGCCGTTCCACAAGCAGGCCAAGCCGGCCGCCAAGGCGGCGCTGGCAGCCCATCGGCAGGGCAAGTTCTGGGAGATGCACGACAAGCTCTTCGCCAACCAAAAGGCGCTTACGGAGGAGAACTTCAAGAAGTGGGCCCAGGAGATCGGGCTCGACGTGGCCAAGTTCGAGAAGGACATGAAGGATCCTGCCCTCGACAAGATCATCGAGGAGGACATGAAGACGGCCAATCAGTGGGGGGCCCGTGGCACGCCCGCGTTCTTCATCAATGGCCGGTTCCTGTCGGGCGCCCAGCCCTATCCCCGGTTCGAGGCGCTCATCAAGGAAGAACTCGAGAAGGCCAAGAAGTTTGCGGCGGCCCATCCCGACCTGAAGGGGGATGCCCTCTACGACGAGATGGCCAAGGGTTGGGAGAAGGAGCTCAAGCAGCCGCCCATCGCCGACCACAAGCGGCGTGAGGTGAGCACCGAGGGGCTTCCGGCCAAGGGCAACACGAAGGATCCCAAGGTCGTCATCGTCGAGTGCTCGGACTTCGACTGCCCGTTCTGCAAGCGCGCCACGTCCACCGTGGACCAGATCCTCAAGGAGTACGGCGACAAGGTGGCCTTCTACTTCCGGCAGTACCCGCTGCCCATGCACAAGAACGCCATGCCTGCCCACAAGGCGGCCCTGGCGGCCCACGAGCAGGGCAAGTTCTGGGAGATGCACGACAAGCTGTTTGCCAACCAGAAGGCGCGCAGCGTCGAGGAACTGACGAAGATGGCCGAGGAGGTCGGGCTCGACGTCGACAAGTGGAAGAAGTCCTTCGAGGACCCCAAGCTCGAGGAGAAGATCAAGGCCGACATGGCCGAGTGCTCCAAGATGGGCGTGCGAGGTGCGCCCGGCTTCCTCATCAATGGCCGCCTGCTCACGGGTGCTCGCCCGTACCCGCAGTTCAAGCAGGTGCTCGAGGAGGAACTGGCCGGCGGGTTCGAGAAGAAGGCCAAGGACGACAAGAAGGGGAGCTGATCTCCCCTCGCGGCACCGACCGCCGTCCCCGCCCGTGTGCGGGGCGGCGGTTCGGTGGTCGGTGGTCGGTGCGGGAACCGTGGCCGCACGCGACGGACTCCATCCTACGCATCCACGGGTCGAATCTTCGAAGACGCCATGACAACCCCGGACCCTTCCCACGCCCCACCTTCCGTGGATTCACGTCGCCAGTCGCCCGATGCGATGTCGCCGGAAGGCGCGCCGACGGCCACGACGGAGGGCGCCCCGGCGCCCGATCGCGCGAAGAAGGGGCAGACGGCCCTTGGCGTGCTCGGCTTCGTGCTCGCCCTCGGTTTCGGCTTCCTGGTCGGCAAGTGGATCAATCGGCCGGACGTACAGGTCGAACCGGTGACCGGCGATCGTGTCCGTGTAGCGCTACGCGGCGACGAACCCATGCTCGGACCGAAGGACGCGTGGGTCACGGTCATCGAGTTCGCGGACTTCGAGTGTCCGTACTGCGCCAAGGGGGCCAAGCCGCTCATGGAGGCCATCGAGGACATGGACGATGGCGACGTTCGGCTCATCTTCAAACACTACCCGCTTCCGTTTCACCGCAAGGCGGTGCCGGCGGCACGGGCGGCCTATGCCGCCCACAAGCTCGGCAAGTTCTGGGAGGTCCACGACTGGCTCTACGAGCGTCGGGGGGACATCGGCGATCTGAGGGGCTTCGTGGCATCCCTCGGTCTCGACCCCGAGGAGTTCACGCAGATCATGTTCTCGGACGAGGCCATGGCGGCCATCGACGACGACATGATCGCCGGGGGCCGCGTGGGCGTCTCCGGCACCCCGGCCTACGTGGTGAACGGTCACGTCTACAGCGGCGCCCGTAGCCGGGACCAGTGGGGGGCGATCCTCGAGCGGGCCAAGGCGGACGCCGAGCGCCTCGGCGTCCCCAAGGCAGAGGTGTACGCGACGTTGATGAAGGATGCGAAGGACCGCATCGGGGACGGCACGCCCGTCGGCGGCAAGCCCAGTGCGCGGGTCCCCAAGCGGGCCCCGGGCGAGGCGGATGCCCTCGCGCGCTACAAGGTGCCCGCAGGGGACGATCGCCCCGCCATCGGCCCCGAGGACGCTCAGGTGACGGTCGTGCTCTTCAGCGACTTCCAGTGCCCGTTCTGCCGGCGACTGGTGCCGTTGCTCGAGGAGACGGCCCGGACGGCGGGCGACGTGCGCCTGGTGTTTCGCAATTTTCCACTGCCGTCCCACCCACGTGCCGAGGCGGCCGCCAAGGCGGCGATGGCCGCCCACCGCCAGGGCAAGTTCTGGGAGATGCACGATCGGATCGTGGCCTATCGCGGTCCACTCTCGGACGAGGCCCTCGAACGCATGGCGAAGGAGATCGGACTCGATCTCGACCGGTATCGTACCGACGTGGCGAGTCCCGAGATCGCCGCGCAAGTGGCCGAGGACGTCGCCCTCGGCAAGCGATTCGGTGTCGTCGCCACCCCGACGATGTTCGTGAACGGCCGCTACGTTCGCGGCGCCCAAAGTCGCGACACGCTCGACAGCGTCCTCGGCCACGCCCGCCGTGAGGCCGCGGAGATCCTGGCGGAAAAGGGAACGGGGCAGGGGCGCCCGTACGACCTCGTGGTCGCCGATGCCCTCGACGGGGTGCCGGAGGCGCAAGGGGAGGGGCGCGGCGAGTGACGGGGACCGCGGCGCGCTTCGTGGCCCTGGCGCTCGCGGGCGGCCTCGTCTTCGCGTTCGCCTGGTCCCTCGGGCCGGCGGCTCGTCTGCAGCGGGACGCGGCCTGCAGGCCGCTCGAGCCACGAACGGAGGATCGTCCTGCGCCGTCCTTCGTGGCCAAGGATCTCGACGGCCGCGACGTCTCCCTCGAGGATCTGCGCGGCAAGCTCGTCGTGCTCAACTTCTGGGCGACCTGGTGCGAACCATGCGCGCAAGAGTGGCCGCAACTCCACCGTCTCGCCGAGCGTCTCGCCGATCGCGACGATGTCGTCGTGGTCGCCCTCTCCGTCGACGACGAACTCGACGACGTGACCGCGTTCCTCGACCGCATGGCCCTGTCGGACACGAAGGTCCGTGTGTGGTGGGCGGCGGGGCAACCGATCCATCGAACGTACGGTTCGCCGAAGCTTCCCGACACCTACGTCATCGATGGAGGGGGACGCATCCGCCAGGTCTACGTCAACGTTCGCGACTGGGGGCGAGCCGAGGCGGCACGGTGTGTCGCCACCCTGGCGGACCGGCTGGCGGGTGAGTGATACGGCATCGGAACGTGCCGTTCGCGGCAGGCATGGTAGCGTGCCGTTCGTGACCTCGGCCGACTGGCTCCGCACGCCGTTTCCGCAGCCCGTCGCCCTGCCCCCCGAGGAGATCGAGGGGCCGCGCCGCTTCTTCAACCGCGAACTGAGTTGGCTGGCGTTCAACCGGCGGGTGCTGGAGGTCGCAGAGGACGAGCAGGTGCCCCTGCTCGAACGGGTTCGCTTTCTCGCGATCTCCGACACCAACCTCGACGAGTTCTTCACGGTGCGTGTGGCGGGGCTGCGAAAACTCGTCAAGCGCGGCAGCGCGAAGCGCAGCATCGACGGCCGGACCGCGAGCGAGCAGCTCCGGCTCGTGGATGCCGAGGCGCGGCAGCTGATGGCGCGGCAGCAGGTGCTCTGGAAGCGGTTGCGCCGCATCCTCGAGTCCCGCGGGATCGTGATCGTCCGCGGCAGGGACCTGTCCGACGACGATCGCTCCCTTCTCCGGGAGCGTTTCCTCGAGGACATCTTCCCCGTCCTTTCCCCCATCGCCATCGATCCGGCCCACCCGTTCCCGTTCATCCCCAACGGTGGGCTCGTGATGGCGCTTCGCCTCGGGCGGGCCAATCGCAAGGGCAAGAAGGACAAGATGGTGGCGCTCGTGCCCATACCCGCCCAGCTTCCGCGCTTCGTTCCCATCGAGCGCCACGAGGGTGGACGCTTGCGGTGCGTGCGCCTCGAGCGGTTGCTCGCCATGTTCGTCGACGAGATGTTCCCGCGGTACCGGGCCACGGGCCGTTGCATGTTCCGTGTGCTACGGGACAGCGATCTCGAGATCGAGGAGGAAGCCGAGGACCTCGTCCGCGAATTCGAGGTGGCCCTCAAACGCCGTCGCCGCGGTGAAGTCGTACGCTTGCAGATCTCCAAGGATGCACCCAAGGGGCTGCGTACCCTCATCATGGACGAGCTGTTGGCGGAACCGGATACGGTGGTCGACGTGGACGGGATGATCGGTCTTTCGGCGGTCGCCGAACTGATCGATCCTACACGCATCGACTTGTTGTGGCCGCCCTTCGAGCCCCGGGTGCCGGAGCGCGTCCTCGACCACGATGGCGACATGTTCGCTGCGATTCGGCAAAAGGACATGCTGCTGCACCATCCCTACGAGACGTTCGACATGGTGGTGCAGTTCATCAAACAAGCGGCTGCCGATCCCGACGTCGTCGCGATCAAGCAGACGCTCTATCGTACGAGCCGCGACAGCCCCATCGTGGATGCGCTGTGCGAGGCCGCCGAGTCGGGCAAGTCGGTCACGGCCGTCGTCGAACTCAAGGCGCGATTCGACGAGGCCGCGAACATTCGCCAGTCGCGGCGCCTCGAACGAGCTGGCGCCCACGTGGTGTACGGTTTCCTGGACTACAAGACCCACGCAAAGATGAGCCTCGTCGTGCGTCAAGAGGGCGACCGGTTGCGGACGTACACCCACTTCGGTACCGGCAACTATCACCCGATCACGGCCCGGATCTACACCGATCTGTCGTTGTTCTCGGCCGATCCCGCCCTTGGGCGCGACAGTGCGCGGGTGTTCAACTTCATCACGGGATATGCCGAGCCCGTGGGCCTCGAGCACGTTGCCGTCGCCCCGATCGACCTCCAAGAGCAGGTGCTCGAACTCATCGAAGGCGAGGTGGAGAACGCCCGTGCGGGGCTCCCCGCCGTGATCTGGGCCAAGATGAACGCCTTGGTGGAGCGCCGGATCATCGAAGCGCTCTACGAGGCGAGTTGCGCCGGCGTCGAGATCAATCTCGTGGTTCGTGGGATCTGCAGTCTCCGGCCGGGCATCTCGGGGTTGTCCGAGAGGATCCGGGTGAAGTCCATCGTCGGTCGATTCCTGGAACATTCCCGGATCCTCTGCGTCGGCAACGGCCATCGACTGCCGCACAAGAAAGCGCGTGTCTTCATCTCGTCGGCCGACTGGATGGATCGGAATTTCCGCCGCCGTGTCGAGACGATGGTCGAGTGCGAAAATCCTACGGTCAAGGCCCAGATCCTCGATCAGATCATGGCGGCCAACCTTGCCGACGAGGCCAACAGCTGGGTCCTCGACCCGTTCGGCGACTACGTACGACCGCCGCCCGACCCGAACCGAACGCCCTTCAGTTGTCACGAATTCTTCATGCGCTATCCGTCCCTTTCGGGCCGTGGATCGGCGGGTGCGAAGGACGTTCCCCGGGTCTATCCGGCGCCCGACCAGACGGAGGAGGGCACGCCGTCGTGAACGAGCCGTCGCGGACCGCGGTCCTCGCGGACGATCCCGAATCCCCCATCCGGTTCGGGGTCGTCGACATCGGGTCGAATTCCGTGCGCTTCGTCGTCTTCGACGGCCCGTGCCGTGCTCCGGACGTGTTCTTCAACGAGAAGGTCATGTGTGGGCTCGGCGCCGATTTGCGACGCACGGGTCGCCTGTCGGCCGTGGGATCGGAGCGGGCCCTTTCGGCCGTGGAGCGCTTCGCGGCCCTCGCGGGCCAGTTGGGCGTAGAGGACGTGGAGGTCGTGGCGACGGCGGCGGTGCGCGAAGCCGTCGATGGTGCGGCCTTCGTCGAGGACGTTCACGCACGAACCGGGTGGCGCCCGCGGGTCGTCACCGGGGAGGAGGAAGCCCGCCTCGCCGCACTCGGCGTCCTCTTCGGTATTCCGGGCGCACGGGGATGGGTCGTGGACATGGGTGGGGCATCCATCGAGGTGGCCCGGGTCGAGGACGGACACGTCTTCGACCGAAGGAGCCTGCCCATCGGCCCCCTTTCCCTCGGCGAGTTACCCCGCAAGGCGGCCGAACGCACGGCCTATCTGCGGGGGCTCGTGGACGGCACCTTGCGAAGGGGCCACGGAGCCTACGATACGGCGTACATCGTCGGCGGGTCCGCCCGCGCCATCGCCCGGGTGGACATGGTGCGCCGGGACTACCCGCTGCCGGTGCTGCACCACTACGTCCTCGGGCGTGACGAGTTCGAGCGCACGCGGGAACTCGTATCCGGATGCGGCGCGGCCGAGCTGCGCGCACGCACGGGGATCTCCGCCGCGCGCATCGCCTTGCTCCCCAATGCCGTCGACCTCATGTCGGTGTTGCTCGACACCCTGGCCGTCGAGCGCTGCGTGGTGTCGAGTTTCGGGTTGCGCGAAGGGACGTTGTTCGACCGCCTCGGGGACGAGGCGCGCCGGGCCGAGCCCCTGGTGATCGCCACGCGCGAGATCGCCCGGCGCCAGGCGCGCTTCCCGGCGGCGGTCAGGGGCCTGCTCGACTTCGTGGAGGGGTTGGTCGCCGATCTCGACGAGGAGCGACGGCACTGGGTGACGGCCGCATGTCATCTCTACGACGTCAACTGGCGCGAACACCCCGACGTCCGTCACGAGGTGGCATTCGACTCGGCCATGCGGGCCAACTTCGGCGGCATCGGCCACGAGGGGCGGGTGTTCATCGCGTTGGCCCTCTACCATCGATACAAGAAACGCCCCGGACGCCGACACCATGAATTGGCGGCGGCCCTGCTCGATCAGGACACGCGCCGTCGCGCCCGGGTGCTCGGTCGCGCCATGCGGCTTTGGGCGTCGTTCGGGGGCGCGGCAGACCCTGCGCCGCGTCTCGTACTCGAGGGCGATCCGCCGCGCATCGAGTTGGTCTTGCCCGAGGACGACCCGCGCTGGACCGGTGAGGTCGTGAGGGCCCGCTTGCGCAGCGTCGGCGATGCGGCTGGGCTCGACGTCGCCCTCCGCGTGGACGCAAGGGGAGGCGGGTCGCCGTCCACGTGAAGCGCCATGGGGAACCGGCGCGCAACGTCAGCCGCGTCGGTCGCCGCCGGCCTCCTCGGATCCGTCCGGCTGGGTCAGCTCCTTCGCCGAGACCCCCAGAAGGAGATGTGCGGCCACGCCAAGGAGGACGGTGAACGCGATCTGGACGACGTACGACCAGAACACCAGGCGCACGCCGGGACCGCGGACCACGTCGGCCGGCAGGAAGAAGGCCAGGCCGATGGCGAGACCGGCTTGGTAGCTGCCCGTCATGGCCGGACCCGCAGGTACGAGGAGCACCATGTTGAGCACGGCCACCGCGGCACCGGTCTCGAGGAAGGAGATGGGTAGACCGAGCTGCCGGGCCATCAACCACAGCCCGCCAACGTTGACCGCCCAATACGCAGCCGTGGCCGCGAGAAAGGGCAAGAGGGGCCGCAGGCTCGGCAACGTGGTCAACCCCTGGGCGAGTCCTCGCAGGAAATTCGCCGCACGCTCGGCCGCGGCCGGCCACAGTTGGCCGACCAGCCGGTGCGCCATGCGTGCCGCCTGATCGGGAAAGCGCGCCAGCAGCAAGGAGAGGAGCAGGACCACTGCGAAGAGCCCGACGACCCCGAGCGCATGGGACCACATGGTCGCCAAGGGGCCTTCGGTCGGCGGATTGCCGATCATCCCGAAGAAGAGGGCGCACACGAAGAGTCCGTCCACGAGTCGCTCGACCGCGACCGTACCGAGCGCGACCTCCATGGGGATCTGCGTGCGCCGGTAGGTCAGGTAGGGGCGGACGAACTCCCCTAGGCGAAACGGCAGGGCCACGACCCACAGCGTCCCGGCCAACGCGATGAGCGTCGCGTCACGAAAGGAGATCGGGCCCACCGACCGCACCAGGAACCACCATCTTCCCGTGCGAAACAGAAAATAGAAGCAAAGGCTCGCCGCGAAGACGCCGACGGCGGACCACGGCACCCGAAGGTCGGCTGGGACCACGTCGATCTGTTGGTCGACGAGGTGAAGCAGGAATCCGCCGAGGACGATCGAAGCGGCGATGCGCGCCCACCACCCACCCGACAGCCCGAGTACGGCGCGGCGGCGGGCCATCACGAATGCGGCGATGGGCCCCCGATCCCAGGATGCGAGGGCTCCATCACCAGGGGATCAGGCTTGCTTACGGAAGCGCGAGAGGTTCGGCGGCAGCTCCTCGAGGGGCGGCCAGTCCTTGTCCGGGTGCAGTCGTTTGGCCTTCTCGTAGAGCTCTTCTTCGGTCTCGGGATGATTCGGGTCGGGGAGGCAGCACTCCACCGGGCACACCGCCTGGCACGCCTCGTAGTCGTGGAACCCAACGCACTCGGTGCAACGGTCCGGGTCGATCACGTAGATGTCGTCGCCCTCGGAGATCGCCTCGTTGGGGCACTCGGGCTCGCAGGCACCGCAGTTGATGCAGTCTTCCGTGATGTGGGTGGCCATTTCGTGGTCCTGTGTATCACCCGTTCGACCCGGCCGCAAAGGGGCGGGCCCAAGGCCGCGATCATTCCAGCAATCGGCGCATGGCCTCCACCGCGACGTGCCACGCGGCGAGGGCGTGCCCGAGACCGGCGGGCCGCTCGAGCAGCCCGGACGCGAAGAAACCGTCCGCCGGCATCTGGCACAGGACGATCCGGCGGGTGCATTCGACGAGCAAGAGGGGGCGGGGCCCCATGCCGTTTCGCAGGGACCATCGGGAGTAGGTGCGGGTGGCAAAACACAGTTGCGCACCGAAGATTTGGATGTCGAGTTCCGAGACGCGGTCGGGCAGGTGGGCGAAGTCCACGGCGTTGCCGTCCTCGTCGGACAGCACGGCCCCGATGGCCCCCGGCGTGCGGCGCACCCATGCTGCAAGGGTCTCGCCGAACGGAGCATCGGTCGCGGTGCGGATGGCCTCGGCCATGGCGTCGCCCCGGCCCCCTTCAGGGCGCGAGAACCCCGGGGGCGATCCGGACCGTCCGTGCGGCCCGCAGGCGTTCGAGGGTCCGTCGCAACTCGCGCCTACGGTACGGGACGAGGACCGCTTCGCGCATGGCGGCCTGGACCTTGGGGTCCGAGGGGGGGGCCTTGGGCAGCTTGTCCTGCAACACGACGAAGTGCAGGCCGAAGCGGGTACGGATGGGGCCCAAGAGGGAGGGCGCCTCGGCCGCCGCGACCGCCGATTCCCAGTCGGGATCGAGGAAGGGCTTTTCGCACGTGCCGTCCTCCGCCTCCTGCACGCACCGCCCCAGATCCACGCCCCCGGCCTCGTACCGCACCTCGATCCCCTCGTCGAACGCGCGTGGCACGAAGCGCATGAGGGATCGTAGGGTGGGGCAGGCGGCGTCGGTGCCCACCGGCACGAGGGGGGTGAGGAACGCGCTCAGCCGGTGGTAGACCGCCGCCGCGCGCCGGTAGAACCCCTCGTCCGGTACGTCGTTCCCCTCGGGGGGCGGGTCCGGCGCGACGACGACCTGGCAGAACGTGGCCACCTCGTACTCGCGCGCCACCTCGAAGCCCTTGCGCAGGTTCTCGATCAACGGGTCGTCCGCGGGGATGTCGTCGGTGCCGTGGGCCGGCTCGAAGATCTCGCGCAGCCACAGGCGCGCCTTGGCGGCCCGGTCGATGCGTTCCCGTCGCCGCGGGGGGAGGGACTTGGGGCCGTGACCCTCGGCTTCGGCGGCCGCCACCAGCCGCAGCGTGTCCACCGCCCGGGCGCGGGCCCGATCCTCGTCGAGGCCCTCCTCCCGCGTCAGATGCTCGACGACGGCCGCGTCGACGACGTGGGTGCCCACCCGCGCGACCGCGTCGACCTGTCGCCGACGTTCGGCGACGTCACCTTTGCACGCCCCGACGAGCACCAGGACCCCGAGCCAGGCCCGCCGTCGCTCGCGGTCGCGAAGGGGCCGACGTGCATCAGAACGCGATGGAGAAGGCGACGGTCCCGAGGCGCGCCCCGCACAAGTCCTGCCGACGTTCGAGGACGCGTTTGGGGAGGTAGCCGCCATCGGTACAGTAGATGCTGCGCGTGTCGTCGTAGTCGAAGATGATGTGGTTGTAGGTCGCTTGGATCCACGCCCCCTCGAGAAAGGCCAGGCGGGGAAAGCGGGCGAGCCCGTCGAGGTGCCAGGTTAGCTGAATCCCCGGCGTGTGGGACATGAAGTCGTCCATCTTGGGATCGCCGCTTCGCTCCTCGTCGGGCTCTCCCGTGTAGATCATGTCGTCCCGGTAGAAGCGGGCCTGGCTCTGGGCGTAGAAACGGTAGCGCACGCGGGCGCGCAGATGGCGGGTGATCCGCACGTGCAGGCGAAGGTCTGCCGTATGGGCGGTGATCCCCCAGTCGTCCGTGTAGAAGCGGTAGCGGGGATCGAGGACGAGGCGGGCCTTGGGGAATGCGGCGCGCAGGTTGGCGAAGAGGGAGACGCGGTCGCGGGAGCGCGGATGGGCCTCGGGGAAGCCGTTCGGGATCGTGGCCTCACGGTAGGGGTTGTCCATGGGGCCGCGGGCGAACCACGTCTCCACCGCCGCTTGGGCGAGCACCTGCCGGTGGAGCGCATGGGTGTACGTGGCCGAAAGGTAGTGGACCTGCAACAGGTTCTTGTTGCCGGCGTTGTCGTCGAGGCACTCGGTGGTGGGCACGAGGCCCCCGCACCAGGGATTGCGGTCTACGGGGCCGCGCAGGGCGAAGGCGCGGTTGAAGGCGTAGGTGTAGGCGAGGGCCACGTTGAGCGTGCGTTGTAGGAAGTCCCTGCCCACCGAAAGCCCCACGTCCCGCGCGATGTAGTCCGTCTCGGTCGAGTAGCGGAAGTGACCGCCGAGCTGCCAGGCCTCGAGGCGGGAGGCCACCGTGCCGACGGCCTCGTGGCGAAACTCGGTGAACGCCCGGTCGCCGCCGGTCACCTGCATGGCGCCGGCCGCGATGGACGCCGAAGTGATGGCGTCGAGCAGGTACCCGGCCCCGAACGTCAAGCGCTCGTCGGGAGCGTTCACCGTGACGCGCACGCCCGGTTGGAGCACCCGGGTGGAGCGCTCCCGGTAGTAGTTGCCGTAGACCGTCACCCGGCCCTGCTCGGCCCGCAGGGCGGCGGGCGCCGCCGCGAGGGCGACGGCGACGAGCAGAAGGCTCGCCAGCAGGTGCCTCGGGGTCAGCCGCATCCGCATCCACCGCCCGCGGCACCGTGGCCACCTGCGGCTCCCTCACGGGCGGCCTCGACGTGGCCGTAGAAGGCCTCTTCCTGGGCATCCGATGCCGGGGTCATCTCGGGCATGGCCAAGATCCCCCGCTGGGCCGGACCCACCGTGACGCAACCGGCGAGGCCGACGAGCCCGACGAGCCCGACGGCACGCCGACACCGCCTCGGCCGGCCTGGGTGAAGCTTGCGGCATGAGCGCAACATGCCGGGACCGTCGCACCAAACCGCTCCGGCAGGCAAGGGCTCGGCCGCGCGGTGTTTGCCGTCGCCCGTCCGGGCCTGGTTGACCTATGCTCCCCGACCATGTCGATTCCCCGTGAGTCCTCGCGCCGGCCCATCGTCGTCATCGACGGGCCGGCCGGCGCGGGCAAGAGTTCGGTGGCTCGAGAAGTCGCCCGTCGGCTCGGTCTGCCCATGCTGGACACCGGCGCGCTCTACCGCTCGGTGGCCCTTGCGGCACGCCGGCGCGGGATCGCGTGGGACGACGAGGCCGCCCTTGCGCGCCTGGCGGAGGGGCTCGACGTGCGTTTCGAGCCGACGGCGGACGGCGGACGGCGCGTCCTGCTCGAAGGCGACGACGTCACGGAGGCGATTCGCACTCCAGAGATCTCCGACGGCGCGTCGCAGGTGTCGGCGCTGCCCGGCGTCCGCCGGGCCCTGCTCGACCTCCAGCGAGACCTCGGATCCCGCGGTTGCGTGGCCGAGGGCCGGGACATGGGCACCGTCGTGTTCCCCGATGCCGACGTCAAGTTCTTCCTGACCGCCGATCTGGCCACCCGCGCGCGCCGACGGCGGGATCAGCTCGAGGCCGACGGCCGTGCCGCGCCCCCCCTCGAGGAACTCGAGGCGTCCATCGCGCGGCGGGACGAACGCGACGCGAACCGGGCCGTGGCTCCGTTGCGCCCGGCGCCCGACGCCATCGTGCTCGACACGTCCCGCGCGGGCTTCGAGGAGGTGGTGCAGCAGGTGATGGCGCATATTGCGCAATGCTGTCCGGGCCTCGTCGGGGTTTCGGACGCCGGGGCATAGACCCGCGCGACGCTGGCAGTGCTTGCGAGTCGGCCCGTTCGGCCATAGCCTCCCGGCTCCGCGCCCGCACCGGCGGCCCCCGGCGTCGCGTGCGTGCGGCCTGCGCGGAAATCGAAGGAAAGGATCCCATCGAATCATCATGTATCAACGCGTAACCCAAGCTCCCGAAGACGAGAGCTTCGCAGAACTCTTCGAACAGACCGTTCCCACGGAGAAGCCCGACGTCAAGGAAGGCGCCATCGTCAAGGGGACGGTGGTGGACGTCATCGGCGATCACGCCATCGTCGACGTGGGCCTCAAGGCCGAAGGGCTCGTGCCCCTGCGCGAGTTCAAGGAGGAGGACGACGACTCCGATGCCCTGCCCGACGTCAACGTCGGGGACGAGGTCGAGGTGTTGCTCGAGAGCGTCGACGACGACGCCGGCGTCGTGGTGCTGTCGAAGGAGAAGGCGCGCAAGCGCAAGGTCTGGGACGAGATCCAGCAGGCCGTCGAGAACGACGGCATCGTGACCGGGACGATCCTCGCCCGCGTCAAGGGCGGCCTTTCCGTCATGCTCGCCGGCGGCGTCAAGGCCTTCCTTCCGGGGAGCCAGATCGATCTTCGCCCGGTGCGCAATCTCGACACCTTCATCGGCAAGGAATTCGAGTTCAAGATCATCAAGTTCAACAAGAAGCGCGGAAACATCGTCCTCAGCCGCCGGGTGCTGCTCGAGGCCGAGCGCGCCGAACTGAAGAAGGAAACCCTCAAGCATCTCGCCGAAGGCCAGATCGTCGAAGGCGTCGTCAAGAACCTCACGGACTACGGTGCGTTCATCGACCTCGGGGGCATCGACGGCCTGCTCCACATCACGGACATGTCCTGGGGCCGCGTCCATCACCCGTCGGAGCTGTTCCAGGTGGGGGACAAGGTCCAGGTCAAGGTGCTCAAGTTCAATGCGGACAGCGAGCGCGTGAGCCTCGGCCTCAAGCAGATCACCCCGGACCCGTGGATCAACGCCGAGGAGAAGTACATCCCCGGCACCGTGGTGCAGGGCAAGGTGGTCAGCATCAAGGACTACGGTGCCTTCGTCGAGCTCGAGGAAGGCATCGAGGGCCTCGTGCACGTCTCCGAGATGTCGTGGACCCGCCGGATCAAGCATCCGAAGCAACTCGTGGAGGTCGGCGACGAGGTCAAGGCCGTCGTCCTCGACATCGACGTCTCGCAGAATCGGATCTCCCTGGGCATGAAACAGCTCGAGGAGAACCCCTACGAGAAGGTCGCCGAGAAGTACCCGCCCGGTACCACCGTCAAGGGGGTCGTTCGCAACATCGCCGACTTCGGGATCTTCGTGGAAATCGAGCCGGGCATCGACGGCCTCGTGCACCTTACGGACCTGTCGTGGACCCAGCGGGTGCGTCACCCCTCGGAGCTGTACAACAAGGGTGACGAGGTGGAGGCGATGGTGCTCAACATCGACAACACCGGCGAGAAGCCCAAGATCTCCCTCGGGATCAAACAGCTTCAGCAGGATCCGTGGGATCGGATCCCCTACGAGTACCCGGTGGGCAAGATCGTCGAGGCGAAGATCCTCAAGCTTGCCGAATTCGGCGCCTTCGCCGAACTCGAGCCGGGCGTCGAGGGGCTCATCCACATCTCGGAGATCACCGAAGAGCGCATCGACGACCCGGCCCAGGTCCTCGAACCCGGGCAGAAGGTGCGCGTGGAGATCATCCAGATGGACCCCACCGAGCGGCGGATCGGGCTTTCGATCAAGAGCGCCCAGCGACAGGACGCCTTGGCCACCTCCCAGGGCTTCGCCGACGCGAGCCAGGCGGGGGCCACGCTCGGGGACCTCATCGGCGACAAGTTCCGAAAGGCGGCCGAAGCGCCGGCCGATGAGGGGAGCGAGGGCGAAGGAACCGATGGGGCCTAGCCCATCGGTGACCTAGGGGGCGGGCGCGACGGGCTGCGCCATGCCCGCTTACGGCCCGGTTCCCGAACGGCGGGGGCCGGGCCGTGGCACGTCGTGCCTCTGCGCCTTGTCAGGCAGCCGCCCCTCGGCTATGGGTCGCGGCGATGGCCGTCTCCGAGCGCCCGCGCGTGCCGCCAACCGTGGACCTGTCCGCCGGGGGACTGCGTGTCGTGGTCCTTGCGTCGCGCTGGAACGGCGCCGTGGTCGAGCGACTGCTCGTGGGGGCCCGAAAGGCCCTGCTGGAACTCGGCGCTGGCGAAGACGACATCGAGGTCCACTTCGTTCCCGGGGCCTTCGAGCTGCCTGCGGCGGCGGCCGCGGCAGCCGCGAGGGCCGACGTGGATGCCATCGTCGTACTCGGCTGTATCGTCCGGGGCGAGACGGTGCACTTCGACCTGATTGCGCATGCGGCCACGGCCGGGATCGAGGCCGTGGCGCGCACGTCGGGGAAGGCCATCGGGTTCGGCGTGCTCGCCGTGGACGACGAGGCCCAGGCCATCGCCCGCACGGAGCCGGGACCGGCCCATGCCGGGGGCAATGCGGCACGGGCGGCCATCGAGATGCACCACGTGCTCGCTGCGCTTCGGAGCGGCGAAGGCACCCGGTAGGAGGACTGCGTCGTGGGAGCGCGACACAAGAAACGGGCCGCACGCGAGCTTGCGCTGCTTGCGGCCTATGCCGGCGATTGCAACGGCGACTGGGACGATGCGGTCGCGGTCGTCGATGCCACCGGGGACGGAGCCGCCTTGCAAGCCGACCACCTGGCCGAGCTGCGATCGGTGCAAGGGGCGCGATCCTATGCCAGACGGCTGATCGATGCGTACCTGGAGCGTCGCGCCGAGATCGACGAACGCATCGAACGTACGTCCGAGCGTTGGCGTCTCGACCGGATGGACCGGATCGATCGCAACGTGTTGCGTCTCGCCCTCGCCGAGGCCTCGATGGATCCCGCGCCACCCCACGGAGTCCTGATGTCGGAGTGGGTGGACCTGGCGTCGCGATACGGTTCGGAGCGAAGCGGGGGGTTCGTCAACGGCTTGTTGCGGAGCACCCTCGCAGACCCGCGACGAATCCAGGACGAAGGCGACGTGTCGGGAGCGACATGACGGTCGCAATCGTCGGCGCAGGTCGCCCCTTGCTCGCCGAACTCGGGCCCGGCGGCTCCGGCGCATTCGATCTGGTCGTGCATCTGCTCGGGCCCGAAGATCGGCCGCCCCACGGCCTTGCGGGGCTCGTGGACTTCGTATCGGGCGGAGCGATCACGGACGTACTGCGGGATCGAAGGTTGTTCGCGGGGAGGGATGGCGAGGCGGTGATGCTGGTGCGCCGCGGACCGGGCCTGGGCGCCGCGACGCTGCTCGCAGGACTCGGCGACGGCGCGTGGGACGACGGCGCCGAGACGAAGCTGCGCCTCGACCGGTGGGTGGAACGGATCGCTGCCCTCGGCCGGACGCGGGTCATCGTCGGAGTGCCGGCCGGGCCGCACCGCGCGGGCGTGCGCCTTGCCATCGCCTCGGCGCTGGCGCGCGCCGTGTCCGAGCACGCGGCCGAGGGGGGCTCGGGGGTCGCGTGGACCCTGGCCGTCGAGGCGGACGACGTCGCCCGCTTGCGACACGAACTCGATGGGCCGCTTCGGGCCGCTTCGCCGGACGACGTGCCCACGTCGTGACCGTCGTCGCGCTTGGACCGGCGGAACCGGACGATACGGGCCCGGCGATGCCACGGGCAGGACCGACCGTCCGGGTTCGTGCCTGCGGCGAGCCACGGAGGGGACCTCGCCCGGTCGTCGGATCCCACGGACGTTCTCGGCGCTTCGTGCCGGAGGCGGGCTCGATGGCCTATACTATGGCCCCATGGCCGACCGCATCCTGGTCGTCGAGGATTCTCGCCCCATGCGCGACTTCGTCGTGTCGGCGCTCGAGTCGGCGGGGCGCTACGAGGTTCGTGCCGTCGAGTCGGGCATCGCCGCGTTGCAGGAGGTTGCGCGGAACCCGTGGTCGGCGGTGATCACCGACATCAACATGCCCGACATCAGCGGCATCGAACTCATCCGGCTCGTTCGCGGCCAAAAGGCCCACGACCGGGTGATCATTCTGGCGATCAGCACCGATGGGGCCGCCACCGACATCGAGCGCGCAATGAGCGCAGGTGCGGACAGCTATCTCGTCAAGCCGTTCGCGGCCGAGGACCTGGTCCGGAGCCTCGAGGAGATTCGTTCGAGCAAGCCCTAGATGGCCGATCGCGACCGCAATATCGAGGAGTTCCTCTCCGAGGCCCAAGAGGTCGTCGAGTCCTTCTCGCGCTGTCTCGAGACCCTCGATCGACAGCTGCGGGAGGGAGAGGTCGATCCCGACGTGGTCAATTCCGCGTTTCGTGCGGTCCATTCCCTCAAGGGGACGGCCGGGATCTTCGGTGCCGATGCCATCTCCCAGACCAGTCACGTCCTCGAGTCCGTCCTCGACCGGATCCGCCTCGGCAAGGCGCAGCTTTCCCCCGACGTGCTCGACGATCTCTTCGCGGCGGTGGACGTGTTCTCCAGCCAGCTCGAGGCCTATGCTGCGGGCAAGCGCGACGTGGCGCCGCCGTCCGACTTCCTCGAACGCCTCTCCAGCCTGGCGGGGGCATCGGAGGCGCCGGCCGAGGACGCGTCCCTGGCCGGGCTCGATCCTTCGGTACTCGGCGTGCTCACGGAGTACGAAGAACACAGGCTGCGGGAGAACGTCCGGATGGGACGGACGATCTTTCGCGTTCATGCCCTCTTCGACCTGGCCGAGCTGGACAAGGGGATAGAGACGCTCAAGCAGAAGCTCAAGAACTTCGGCGAGGTCATCACCTACCTGCCGAGCATGGACGACACGGCTCCCGACCGCATCGCGCTCGACGTGCTCGTGGGCTCGAAGTGCACCCTCGCCGAGATCGCGGCGGCCGTGGCCGGGGAGGACGTCGAGGTGCATCGCACCGGCGAGGAGACGGGGGCCCAGGCCGTGGCGACGGAGGGGGCGGACCAAGGGGGCGCGTCGGTGCCCTCTCCGAAAATTCCATCCGGTACGTTGCAACCTGCGATGGAACACGTCGCGACACCCGCGATCGCGCCGTCGCCCTCTGCCGGTGCCGAGGACGATGCCAAGGATTCGGCCACGGACGACGCAGGCGACGAGGTCGGCCTGCGTAGCCTCAGCCAGACCGTCCGGGTGGACCTGCGCCGGCTCGACGCCCTCATGAACCTCGTGGGCGAGCTGCGCGTGGTGCATGCATCCGTCGGCGGCGTGCTCGACGAGGCCCATGCCGACATCCCGAGCGACGTTCTGCGGGACCTGGGGCTGCAACTTCGAACCATGGAGCGCAAGCTCTCCATGCTCCAACAGGCGATATTGGACATTCGAATGGTGCCCATCGGGCACATCTTCGACAAGTTGGGGCGAGTCGTTCGCAAGATCTCACGGGAGACGGACAAGGACGTCCGCCTCGTCGTCTCGGGGGGCGATACGGAACTCGACAAACTCATCGCCGAGGAGATCAGCGCCCCCCTCGTCCACATGGTGCGCAACTGCATCGACCATGGCATCGAGTCCCCCACCGAACGGGTGGCTGCAGGCAAGCCCGCGGTGGGTCGGATCGACCTGCGGGCCTTCCCCAAGGGCAATCGTGTCGTCATCGAGGTCGAGGACGACGGCCGCGGCATGGACTGGCGCGCCATTCGGGACCGAGCCGTGGAGCGCGGCCTCATCCCTCCCCACGAGGCGGAGGGCCTCTCGCCCGCGGCGGCCCTCGAACTCGTGTTCCTTCCGGGGTTTACGACCCGCGACACGACCTCGACGGTCAGCGGGCGTGGCGTGGGCATGGACGTGGTCAAGACCAACGTCACGAACTTGAGCGGCATCATCGACGTCTCCACGGAGCCGGGGCGCGGGACCAAATTCGCCATTACGCTTCCCGTCTCCTTGGCCATCATCCAGGCCCTGGTGGTCGAGGCCGTCGGGCACACGTTCTGCCTGCCGCTCAGTTCCGTGCTCGAGGCGGCGCTCATCTCGGAATCGGAGATCTTGACGGTGGAAGGACACGAGGTCGTCACGATGCACGGCAAGACGCTGCCGCTGCTGCATCTGGCGCGGCTGTTCGAATTGCCGGGGGCCGATCGCGGCTACCTCGATCCCGAGCAGATCCACGTCGTGGTCATCGGTGTGGCTCAGCATCGCGTAGGGCTCGTCGTGGACTTCCTACGGGGGCAGCAGGACGTGGTCGTCAAACCCCTCGGTCGGGCACTGCGAGGCGTGCCGGGGGTGGCCGGTGCGACCGAACTCGGCGCAAACCGAACGGTCCTTCTTCTCGACGTCGCGTCCCTCGTGCAAGGGGCGCTTCGGGACGCCGCGCGCGCCTTGTACCGACCTGCGGGCACCTACGAAGGAGGGGAGTCGCGTGTCCCGTCGTGACGAGGAGCGGGACCTTTGGTCCCAACTGGCCACGAGCGGTGCGCCGGCGCCGACCGAGGAGGCGTTCGCCCACGGATACGACCGTGGCTCAGAGGCGGGAGGAACGGTGCGGTACGCGGTCTTTCGCGTGGGGTCCGAGTGGTACGCGCTGCCCATCGAGTGCATCGAGGAGATCTCGAAGCTCTTCGACACGACGCTCGTACCCAAGACGGCGCCCTTCGTCGTGGGCATCGGCAACGTGCGAGGGCGCGTCATGCCCGTCGTCGACGTCGCGACACGGCTCGGCCTTTCGAGCCACGTGCGCGGCAGCGAATCCCGCATGCTCATCGTGCGCCACGAGGGCGAGTCCTATGCCCTCGTCGTGGACGAGGTACGGCAGGTCGTCGCCCTGCCGGCCAACGCCTACGAGGAGGCCCCGGAGACGATGCCGATGAGCCGCCAGCGGTTCGTGGACCGCCTCGTTCGGGATGGCGAATTGCTGCTCGTGGTGCTCGATCTCGACAGGTTCCTCGATCCCACAGATTTCGTGGCGAGGTCGAGACGGGAGGGCGTGCCGTGACGGACGCCATGGCGGTCGAACGATCGGGCGCGGAGGCGAGCATGCGGAAGTTCGCCGCGTTCTACGTGGGCCCGGGCGTCTATGCCGTGGACATCATGCGCATCAAGGAGGTCGTGCAGGCGCGCGAGTACGTATTGCGACCCGTTCCGCGCGGTCCTCGGATCGTCGAGGGCGTCATGCAGCTTCGCGGTGTCGTGATTCCCGTCGTCGATCTCCGGCGTCGCTTCGGGGTCGAGATCGACCCGGCTCGTGAGCGCTTGGCCAAGCTCATCATCGTGAGCGTCCGGGGGCGGATCGTCGCCCTCAAGACCGACCAGGTGATCGGCGAGATACGGGTGCCGGCCGACGAGTTGCGGCCGGCCCCGTCGCTGTTGCGGGAGGAAGGCGGGGGGGCGTTCTACAGCCATGTGTTCAACCGCGGGGACACCATGGTGTTCGTGCTGAACCTCGAGGCCATCGTAGATCCGACCATCGACGATCCGGCGTCTGCGGAGGACTGAGATGACGCAGCAGGCGGGACAACGACCGACGGTGGCGATTGCCCACGAGGAGGAACCGATTCGTCGTGTGGCGGGTATCGTGCTCGAAGACGCCGGGTTCGCCGTCGTCCGGTGCTCGAGCGGCGCCGAACTGCTCGAGGCGGTCGAGGCCCCGGACGTCCATGCCGCAGTGGCCGATGTCGGCCTCGAGGATCTGCCGGGTTACGAACTCGCCCCTACGATCCGTAGGATTCGTCCGGATCTGGTGATCGTGCTCGTCTCGGCCGTATTCCGTCGCACGAGCTACAAGCGTCGGCCGAGAGAGCTCTACGGCGCCGACGCGTACGTGGAACTGCACCACGTCGCCGACCACCTGCCAGAGCGCCTGTGGGCCAAGATCGCGGGAAATCACGGGCACCGTCCGTCGAGACGGACGCAGGAGTTCGTTCGCGGGGAAGTGGAAGCGGCTGGGGATGGCCGACTGCTGAGGGCTCGGTCCGAGCGCATCGTCCAGCTCGTCGTCTCGGACGCGCTGCTCTACGGCGGCGCGGACGTGGCCCAGGCCACCGATGCCTCGATGGCGGCCCGTGCGGTGCAAGCGGACATCGACGCCATGGTGAGCGTACTTCGAGAGTTCGGTGTGCTCGACGGCGACGACGGGGCGGTGCGCAAGCTCGTGGTGTCCGCGGTGGAGCGGGCGTGGGCTCGCATGCGAGGAGCTTCGCCGTGACCACCGACGTGACGCTTCCATTCGACCCCGAAGGACTCGCCGACCCGGATTTTCGGCGCCGCCGTGCGAGCGTCGAGGGGGCCATCGCCGCCGTCGAAGCCCTCGATGCGGCCGAGCGCCGCCGTGTGGCCCCCGCGGTGCTCGATCGTCTCGCCCGTGCCGACGAGCCCCATGCCCGTGGCGCGTGGCTGGACGTCGCCGCAGCCCTCGGCGATCAGGCCGCGGCCCTCGTCGCGCAGCGCATCGGGTCTGGGGAGGCCCACGAACGCATCTTCATCGACCTGCTCCAACGTATCGGTACGCCCCGCCACTCCGATCTGCTCGCGTCCATCGCCCTGCGCAGCGACGTGGATCTGAACGTTCGGGCCGCGGCGGCGGAAGCGCTCGGCCGGATCGGTGGAGACACCGCGTGTCGGTGCCTCGAGGCACTCCTCGAGGTGGACGACGATGTCCTGCGCTCGTATGCCCTCGACGGCTTGACGGCCGCAGAGTGCAACGTTTCGGTCCAGCGCATCGAACCGCACCTACGTTCTCCGGTCACGCGGCGTGCCGCCGTCGTGTTG
Organism: Deltaproteobacteria bacterium; assembly: GCA_003696955.1. GTDB lineage: Bacteria > Myxococcota_A > Polyangia > Nannocystales > Nannocystaceae > J032. The sequence continues at coordinate 39,332 of RFGU01000204.1, read as the reverse complement.
TTGGCCCATGCGCGCCCGGAGGACGCCCTCGGACTCGTCCTGGCGTATCTCGACGATCCAATGCCTGGCGTCCGGACGGCGGCCACCGTGACGGCGAGTCGCCTGGCGTCGCGCATGGAGGCATCCGGTCGTCCCGCGGCGGCAGCGGACATGTTGCGCCGGCTGGCCCCGGGGACCCGCGACGCCTTGCGGCAGCGGCTGTCCGACGGTGACCCGGAGGTGGTTCGTAGCGCCATCCATCTGCTGGCCCTGGCGGTGGACGCGGAGGCGTTGGGCGAGGTCGTGGCGCGGATCGACGATCCCGACGTGTTCACCCACGCGACGCATTTGGTCGCCGCCCTCGGGGCCCAGGCCGCGCGGACCCTCCGGGAACTCGCCGAGCGCACCGACGCCATGCAGCGCAAGTACGTGTTCCGTCTTGCGACGTCGATCCCCGCCGGCGCAGTGGGCATGGATCCCGAGTTCGTCCGCGTCCTGTCGGCCGCCCTCGACGACGAGGACGAGGAGACCGCGGCCGCGGCCGCCGATGCCCTCGGGGCCCTCGGTGCGCGCACGGCGATGGGGCCGTTGTACCGGGCCATGGATCGCGACGGACTGGTGGGGGAGGCTGCGGCCGACGCCTTGGCGCGGTTGATCGGGACGGGTGTGGCGAGCGCGGACGATCTGGACGTCCTGGCGGGCGCCACCTGGCCCATCGAGGGCGCCGTGGCACGGCACCTTTGCCGCATCGTCGGGCGTCTGCCGCATCCACGGTACGTGCCCCAACTCGTCGCCATGTTGGGGTCGGCCGACGCCACCGTCCGCGTGGCGGCGGCGTCGGCCCTCGGGCGTATCGCTGGTGCCCAGGACGCCGTCGGCGCCCTGTCGTTCGCGTTGGCGGACGAGGATCCCCGCGTGCGTGCGGCGGCGTGCCGCAGCCTCGGCGCCCTCGAAGCGCCCGAGGGTATCGGGCCGCTGCTGAGCGCAACGCGGGACCCTTCCCCGTCCGTTCGTTCCGCCGCCGTCGGTGCCCTTGCCGCCCTCGGTAACGCGGCGGTCTTTCCACGTCTTCGCGAGATCGTGCTCGAGGATCCGGTGCCCGCCGTGGTCGTCCAGGCGATCGCCGGCCTCGGCAAGTCGCGCGCCGCGCAGGATCAGTCGCTCTTGCTCGGGCTGACCACCGCCACGGACGAGGAGGTGCTCAAGGCCGTTGCGCGGGCGCTCGCCGGCTTTCCCAGCCACCGCGTCACGGCCGCATTGCTCGGCATGCTCGCCCACGAGCGTTGGGACGTGCGGTGGGCCGCAGCGCAGGCCCTCGCTGGGCGGGGTGACGTGACGGCGGTCCCGCCGCTTCGCCGTTATCTCGAACGTGAGCAGGACGATCTGGTACGGCAGGCCATCGAAGATGCCGTCGCGCGCCTCGATGCGCTCGCCCGGGAGGACGAATGAATTCGTCGTGGAGCAACGGGCGGTACGATCCGTTCGCCGGCACCGTCCGGATCCAACCGGACGAAGCCCGCCTGTTGCGCGAGGTGGTCGAATCCTACTGCGGCCTTCGAGTGGGGCTCGATGCCCCCTTCTTTCTCGAACGGCGCGTCGGTCCGCGGCTGGAAGCCTTGGGCATGACGAGCTATCGGGACTACTACCACTTTCTCAAGTACGACCCCGCGGGAGAGGCGGAGTTGGTGGAACTCGTCGAACGCCTCACGACCCACGAGACGTACTTCTTTCGAGAACTCTACCAGCTCGAGGCGTTCCGGGACGACGTACTTCCGGAACTCGTCGAGCGTGCACGCCGTCGCAAGCGGATTCTGTTGTGGAGTGCCGGGTGCTCCACCGGCGAGGAAGTCTACACGCTTGCGATGATCCTCAAGGAGGAACCGAGCCTTGCCGACTTTCGCGTCCGCGTGATCGGCTCCGACATCTCGCGGAAGGTCGTGGCACGGGCCCGGCAGGCCTATTTCGGACCATCGAGCTTCCGCGCGATGGACGAGACGTACCGCAAGAGATACTTTCAGGAGGTCAAGGGACGCTTTCGCCTGCGCGACGACGTTCGGTCCATGTGTTCCTTCGGCCAGCTCAACCTCATGGACACGGAGCGATTTCGCGTACTCGGTACCTGCGATGCGATCTTCTGTCGCAACGTGCTCATGTACCTCAGCCCCACGGCACGCAACCGCATCGTGGACGGCTTCTACGATGCCCTCCATCCGGGAGGATACCTCTTTCTCGGTCATTCGGAGAGTCTTCTTCACGTGCACACGCGCTTCGAGATCGTTCAACTCGAAAAGGACCTCGTCTACCGCAAGCCCATCGAGGGGAGCGAGCGATGACGTCCACCGTCAAGGCGCAACGTCCCTTGCGCGTCGTGGTGGTCGACGACTCGGCCTACAACCGTCAGACGATCACCTCGATCATCGAGGAACTCGAGGGCGTCTGCGTCGTGGGACGGGCGATGAATGGAAAGGAGGCGTTGCGTATGGTGTTCGATCTCGAGCCGGACGTCGTCACGCTCGACCTCGAGATGCCCGAGATGGATGGATTCGCATTCCTACGCCTCTTGATGGGAAAGCGGCCGACGCCGGTCATCGTCGTGTCCGGGTTCTCCGGCCGGGAGAACGTCTTTCGCGCCCTCGAACTCGGCGCCCTCGATTTCATCGCCAAACCAAGCCGCGACATCGGCCCGGACCTGCGCAGCATCGGCGACGAGATCAAGGCCAAGATCGGCATGGTGCGCAGGTTGCAGGCGATTCGGTTGCAGCAGCGGGCCTTCGACCTCCTCGAGCAGAAGGTCGCTCGCGGCACTACGACGTCGGCCGGTGCGAGGCGGCCGGCCCGTACGCCCCGGCCGGGTCCCGAGAGGGGGGCGCCGGCCAGGAACCTGGTGGTGGTCGGCTCCTCCACCGGGGGGCCTCCGGCATTGCAGTTGCTGCTCGGCAAGCTGCCGCAGGCCATGAAGGCCGCCGTGGTCGTCGCACAGCACATGCCGCCGCGGTTCACCGCCGCGTTCGCCGAGCGACTCGACCGAGTGCTCGACGTTCGGGTCAAGGAGGCCGAGGACGGGGAGGCGCTGCTCGAAGGTACGGTCTACATCGCTCCCGGCGGTCACAACGTCGAGGTGTTCGGGGCTCCGGGAGCCGGTCGGGTGCGGGTCGCTCCGCGCCAGTCCGGCGCCGTCGTGGCGCCGTCCGCCGACCTGCTCTTCGAGACCGCCGCTGCCAGTTTCGGCCCTCGGACCTGCGCCGTCGTGTTGACGGGTATGGGCAGCGACGGCAGCGTGGGGATCCGATCCGTCGTAGCAGGTGGCGGTACCGCCTACGCCGAAGATCCCCAGACCGCCGTGATGCCGGGCATGCCGTCGTCGGCCTGTGCCACGGGGCTCGTAGAGCGCGCCGCGCCCGTCGACCGACTCGGGGAGATCGTCGAGGCGTGGCTCGAGCGTACGTGATCGTCGCCGCCGCGGCCGGACGCGTAGGCTGCTGCGCCTCCCCTCCCGAGGGAGCGAATTTCGCGGATCGGTAGGGAGATTGTGCTATCGTCCGGGCAATGAGCGGCCCCGAAGACGGCGGCTCTCTCCGCGAAAAGACCCAGTCCTTCCTCCGGGAGTTCTTCTCGACGGGGGAGGCCTTGGTGCGCGAACTCGTGGAGGAGAACGAGCGGCTGAAGGCCATGCTCGCCGAGCAGGGCAAGCCCGTGGACGTCGACGAGCCGGACATCGTGCCGAGGCAGGTCGCCGAGGCCCTGATGGCCAAGATCGATCGGCTCGAGCGCGAGTGTGAGGAGATCCGGTCGCTGGCGGGCAAGGTGCGGCGCGTTTCGGGAACCTATCGCCAGCGGTTGGATCAGCTCGAGCAGGAACACTTCCACCTCGCGGCCATGCACGTGGCGGGAAACCAGTTCCACGCAGCCACGACGCTCGAGGATGTCTTCCGCACGATCACGGAAGTGTTGCTCAACTTCGTCGGCATCGGTGCCTTCACGCTCTATGGTTACGACGTGCCGGCGCGCACCTTGTTCCCGGTGTTCCGCGAAGGCAACGAAGGATTGCCGCCACCCGAGGACATTCCCCTCGACGACGGCGGCGCCGTTGCGGTGCTCGCCGGTCTCGGACGACCGTGGCGCAGCGGTGATCCCATGGTCGCCATGCCCGGTGCCCTCGTCCTGCTTCCGTTGGTCGGCCGAGATGGCCTCAGGGGCATGGCACGCCTCGAGAGCTTCTTGCCGCAGAAGTCCGGGCTCGAGGATCAGGACTATGGATTGCTCGAACTCGTCTCGGAGCAGGGCGGCCTCGCCATCGAGAACGTCTGGGCCCGCGTACACGCACCGGACGTGCCGATGACGCGCCAATCCGTAAGTGAGCAAATTCAACTATGATCGAATCCTCTCCACGCACGTTCCGAGCGCTCGTCGTCGAAGACAGCCCGCCCATGCGGAAGATGATCGTCTTCGCGCTAGCGCGTATTCGTGAGCTATCGGTCGTCGAGGCCGACGACGGCGTCGATGCGCTGCGCCGTATCGCCCAGGAGCGCTTCGACATCGTCATCACCGACATCAACATGCCGATCCTGGACGGCCTCAAACTGGTCAAGCGCCTGCGGGCCGACGAGGTCTATCGCGACGTGCCGATCATCATCATCACGACCGAGGGGGCCGAGGAGGACCGGCAGCGGGCCCTCGCCCTCGGCGCCAATGCCTACATCGCCAAGCCGATCCAGGCCCCCCAGGTCCTGGCGGCGGTGCGCGAGACCCTCGGCATCGAGGAATAGGCGAGGGATTCGGTGCTGCTCGACGAGGCCATCGAACGCTATCTCGAGCACCTCGGCGTCGAGCGCAACGCAAGTCCCCACACCATCGCCGCCTACGCTGGCGACCTCGCCCTGCTCGCGGGGCTGGCCCACGCCCGGGGGGTCGAACACATCGAGGACGTCGGCCCCGAACTCTTGCTCGAGCGACTGCGGGACGAGGCCCGGGCCGGTCACGGCACGCGCACCCAAGCGCGGCGTTGGGTGGCCGTGCGGGGCCTCTTTCGATGGGCCCGCAAGCAGGGGATCGTGGCGGCGGACCCGACCGAGGGCATCGCCATGCCGCGGACGGGGCGCAAACTGCCCGAGTTGCTCTCCCGCGGGGAGGTCGAGGCGCTCCTGGCCGCGCCGGGCACGGATACGCCCCTTGGGCTTCGAGACACGGCCTTGCTCGAATTCCTCTACTCGACCGGGTGCCGCATCTCCGAGGCGCTCGGCCTCGAGTTGCGTGCCCTCGATCTCGAGCGCAACGTGGCGCGGGTACGCGGCAAGGGGGACAAGGAGCGCTTCGTTCCCCTCGGTGAACCGGCCGTGGCCGCCCTGCGCGCATACCTCGAGCGCGGTCGACCGGCCCTCGTACGCGGGCGGTCACACCCGTCGGCCGTGTTCCTCGGCGCCCGGGGGTGGCCCCTCGGCCGTACCGGGTTCTTCCGCCGGCTTCGGGAGCACGCCCTGCGCGCTGGGATCACGCGTCCCGTCTCGCCCCACAAGTTGCGGCACAGCTTCGCGACCCATCTGCTCGAAGGTGGCGCCGACCTGCGCACCGTGCAGACCCTGCTCGGCCACGCCGACATCTCCACGACGGAGATCTACACCCACGTCACCCAAGACCACGTCCGCCACGCCTACGACCGCCACCATCCGCGCGCCTAGCCGGAGGGGGCGCGCCATTGACGGTGTGCGGTGCGGCTGGTAACCACCTTCGACCGACCGGGACGGCGGGCGACGGTGTGCGCGAAGCCCGCAAGGTCCGTCGACCCATGGAGTGCACCGTGGCCCTCTCGTTTCCCGCATCCATGCCGACCCATGGCCTCCTGGCCATCGGGGCCGCCGATCTACGTCGCGCCGGGATCTTCCTCATCTGCCTGGTGGCGGCCATCGCGCTCCATGAGTTCTCCCATGCCAAGGTGGCGGATTGGCTCGGCGATCCGACGCCACGGCGCGAAGGCCGGGTGACGCTCAATCCCCTGGCCCACGCCGACCCGATCGGCACGCTCCTGTTGCCCGTCGTATTCGCCCTCTCGGCGCCCGGCATGTTGTTCGGTTGGGGGCGTCCGGTGCCCACCAATCCGGCCCTCTACCGGCGCAACGTCTCCATGCGCGCCGGCATGGCCATGGTGGCGTTCGCCGGTCCGGCCATGAACTTCCTGCTGGCCCTGGCCTCGGCGGTGGTGCTCGGACTTTCGCTCAGGCTGGGGCTGCCCATCGGCACGGTGACGGCCGACCACCCGCTCTACGTCTTCTATTCGCTGAACCTGGTGCTGTTCGCGTTCAACCTCATTCCGATCCATCCCCTCGACGGCGGCAAGATCCTGGCTTGGTTGCTGGGGGCACGGCGGCAACACGTCGACGTGTTCTTGCAGCAGTACGGGCCGTGGATCCTGCTCGCGCTGATCGTTCTCCCACCTGGGCGGATGGTACTCCACCTCATGTTGAGCCCGATCTATCGCCTCGCGCAGGCGCTCATCTTCGCCATCGCCGGCTAGGAATCGAGGGGATGCCGACCGAGTCCATGAGCGTGCCGGCGCAGGCGCCGGACGAACCGGGCTACGAGATCGCGCTCGAGGTCTTCGAGGGACCACTCGACCTGCTGTTGCACCTCGTGCGGCGACACGAGCTCGACATCCTCGACATTCCCATTGCCTTCGTCTGCAGGAAGTACCTGGAGTACCTGGCCTTCATGCAGGCGCTCGACATCGAGATTGCTGGTGACTACCTGGTCATGGCCGCCACCTTGGCGTGGCTGAAGAGCCGGGAGCTCTTGCCGCGGCCGGAGCAGGAGGGGGACGAGGACGAGGAGGACGAGGCGGGGGACCCGCGCCTTCGGCTCATCGAACAGCTGCTCGAGTATCGCAAGTTTCGCGATGCCGCCGAGCGCATGGGGGCACTCCCCATCGAGGGGCGCGACGTCTTTCCCCGGGGGGGCAGCATCGATCTGCCCCCCGTCGATCCAGGGCTCGCACCCATCACGCTCTTTCGGTTGGCCGAGGCGTTCCATCGTGTGCTCGAGAAGGCTCGTGTGCGCAAGAAGCACGAGGTCGTCCTCGAGCGCATCACCGTGCGGGAGCGCATGCGGCAGCTCGCCTTGATGCTGGTGGACAAACCCTCCGTCGAGTTCGACAGCCTCTTTCTCGGGCGAACGTGGGACAGCGAGCAGGAGCTTCGCTCGATGCTCGTCGTCACGTTGATGAGTATCCTGGAAATGGTCAAGATTGGGCTTTTGTCCGTGCACCAGCCGCAGGACACCGAGACGTTGTGGATCGAGCGTCGTGTGGACGCCGACGCGTTGCCGGCGGCCGTGGAACGGGTCGCCTCGCTGATGGACGAGGACGCGGACGTCGGCGGAGGCGCACCATCGCCGGCGGCTGGCCGTGATGCGTCGTCGCCCGGCGCAGTCGGCCAGCCTTCCCACGCCGCGACCGACGCGCTAAAAGACGCATCCGCCCACGACGAGGACCATGGCCCGACGACGTAGAGCCGATGCATCCCCCGAGGCCGGGGGCGACCCAACCTCCGAGCGCCCCGCCGAACCCGCTGTGGCGTCTTCGGGGGCCGGGTCGGAAGGCTCGGCGAAGGCCCCTGTCGGGGGAGCGAGGACGGAGACCGCGGCCTCCGGGCCCGAGGCGATGCCCCCCACGGACGCGGCCCCCGGGGACGAGGCGTCCGACGCCGAGGGATCGGCCGATGCGCCGGGCGCCGACGCAGGCTCCGCCGATGGGGTCGGCGATGCCCAGGGCTCGGCGGACGTGGCCGGAGACCTCGATGGCTCCGGCGAGGCGGCTGCCGCCGAGGCGGGCTCCGAAGATGGAGACGGACTGGTCACGGACCTGCCGCTCGCGCCCGAGGACGACCTGTCGGCGGTGGAGGATGGGGACGTCTCCGAGCGGTTGGTCTCCATCGTCGAGAGCCTCTTGTTCGCGGCCGAGGGCCCCATGTCGGTCAAGGATCTGCGGCGCGTGCTCAAGGAGCCGACCGTGCGGCAGATCCAACGCGCGCTCAAGCGCCTCGTCGCCCACTACCAGGATCGGGGGATCGTGGTGCAGCAGGTCGCGCGGGGGTTCCGGTTCGGCACCCGGCCCGAGAACGCATCGTTCGTCCAACGCCTGATGGCGGGCAAGCCGGCCCGCCTCTCTCGTTCCCAGCTCGAGACCCTCGCCGTGGTGGCCTACCGCCAGCCGATCACCAAGGCGGAGATCGATCACGTACGGGGCGTGGACTGCTCGGCCGTGTTGCGCCTGCTTCTCGAGCGCGATCTCGTCAAGATCGTCGGCCGCAAGGAGGTTCCGGGGCGTCCCCACCTCTACGGCACGACGGTGCGCTTCTTGGAGTTCTTCAACCTCAAGAGCCTGCGGGATCTGCCGGCGCTGCGCGAGTTCGAAGAGCTGGCCGAGGAGGACGTGGCGCGCGTGCGCGAGACCTTCGGCGAGGACGTCGATCTCGAGGCACGGACCCGGGAAGCCATGGGACAGACCCGCCTCGACCTCGGTGGCGGCGAAGATGCCGCCGAGGGACCGTCCGGAGCATCCGAGGAGGCAGCCCCACCGGATGCGTCGTCCGATGCGGCCGAGCCGACCGCGGGGGCAGCCCCCGCCGAGGATGCGCCGCAAGCCGCAGCGGAGGGGCCGACCGAGTCCGCACCCGGTGATGGGTCCGCGTCCGACGAGGCACCCACGTCCGACGAGGCGCCCGCGTCCGACGAAGCGCCTGCCTCCGCTGAAACACCCACGTCCGAGGAGGCGCCCGCGTCCGGGGGCGCACCCGCATCGGGTGACGCATCTGCACCCGGCGACCGGCCCGCGTCCGGTGCGGGGGGACGTGCCGGCCCGGCCGCCGGCGAGGGGGCGCCGGAGGCTGCCTCTGCGCCTTCCGACGCCGAGGGGGCGGCCGAGCCGTGACCGAGCAGCGCATGCGGCTGCAGAAGTTCCTGGCCCATGCCGGCGTGTGCTCCCGTCGCGCGGGCGAGGCGCTCATCGAAGCGGGGCGGGTGAGCGTCGACGGCCGGATCGTGCGCAAGCTCGGCACCACCGTCGACCCCACGCGGTCGGTGGTGCGTGTCGACGGTCGCATCGTCGCCCTCGAGGAGCCGGTGGTCTATCTGATGAACAAGCCGGACGACGTGGTGTGTTCGGCCGAGCCCGAAACGGACGATCGCGGCCGTCCGACGGTGCGCAGCCTCCTGCCGGGGGTGCGCGAGCGCATCTACCCGGTGGGACGCCTCGACTTTCGCACCAAGGGGGCGCTGTTCCTGACGAACGACGGCGAGTTGGCGGCCGCGCTCACGCATCCCCGCCACCGCGTGCCCAAGACCTACCACGTCAAGTTCCAGGGGCGTCTTTCCGAGGCCGACCTCGAAGCGCTGCGCCGGGGCGTCCGTCTCGACGACGGCGTCGTCACCGCGCCCATCGAAGAACTCTTCGTGCTCGGCGAGACGGAGGCCAACACCTGGGTCCAGATGACGCTGCACCAGGGGCTCAATCGGCAGATCCGGCGCATGGGGGACGCCATCGGGCACTTCGTGCTCAAGCTCGTTCGCGTCGCAATCTTCGACTTTACGGTGGAGGATCTCCCCGAGGGCAAGGCGCGGCGTCTCGAGCCCCACGAGGTGGCGCGGCTTCGGCGCCTTGCGGGGCTTTCCGCGCCTCGGCCGGGGGAGCCGGGGGGCAGGCGGGCCCGGCGACGTCGCGGCGGAAGACGATGATCTGCGCGGTGTGCGCAAAGTCGGTGGCCGGTTGCACAGGGGGCGGCTTTTGGATAGGTTCCCGCCTCCGCGGTGCCGCAGCGGCACCGCCAAGGACCGACCATGGCCAAGCTCTCGCAAATCCTTCGTGACAAGAAGCGCGATGCCCTCATCGAGAAGTACGCAGCCCGCCGTGCGGAGCTGCGCAAGAAGATGAAGGATCCGTCGATCCCGCCGGACGAGAAGTTCGACATCATGGCCGAGTTGGCCCGGCTCCCCCGTAACTCCTGCCCGGCCCGCAAGACCCGGCGCTGCGCCCTGACGGGCCGTTCCAAGGCGGTCTATCGCAAGTTCGGGTTGAGTCGGATCATGTTGCGGGAGCTTGCTCTGCGGGGCGACCTGCCCGGCGTGACCAAGTCGAGCTGGTAGGGCCTTCGGGTCGGCCTTCCGGGTCGGCCACTTTTCTCCGAAGGAGTCATCCCCATGAAAAAGGGCGTACACCCCGACTACCACAAGGTCATCTTCGTCGATTCGGCCACCAGCAAGGAATGGACATCCTTCTCGACGCTCACCTCCAAGGAGGTGCGCGAGGTGGACGGTCGCGAGGTGCCGGTCATCCGCCTGGAGATCTCGGCCGAGAGCCACCCGTTCTGGACGGGGCAGGCCCGGGAGATCGACGCAGAAGGGCGCATCGATCGTTTCCGCCGGCGCTACGCCGGCAAGAAGTCCTAGGTGGCTGCCAGGACGGGCCGCCGATCCGACCGTAAGCGGCCGGACGCCACGTACGAGGCACCGTTCTTGCGGGGGCCTGCTCGCGTGGAGCCGGCGATGGCCGAACGTATCCTGTCGCGGGCGCTGGCCTCGGGGGGCGATTTCGCCGATCTCTACTTCGAGTACCGGCGCAGTGCCTCGCTGTCCATGGAGGACGGTCGGATCCGGGTCGCGGGGGGAGGCGTGGACATGGGCGTCGGGGTGCGCGTGGTCTGCGGCGAGGCGGTCGGGTACGCCTATGCCGAGTCCATCGACGAGGACGAGTTGCTGCACGCGGCCGATACGGCCGCTCGGATCGCGCGGGGCGGTGGAGGAATTGCCTCGGTGAACCTGCGCCGCCGCCGGCCGAAGAATCGCTACCCGGTCGATGCCGAGGTGGTCGATGCCGAGGGCGCCGAGCGGGTCGAGCTGCTGCGACGGGCCGACGCCGCGGCGCGCAAGGCCAGTCGGCGCATCGTACGGGTGGACGCCTCCCTCGTCGCGGTCACGAAGGAGATCCTGGTGGCCTCGTCCGAAGGGGCGTTCGTGGCCGATCACCAACCCATGGTTCGCATGGGCGTGTCGGCCATCGCGCGCCGCGGCAAGCGGACCGAGGCGGGAAGCTCGGGCGGTGGGGGCCGACGCGGGCTCGACTACTTCGAGGACGTGCCGCCGACCTTTCACGGTGAGGAGGCCGCGCGCGTGGCCCTGGTGAACCTCGACGCCCGCCCGGCGCCCGCGGGGGAACTACCGGTGGTGCTCGCGGCCGGAGACTCGGGGATCCTGCTGCACGAGGCCGTGGGTCACGGACTCGAAGCCGACTTCAATCGCAAGCGGACGTCGAACTACACCGACCGGATCGGTAAGAAGGTCGCGTCCCCGCTGGTGACCGTCGTGGACGATCCGACCATCGTCGGATCACGGGGATCGATCAACGTGGACGACGAAGGCGAGGTGCCGTCGATCCACCGCCTCATCGTGGCCGGCAAGCTGCGCAACTACATGCACGACCGGGTCAGTGCTCGGTACTTCGGCCGCAAGAAGGCTGGAAGCGGCCGACGCGAGAGCTTTCGGCATCCGCCCATGCCGCGCATGACGAACACCTACATGGCGCCGGGCGAGGACGACCCCGAGGACATCATCCGCTCGGTGAATCGGGGGATCTACGCCAAGCGTTTCAGCGGCGGCCAGGTCAACATCTCCAACGGGGATTTCGTGTTCAGCCTGGTCGAGGGCTACCTGATCGAAGGCGGCCGCATCACGGCGCCGCTCAAGGGGGTCAATCTCATCGGCAACGGGCCGGTCGCCATGGAGGCCGTCAGCATGGTGGGTCACGACTTCCGGTTGTCCGACGGGATGTGGACCTGCGGCAAGGACGGTCAGAGCGTACCCGTCGGTGTGGGCATGCCGACGATCAAGGTCGATGCACTGACCGTCGGAGGGACGGAGATCTAGGGCTATGCCGCTTTCGCGCAAGGTCGAGCGACGAAGCCGGGAGCTGGCGGACCTCGCGGCATGGTCGGTCGAGCGTCTGCAGGCGATGGGCGCCGAGCACTGCGAGGTCGGCGTCGCCAGCGGCCGCGAACTCGAGGTATCGGTCCGTGCCGGCCGGCCCGAACTGGTCAAGGAAGCTTCGAGCAGCGGCATGAGCGTCCGCGTGATCGTGGGCGAGCGCGTCGCCACTTCGTCGACGACGGACCTCGATCGGGCGGCCCTCGAGGACTTCTTTCGGCGCGCCCTCGAGATGGCTCGCCTCGCGGAGCCGGATCCCCTGGCGCTGCCGCCCGACCCGAAGGAGCTTGCACGCAGGATCCGCCCGCTCGACCTCTTCGATCCACGGACCGATCGCATCGACGCGGCGGCGGCGCTGGCGAGGGCCGAGCGAGCCGAACGGGCCGCCCTTCGGCACGACCGGCGGATCACCGCGAGCGAGGGGGCAAGTTTCGGTAGGTCGAGCGCGGTGTCGGCCCTTGCCACGTCCGGCGGCTTTCTGGGCACGGCCGCCGGAACCTACCAGTCGTTGGCGGTCCAGGCCGTGGCCGACGACGAAGGCGGCAAGAAGCGCAACGGGGTCTACTGGACCGGGGCGCGCTTCGTCGAGGATCTGGAGCGTCCGGCCGACGTCGGGCGCGAGGCCGCCCGCAGGGCCATTCGCTTCCTCGGCGCCCGCAAGATCGACTCGGGCAAGATGCCGGTCGTCTTCGACCACGAGGCGGCCCGGAGCATCGTCGGACTGGTGGCCAGTTGCGTGCTCGGCGATGCCGTCTATCGGCGCCGAAGCTTCCTCGCCGACAAGCTCGGCAAGCGCATCGCCCCGAAGTTCGTCACCATCGTGGACGATCCCCACCTCCCGCGGGCACCAGGGAGCCGGGCCTACGACGGCGAGGGGCGCGCCACCCGAAGGAACGTCGTGGTGCGTGACGGCGTGCTCGAGTCGTTCTTGCTCGACACCCATTCGGCGCGTCGGCTCGGGCTCGAGCCGACGGCATCGGCGGCGGGGGGAGGTTCGATCCCCCATGCCACCACGAGCAACTTCTTCGTGCGCAAGGGGCGTCGTACGCCAAAGTCCCTGTTGCGTGGGATCGACCGGGGCCTCTACGTGGTGCGGATGATGGGCTTCGGCTTCGATCCGGTGACCGGGAACTTCTCCCGTGGCGCCGAGGGCTTCCTCATCGAGGGAGGCGCATGCACCGTGCCGGTCGGGGAGATCACGATCTCGCGCAATCTCGGCGAGCTGCTGCTCGACATCGAAGGCGTCGGCAACGACCTCGACCACCGTACGGCGATCGCCTCGCCGTCGCTGCGGGTGGCCGAGATGACCATCGCCGGCCGCTGAGGCGAGGCGGCCCACCGCCGTCGGTTCGTGCCGGTGGCACGAGACGCAACCGGGCGGGCCGTGCGTCCACAGGTCGTCGCCCGGCGAGCGTCGCGCCCCGGTCGTTCCAGGATAAAAACTACGGTAAACTTCAGTAGTTTATGTTCTCGTTGTTTGACGGCATAAAACGGCGTCTTTGCCAATGCTGCAGAGGTGTGGCACACCGTTTCCACCATGTCGAACTGGGAAATACGGCTTGGAGCCGAAGTTTTGCCCGAGCGGGCCGCGGACATCCGTGCGTTCCAACAGGCGATGGCTGCGCGTCGGAACGGGCGGCTCGACGAACGACTCTTCGCCGAACTGCGTCTTCGGCAGGGCGTCTACGGTCAGCGCTACGACAACGGTCATCGTCACGACGGGCACGCCTCGCGGAGGATCGACTTTCCGTGCGGAGACGTGACCAAGGGACCCGAGACGTTGTGGGATGCGCCTGGCATGCAGCGGATCAAGATCCCCTACGGGGGACTCGACGCACGGCAACTCGAGGTGATCGCCGAACTCGCCGAGGAGTACGCGGACGGCATCTTGCACGTGACGACGCGGCAGGACATCCAGCTCCACTTCGTGCACATCGAGGACACGCCGGACATCATGTGGCGACTGGCGGCCGTCGGGATCACGACCAAGGAGGCCTGCGGAAACGCGGTACGAAACGTGACGGCCTGCCCCCTGGCCGGGGTGTGCAACGACGAGAGCTTCGACGTGACCCCCTATGCCGAGGCGGTCGCGCGCTTCTTGCTCGGACATCCCGACACCCAGGACTTCGGCCGAAAGTTCAAGATCGCATTCAGCGGCTGCGAGGACCATCCGTGCGGACTGGCCCGGATCCACGACATCGGTGCGGTCGCAAAGGTCCGGCGCGTTAAGGCCGGCGACGGCGTCGTGCGAACCGAACGCGGATTCGCCCTCTACGTCGGTGGCGGGCTCGGTGCGGTGCCGCACCGAGCCGAGTTGCTCGACGCCTTCGTGCCCGTCGAGGAGCTCCTGCCGACGTGCCAGGCCGTCTGCCGTGTCTTCGCGGCCCTTGGCGAGAAGAAGAACCGCGCGCGGGCCCGGCTCAAATTCCTGCTCAAGCGGCTGGGCATCGAGGAGTTTCGGCGTCTCGTGGCAGCCGAGCGCGAGCGGCTGCCGTTCGATCCACGGTGGCGCACCGAGGTCGAGGACGTGGATCCGAGGGACGGACCGAGCCGGCCCGCCGGTCCCGTACTTCGCGTTCGACCCACCGGCGATCCCGACTTCGTCGCATTCGTCGATCGCAACGTGCGACCGCAGGCTCAACCGGGCTACTCCGTCGTGACCGTTGCACTGCCCCTTGGCGATCTGTCGGCCGATCAGGCCCGCGCGCTCGCCGACCTGGCGCGGACCTACGCCGACGGGCATCTGCGCGCCACCGTGGAGCAAAATTTCGTCCTTCGCTGGATCTCGAACGCCGATCTACGCGCCGTCTACGACGACCTGGTCGCTGCTGGTCTTGCCGAGCCCGTGGCGGCGTCCATCGTGGACATCACGAGTTGCCCGGGCACGGATACGTGCAAGCTGGGCATCTCGTCGTCGCGGGGGCTTTCGGCGACGCTCCGGTCGATCCTCGTCGAGGAGGGCATGCTCGCCGACGAGGCCGTGGCCGCCCTGCGCATCAAGGTCAGCGGCTGCTTCAACTCGTGCGGCCAGCATCACGTCGCGGATCTGGGCTTCCTCGGTGTGTCCCGCAACGTGGACGGTCGCCGCGTACCCCACTTCCAGGTGGTGCTCGGCGGCCAGTGGAGCGCCAATGCGAACGCAACGGGGATCGCCATCGGGGCCGTACCCGCCCGCCGCGTGCCCGACGTCGTCCGGCGACTCGTTCGCGCCTATGCGACGGAGCGGGCCCCCGGAGAGACCTTCCGGGCCTGGGTCGAGCGGCTCGGGCGCAAGACCCTGCGGGAGCGCCTTTCCGATTTGACGGCCGTCCCACCGTTCGGCACCGACCCGGAGTTCTACCGCGACCACCTCGATCCCCGGATCTACGGCATCGGGGACATGGCCCAGGGCGAGTGTGCCGGTGAGATGGTCTCGGTGGCCAAGTTCGGTCTGGCCGACGCCGACCGACTGCTCGACGAAGCGCTCGACGCCCTCGACGAGGGGCGATCGGCCGACGCCGCGCGCCTTTCGTTCGAGTCCTTGCTGGCGGGGGCCCGAGCGCTCGTGCGCGCCCAGACGTTCGACGTGCCCGACGAGCCACGCGCCCTCCTATGCACGTTCGAGGCGCGCTTCGTCGCCACGCGTCTCTTTTGGGACGAACACGCCAAGGACAAGTTTGCGCGCTACCTGCTCAGGTGGCGGGACCGAAAACCGGGCCCCGACGACGCCGAGGACGTGATTCGAGAGGCAAGGCTCTTCATCGATCACGCCTACCGCGTCGAGGCCAACATGGGCGCCATGGCAGCCCACCTTTCGAGCGAGGCTCGCGCCTAGGAGACGGAGCGACATGGAAAGCACACGCATCGACGTCAAGGTCTGCGGTCGGTTCGGTCGGCCGCTCGAGGCATTCTTGCCCGCGCTGCACGGATGGGTCGCGACCGGGGCCCTCGACGAGACGTGGGTGGACGTGGCTCCCTACCTGCACGTGCCGGATGGGCCGGGGATCGTCGTGGTCGCCCACCATGCGCTCTATGGTCTCGATCAGCGCGACGGCATCGATGGCCTTCGATACCAGACCCGGCGGCCCCGGGAGCCACGACGCTCGCGGCGCCCCCTCGAAGAACTCGTGACGGAGGGCATCGCCCGCGTGTTGGCCGCCGCGTCCGACTTGCGCGAACGATGCGGGGACGATGCCCTCGAGATCGACACGAGCCGATGGATCATCGGGGTCCCGGATCGGCTGAACGCGCCGGCCGACGACGAGGTCGCCTGGGCCGAAGGACGCATCGCCCTCGAACGCGCGGTCTCGACGGCCCTCGGTGCGGCGGCCGTGCGGTGCGTTCCGGACACCGACGCCCGTCGAGGCCTGAGGTGGCGCGTTGCGGCGCAGGGCACGGTCGGTGAGCGCGCCTCCCAGACGGTCTGACCGCCCTGCACGACCGAGATCGCTGTTCCGTGGCGACCTTCCCGGATACCGGGGCGCCTTGGACGCGTTCCTCGTACGAGGGGGCGACACCTGACGACGTCGTCAATGCCTGGTCGCGTAGCCGGGCCGGTCACCGCTTGCGTCACGGCGGGCCGTCTACGGCCTCGACATCGTCGGGTACGGGGGACGGCGCGTGCGCATGCGCGTGGCCGATGACGGCCGACACACGACGGACTCGGTCCGGGCGTCCGACGATCTCGACCCCGCCGCCAGGGCCCACGCGAACCTCGACCGGCGAAGGTCCCGACCACAGGTCGGGATTGCGGTAGCGAGGCGTGCGGTGGACGATGCGCTGGTTGGACGACCCGACGAAGGGGCGTCGGCGCTCCGGCAGATTCGCCCGATAGGGGCCCGCAATCACCGTGTCGGTCCATCGGAGCGCTCGTCGAAGCTCCGGCCTTCCTTCGATGGTGGGCAGGTCGAAGCCGGTGAAGACGATGACGCCCAAGCCGAGCGAGGCGGCCAGGTACGAAAGCCATGCAACGGCTGCCGGCTGCGCCAAGGGTTCGCCGCCGACGAACGTGACGCCCTCGACGTTGAAGGCGGCCCGCGCTCGCGCCAATCTATCGGCCGCAAGGGTTGGCCCGATCCGTAGTCCGCCCCGTGCCTCGAAGAGTTCGGGGTTGCAGCATCCGGGGCACCGGATCGGGCAACCTAGAAACCAAAGCGCCGAACGAAGGAACGGGCCTTCGGCCGCGGTCGCATCGATCCACCGCCCGATCCGAGCCGCCGGAGTGCGTACCTGCACGTCGAGGCCGGCGCCCATGGAGGCTCCTACTTGCGCCGGTTCTTCCGCCGCGCCTTCTTCTCGTTACGGCGCTTCTTGCGTTGGGCGTTGCGGTCCTTCGGCCGTGACCGGCTGGTCCCCATGCCGCCCGCGCCCGCTCCGGCGAGGGCGGGCATCCCGGGCATGCCCGGCATGCCGCCGCCGAGGGCGGCGAGCGCGTTCGGGTCCTGGGCGAGCTTGCGCATGGCGCTCATCTGCCGCATCTGCTTGATGCCGGGGAGCTTGGACATCAGCCCGCCGCCCATCATGCCGCCGAGGAGCTTGAACATCTCGCGCATGGCGAGGAAGCGCGCCACGAGACCGCGCACGTCCTCCGGCGTGGTCCCCGAGCCACGGGCCACACGTTCGATGCGACTCGTCACGAAATCGGCCGGACCCAGGTCGGCGAACTTCGCCGGATCGCTCGGGCGCGCCTTCTTCTTCCGTCCCCGCTGGAGCGATCGACGTGCCTTGCCCCGGTCGTGGGACGTGAGGAACAGGTCGGGACGAGCCCGTTCCTTGCGGGTCATGGACTGGATCATCGCCTCGATCTTGACGAGTTCCCGATCGTCCATGGCCTCCTCGAGGGCCTCTTGCGGGACGTCGCCGCCGAGCATCCCCGAAAGGGGGAGCTTGTCCATCAGATCCTTCATCGACCCCATCTTCTGGATCGTGCGGATCTGCTGGAGGAAGTCGTCCATCGTGAAGGACCCGCCGAGCATCTTCTCGGCGTCCTTGGCGGCCTGCTCCTCGTCGACGACCTCCTGGAGATCCTGAACGAGCCCGACGATGTCGCCCATGCCGAGGATCCGGCTCGCCAGCCCCTCGGGGCGGAACGCCTCGAGGCGGTCGAGGGACTCGCCCATGCCGAGGAACTTGATGGGTTTGCCGGTGGCCGCCTTGATCGACAGCGCCGCGCCGCCGCGGGCGTCGCCGTCGAGCTTGGTCAGCACCACCCCCGAGACGTCGAGGCGCTCGTCGAAGGCCTTGGCCGTGGATACGGCGTCCTGGCCGATCATGGCGTCGATGACGAGGAGCGTGTTGGCGGGGTGGACCCGCTCGGCGATGCGCTCGAGCTCCGCCATCAGGGCTTCGTCGACGGACAGCCGACCGGCCGTGTCGTAGATGACGAAGTCGAAGCCCTCGCGATTGGCCAGGTCCGTGGCCTCGGCGCAGATCTCCACGGGGTCTTCGCCCTCCTTGGCGAAGACCGGCACGCCGATGCGCTCGCCGAGGACCTCGAGCTGGTGCACGGCGGCCGGCCGGTAGACGTCGGCGGCGACCAAGAGCACCTTGTGGCCCTCCTTCTGGAGCTTGCGCGCGAGCTTGCCCGACGTGGTGGTCTTGCCCGACCCCTGCAGGCCCACCATCATGATGCCCGTGGCGCCCTTGCTCGCCCGGGCGAGATCGGTGTCGACGGGGCCCATGAGGGCCACCAGCTCCTCGTGGCAGATCCGCACGAAGTGGTCCTCGGGGCGGACGCGGATCTTCTTGCCGTCCTTCTCGGCGACCAGGCGGACCTCTTCGCCGAGGGCTTTCTCGCGCACGGCCCGCAGGAACTTCTTGGCGACGCGAAACTCCACGTCGGCCTCGAGCAGCGCGAGCCGGACGTCCTTGAGGGCCGCGTCGACCACGTCTTCGGTCAGTTCCGCTCGGCCCGTGAAGCGCTCGCGGGCGCTGCGAAATCCCTTCGAGATCGTGTCGAACATGGGGTGCTCGGCCTTCTAGCACGCGCGGCGGCGGCGCTCCACAAAGGGCCACCCCGTCCCGGAGTAGCGGGCGGGCGCGCGCCGCACACCGCGCTACGATGACTCGGTGGTGGCAGCTCCCCTCAAGGCGCCGTTTACGGCTCCCGAACCCGCAGGGAGCGTGGAGCCGATCGCCGTGCGCGTCACATACCTTGCGGCCGTCTTCGGCGGGGCGAGCGCGGCCATCGCGTACGTCGTGCTGCGCCTCGTGGGCGTCGATGCCCATCCCATGTACCTCTACGCCGTGCTCGCTTCCATGGTGGCGGTCGTGGCCTTGCATACGCGGGCACAGAAGGTGGCGGTCTACGGTCTCGTGGCCACCATGGCCGCCCTGTCCGTGTCGGCCGCCCTCGGCGAGCGCTTCGTCTACCAGCCGGGCCTTCCGATCCTCGTTCTGGCCCTCGCCTTCGCGGGTGTCGCGTGGCCACCCCGGGCGACGCTGGCGGCGACGTTGGCCGAACTGGTCGCGGTCGCCGGGATCTTCCTTGCGGATCGGGCGGCGGGCACCTCGGCGGCCCACGGGCTGGATCCGGTGCGGGCGTACGCCGTGCTCACGGTCGCCATCGCATGCGGCGGCGTCCTCTTCAGCGTGACGGGGGCGGCCCTTCGAAGGACGCGGCGCGAGGCCGAGCACGAGGCACGCAGGGCCAGGGAGGAGCTTGCGCGAAGGGAGGAGGCGGAAGCGCGATTGCAGCGTTCGGCTCGCCTCGAGGCCCTCGGGCGGCTCGCCGGCGGCATCGCCCACGACTTCAACAACCTGCTGACCGCCGTGGCGAGCAACCTCGAATCGGTCCGCCCCCTCGCGTCCTCCGGTGCGGGCGGTTCGCAGGCGATGGCCGAGCGCATCGAAGCGGCCCTTCAGGCCGTGGGGCGGGGTGCTCGGCTTACGCGCCAACTCCTCGCGTATACGCGCAAACAGACGTTCCACGTCGTGGCGGTGGACGTTCGCGGCCTGCTCGATTCCATGCTGCCACTGGTGCGTCGCGCGGCGGGCGAGAGCATCGTCGTCGCCGTGTCCGTCGATCCGAACACGTTTGCGTGCAAGGCCGACCCGGGGCAACTCGAGGCGGCGATCCTCAATCTCGTGATCAACGCCCACGACGCCATGCCCGACGGCGGCGAGGTCGTCATCGACGTGCGACCGGTCCTGGTGGCATCGGGGGACGTGGGCGGCCGGTTGCGCCCGGGAGAGTACGTCGCGGTGACCGTCACGGACGACGGCGTGGGGATGGACGCGCGAACCCTCGAGCGGGCGACCGAGCCGTTCTTCACCACCAAGAAGGACGGGCAGGGGACGGGACTGGGGCTCGCCATGGTGCAGGGCTTCGTGCAGCGGGCCGGCGGGACCTTCGAACTCGAGAGTACGCCTGGAGTGGGCACGACGGCGCGCCTCTACCTGCCGCGGGCCGAGGGGCTCGAGCTTTCTGCGGATGCGCCGGACGGCAGCGGAACGCGGCGGCACTTCGGCCGCGGAAAGATGGTGCTCGTCGTCGAGGACGATCCCGACGTGCGCGAGGCGTCGATCGCCCTCTTCGACGCCATGGGTTTTCGGCCGGTTCCGGCCGTTAGTGCTGCAGCGGCCAAGGACATGCTCGAACGATACGAGCCGGCCCTGCTGTTCTCGGACGTCGTGCTTCCGGGGGGCATGGACGGCGTCGCCCTTGCGCGTTGGGCACGGCAGCGCCGCCCGGATCTCCCCGTCTTGCTCACGTCCGGCTATACGGGCGACGACGCCGGCACCATCGAGGACTTTCCCATCATCCACAAGCCGTTTCGCGCCAAGGAGTTGCGGGCGCGATTGCGCGAACTCTTGCCCGATCTCGCCGCATGACGCGCAACGGTCCGTCCCGACGTCGCGTCCTCGCGCCTACGATGGCGCCCGTCGGGCCGAGCGCCATGGGCGCAGCGTTCCGCCAGGGCGCCGTCCGCTCCGTCCCCTTCGGCCGCAGGTTCGCGGCCGATCCGAACGGGGAACAAAACGGGGAGCTGCTGCGTCGTAGGGCCCGTGCCGCGCCGCCTTCTACCGCGTCTCGTCGCCCGCTTGCGCTATCGCGGACTCGTCCTCGCCGACCGCGTGCTGCACAGGGGTGAAGCCCTCACCGTGGGCGAAGATCCGCGTTGCGACTTCGTGGTTCCGGACGGCGGGGCGCAGGCCCACTTTCGGCCCATGCTCGATCCCGCGCCCCCGACGTGGGCGTCGTGCGGCGGTGGCAAGGGAGCCAAGGCCGGGTGTTGGGTGCTCTCGGCCCACCCGGAGGTGACCCTCGAGGTCGAATCCCTCGACGCCGAGCCGCCGCCCTTCGCGGGCTGGCGCGGATTTCGGCCGGCAACCGCCGATGTGGTCGCGGCGGCCACGGTGGCGTGTCTTGCCGCCGTCGTGGCATGGTCGGCGCCGCGGCTCGGCGGGCCCGGGGCGTTCGCGCCGCGGGTGCGGGGGGCCGACGGACCGGTGCGGCTGGTCGCCTTCGGATTCGATCCCGAATCCGCGTCCGGGCCGCGGGGGCGGGGCAGCGTCGCGCGGCCGCGCCTCGGTGTCCTGCCTGGACCACCGTCGGAGGGCGCCCGGAGCGTCCTGCACCCGAGGCCCGCGGCCGCGGAAGAAGCCGCGGACCCGACGGACGCCGAGATCGATCGACCTCCGTCGGGGGCGAAGATCTCCGTCCCGACGCCCGGCGGTGCCGACCGGCTTGGGGCGGGATCGCCGGCGGGCACCCTTGCGTCCACCGAGGATGGCGGGCAGTCGGCGCAGGATGCCGCAGGTGTCCGCGCCTCCGACCCCGAGGCACGCTCGGAGGCCACGGCACCTTCTGCGACCGGCGACGGCGGCGTTCGCGAGTCGTGGTTCTCCCGTTGTCTCGTCTCGCGTCCGGCGGCGCACACGATTCGGAGGGCGCAGGTCGTGTTCGTGCTCGACGTCTCCACCACCATGAACACCGCGCTGCCGGCGGTCCTCGAGTCGGCCGATGCGGTCGGCCGGGCACTTGGGGCCCACGGTACCGTTGCGCCAGCCGATGTGGCCAAACTGCCCGAGGGCGTCGAGTTGGGCGTCGTGGCCTACGTGGACGACGCGGTCCTCGTGCGACCGGGTGCACCGTGGGCCCGTTCCATGCACGAACTCGCACCGTGGCTCGGCCCGATCCTCGCCCGCGCCGCCGGTAACGCTCAGTTGACGACGGACACCCCCAACCACGACTGGCCGGAGAACGCCCTCGACGCCCTTCATCTTGCGGCCACGGGCCTTGCGTGGGATCGGCGGGACGATACGGCCCGGTTCGCCGTGTGGGTGACCGACGACGGCTTCGCGGATGCGGGCACGATGTTGAGTGCGCACGTGCCCGTGCGCCACGGTTATGCCGAGACGATCTCGGCCCTGGGGGAACGGGGCGTGAAGGTGTTGGCCTTTGCGGCCAGACGCGGTGGGCCCAGCGAGGACGAGGACGTCGAGGCGGGGATCTTCGCACCGTGGCACGACATGCGGCCCATTCCGGAGGCAACCTCCGGCGGCGCCCTGCCCATCGACGTCCTGGCCGAGGGGCCCGATCGACTCGCCCGCGTCATCGCGAACGTCCTGAGCACGGACGGTGGCTGCATGAAGCGTCGTTGAAACGGTGGCCGCGACGATCGAATCAGCCACGAGCCACGCGGTCGAAGCGCGCTCGCCCGATCTCCTCCCACCACGCGCGCCACTGCTGGTAACAGGCCTCCTGTTCCCGCTTGTCCCCGTGGGGACGGGCGGAGACCCGGTGCCCCGTAAGCCGGGACAGCTCGTCGTTGGCCCAGCGGCGGACGAGGACGTCCCGGTGCCGGAGGCTCTGCATGATCCACTCGAGACGGTGCTCGTGGCCGTGCTCTTCGTACCATGCGCGCCACCTGTGGGGCTTGAGGCCGTGCTGTTGGCCCGTGATGGAGCATAGGGCCTCGAGGGCGGTCTCCTGGACGAATCGGTCGCGGCTCGACAAGAGGTCGACGAGGGCGGGAACGGCATCACGATCGCGCAAGGTGCCGACGGCCCGGGCGGCGTGCATCTGCTTGACGCGGTTGGGCGCCGAAAGGCCGCCACGAATGGTGGCGCAGGCCTCGGAGAACGCCGGCGCGCGGTGATAGGTCTCGAGGACCCTCGCCGCGATGGTGCGGACCTCGGGATGGGCGTCGAAGACCAATTCGGTGAGACGCTCGATGCACGCCGGGTCCCGCAACTCCTGGAACACGAAGGCACCGTAGAAGCGCACCTCCGGATTGGGATCGGACAGGCGCTCGAGCAGATACGGTGTGACCGCGCTCCCGAGGCTGATGGCGGCACGCAGCAGGGGACCGTGGGCCGAAGGCGGCGGCATGGTCGCCAGGTCTCGGCGGATGACCTCGATGGGCCCCGGAAAGCGGCCGGCGAAGGCTGCGAGGGCCGCCGGACCGAGTTCCACGAGCCGCGCCACGGCACGGGGATCCTCGTGGGCGACGATGGCATCGAGGAGTTCTCCGACCTCGGCATCCGCCGTCGCGGGCTGCGGCTCGGCGATGCGGTCCTCCGCATCGAGCGCGACGGTGGGGCGGGCAGGGGCATCGAGCAAGGGCTCGGCGAGGGGAGCGATCCCCGGGCGCGTCGCGCCAGGTGGCGGAAGTTCGTCCTCGGCCGGCGGCAGTCCGGTCAGGGTGTCCGACATCGGATCCGCCGCGTCCACGCCCGAGGTTGGGGGCGGCGGTACCGGTGGGGTCGGTGCGTCCGTCGTCAGCGTGGTCCGCCGGGCCGAGGAGACCGCGGGAGGGACGAACCGAGGCGGCGGCGGCGCAGCACCGTCGTCGGGCGCGCCGAGGCGGGCCGTCCTGCGGTGCGGGTGCGGCTCCGTCGGCGCATCGTCCGGGGCGGAAGGGCCCCCGTCGATCGGCGGGGTCTCCGGCGCGGGCACGTGGTCCTCCGCCGGTGGTCGACCCTCCGGCCGTGGTCCGGAGGGCGGCACTCGTCGTCGGTCGGTTGGGGCGGCCACACCGTCGTCGGGGGCCGTGTCGGCTTCGGGCGTCCCCATCCCCCGGGGCGCCCACGTGCCCAGGAGCGTCGGCCCGCGGTGCGGTTTGGGTTGGGACCGTGTCAGGTGGGGAAGGTTCAGGTGCGCTCCGTCGCGGTCGGCTTCGGGCTCCGTCCGAGCGGCGGGTGCGGAGCCTTGGGCTCGGCGCTCGAGCGCGACCCGGGCCAACGCCCGGGCCGTCGCCTCGACGATTCGGGCGACGGCCGCCCGCGCCGATGCGTCCACGTCTTCCCCGCGACGATCCCCGTACACGAGCAGCACCGGACGGCGCCCGAGCCGTACGACGTCGACGATGGCCGGGTACGGGCCCCGGAGCCCGAAGGCCGCGGCAAGCCACGGATCGTCGGAAGGCGCGCCGGTCGTCGCGCGGCCTGCGAGCAGGTCGGCCACCAGCCCTTTGCGAGGTGGAGCGAACGCCGTGCCCACGACGCACGATGGGTCGAGGCGATGCGCAGCGACGGCGACCAGACCATCCTTGCGCACGGCGAAGATGGCGTAGCGCCGCGTGCATGCGTCCATCGTCAGCCGTAGCGCCGCAATCACGTCGTCGCGGTCGGCGGCGACGGCGAGCCGGGCAAGCGCGGGCGCGACGAAAGCCGGTTCGTCGGGCGCCGTTCGGGCGTCCGTCGGTTCGTCGGACGCGTTCGCCGAGGTGACGGCCCCCGGTTCCGCGTCGGCATCGGGGCCTGGGGCCTCGGCTTCGGCCGGCGATGCATTCGTCGCCGCTGCCGCGTCGTCCGCCCCGACGATGCCGCCCCTCGGAACCCGAGCGGCATCGTCGCCTGCCGCGGGCACCGAGGCTTCCCCGGCGGTGGCGTCCATCCCGGGATCCGCGGGTCGGTCCGTGGCGCTGGGGGCCGCGGGGGGCGCGTGCGTTTCCGCCTCGCGCCCCACGTCGGTCCGTTCGGGCGTGGCGGTCGGGTAGCGGCCGGTGGGCGGGGCCTCGGCGCGCCTCGGGGTCGGCGTCGGCTGTGGGAAGCGGCCGAGGGGCGGTGCAGCCGGCGTCGCACGGGGAGGCGTGAAGCGAATGGCGGGCGCCGCCGGTGCGTCTTCCGCCGCGGCGGGGGCCGGCGGCTCGTCGGGCGTGGCTTCCGTCGGCGACGCGGCGTCGCCGGGCGCCCCCGTCGCGTCAGGTGCATCGAAGGACAGGGTGGGGCGTCGCTCCCGCCTCGGCGGTGCCGTACCGGGCGTATCGGGCGAACCTCCGAGGGCGCGCAGCACACGGTTGGCGAGGACCGCGTACCGTTGCGGCATCACCGTTCCCTCCCGTTCCGCCCGCAGTCGGGCCAGGAGACACTCGAAGGTGACCGTGATCGTCGCATCCGGGTTCTCGGCGCGAAGGGTATCGAGGGCAGCCTTCGGAATCTCCGGGTGGACGGCAATCACGAGTTTGCCGTCTTGCTCGCCGAGCGGATAGGCAAGTCCCGCGTCCACGAGGTCCCCGTCGATGCGGTCGAAATCTCGGCCCTTGCGCGGTCTCAACAGGTCGAGGGGCGCAAGCGGCAAGTCGAGGGCGGCCTGCAGGGCCTCGGCCACGGCGCCGGGCGCGAGGATGTCCCGTTCGAGGAGGATCGTGTCCAGGCTACCCCCGTAGACCTTCTGCCGGTGGACGGCGCCGCGCAGGACGTCGGGGGGCACACGGCCTTCGATGTCGAGTTGGACGAACAGGCGGTTCACGCCTCCGCCTCCTCGTAAACGACCCAGGTCCCCGCCACTTTGTCGTGGAAGGCTCGGCGTTCGAGGTCGAAGGCCGCGAACACCCATCCGATGCCCCCGACCAGGCCCCCCACGGCGTGACCTGCGGCCCGCAGTAGGGTCCGAACGGGATGGGGCGGTGCTCCATAGCGGTCGACCACCCGCACCCGCAGCCATCGGCCGCCGACGGTCTGGCCCGTGCCCGCCCAGTGGAGCACCAGGTAGAGATAGAGAACGCACAGGACCGGAAGGGCCCGCACCACTGCCGGGCCGATGGGGACCGCGAGAATCTCGAGGAGCCAACCGAGGGCGGTGCGCGCGGGTCCGAGCAACGGAGGCGGGTCCACGAGCGTGGTGAGCACCCACTGGACCGGCACGGCGACGGCGGCCACCGCGAGGGCATCCACGATGGCGGCTGCGATCCGCCGGCCAATCCCCGCGGTGCATACGGGGAGCAGCGGCAGGCCACAGGCGGGGCACGCCGGATCGGCTGCGCGCGACAGATCAAGCTCGAGTTCCGTGTCGCAGCGCGGGCACGGCATTGGCGCGCCTCGGAGGGACCGGCTGCGGAACATGCGGGGGCATCCTATCACGCCGCAGGGCCAGCCCCTCGTACGGCCGCGACGGCGGCGGCCCCGGCGGCAACCGCCAGGGGCGTGCGCAGGATCCACGGCCCGAGCCCCACGGGGACGAAGCCCGCAGCGCAGAGCCGCGCGACCTCTTCGTCCGTCCAGCCGCCTTCCGGCCCCACGGCCAACGTCGCAGCTTCGCCCGACCATGGACTCGCGGGGCGTGCCCCCGGGACACCGACGAAGCCGGGCAGGGGGCTTCGCGAGACGGCCTCGTCGAGCGACGAGACGGACTCGATGGTCGGCATCGTGGGGCGGCCACACTGGCGTAGGCACGATCGAACGACGCGTTCCAATCGCGCCGGGGAAGGAAGCCGCGCGTGAGAACGTGCCGTCTCCACGAATCGGAGCGTCCGAACGCCCAGGGCCGTCGCATGCTGGACGACCTCGACGGTGGCTGCGACTTCGGGGATCGCCACGAGCAGGTCGAGATCCCACGGGGGAGCAGGGCGGTCGATGGGGCCTTCGATCTCGAGGATGGCGCGGTCCGGGCGGGCGGCCACGACGCGGGCCGAGAAGATGGCGCCGCGCCCGTCGAGCACTTCGACCGCGGCACCCGTCCGGGCTCGCCGGACCCGTACGAGGTAGTGACTCTCCTCGGGGGAGAGTTCGCACGGCCCGGGACCGCAGGTCCGCGCGAACACCCGGATCACGACCCGGCACTCCCCTGCCGCGGGCGTACCTCGATGGCGCACCACCCGTCGCGTTCGGCGACGACCGTGGCGGTCGCCCCTGCGGCCCGGTAGGCCTCGCAGACGGCCGGGGCCTCCTCCGTCAGGATCCCGGACAAGAGGGCGCGGCCGAAGGGAGCGGTACGCGAGACCACTTCCGCGGCGGCAGGCACCAGGACCTCGGGGCGGATGTTGGCGAGGACACACTCGAAGGGGCCGTGCGGCGCGCCGGCCAGATCCGCCACCAGGGCGCGGACGGCGACGTCGTTGGCGGCGGCGTTCTCCCGGGTGGCGTCGACGGCCTCGGCGTCCACGTCCACGGCGGTCACCTCGGCGCCGAATCGCATGGCGGCGCAGATGGCGAGCACGCCGGAGCCGCAGCCGAGGTCGAGCACCGTGCCGGGGTGGGGCGGCGGGAGATCGGCGATCCAGTCGAGACAAAGGCGCGTGCTCTCGTGCCGCCCCGTTCCGAAGGCGCGGCCTGGATCGAGGACCACGGTGACCTCCGGCCGCACGGCGGGGGGGGGCGTCCACGACGGACGCACGAGCACGTTGCGCCCGCGCCCGCAGTAGATGGGCGGATGGAAGGCCTTCCACGCGTCGAGGTAGTCGTCGCCATGGCGCTCGGTGGCGTCGACGTGGACGGCGAGTCCGAGGCGCTCGGCCCACGCGCGGGCGACCTCCTCCGTGGGCTTGGCTGCGTCGACGGCGACGTGGACGACCAGATGGGGGGTCGGTGCCCCCCACGTGTCCGGGCCGGCGATCTCCACCCCCATGACCCCCTCCTCGAGCCCGAGGAGACCCGCCAAGTCGTCTAGGATCGTAGGCAACCTGCGGCCGAGCCGCACCCGTTCACCCGGGGCCGGGCGGACGTCGAGGGTGATCCAATGGTTCGAAGTAGTCATGAACGTGACACGAGTTCGTCATTCGGTGCGCGAAAACGCGAGGAGATCGGCGCGAAAAATTCTGGGATGCGAAATTTTTTTTGTCGAGCTTGAAAATTCCTTCCCATGCCGAAGTCGATGTGGTAGCTACTACCGACGAAACGAACCCAACCAGTATCCGAGGTCATCGAGATCATGCGTGTATCAGGTTGCAAGGTGTTTTCGGCTACGCGGTCCATGGAACGCGAGGAGATCGCAGACCGCATCAACGATTGGCTCGCCCGTAACCGGGAGACGCTCGAAATCGTCGACGTCGACGTTCGCCTCAGTTCGGATCGCGAGTTTCACTGCTTGACCTTTGTGTTCTTTTATCGGCGCAAGTAGCGCAATCTTTGGAGACAACGGAGGAGACCCCATGACGAACGACTTTACGGGAGTGAAGATTTTCTCGGCGACGAAGGCCCGGGAGCGCGAAGAGATCAGCGATCGGATCACGGACTGGATCGCTGCCAACCGCAACCTGGAGATCGTGGGCAAGGACGTGCTGCAAAGCTCGGACAACGCCTTCCACTGCCTGACGATCGTCCTCTACTACAAGCACAAGTAGGCGCCTTCGCGGTCGGGGGTCGAGTGCCCCTGCGTGTATCGCGCGTAGGTGTGCGCCGCGCCCGCCGGCGGCCTCGGCCGCCCGGGGGCGCGTGCGCATTTTCGGCCGGTGCAGCGTCGAGGGCAACGACCGATCCCCTGCCCGTGCGCATCGGACGCGGGGAGCGAAGCGACGGTGCGCGGTGCCGTCAGTCGCCGCCCGCAGCACCAGCCGCCCGAAGTTGGGCCCGCAGATACGCCTCGTCCCGCGCCGCCCCCTCGCCCCGTTCGCCTGCCAAGTCGGCGAGGGCCGACCGGACGGACGCCGCGTCCACGTCGGCCGCATCGCAGGCACGGTCCACGAGGACACGCACCAGCCCATGGTCGTCCACCTCGTAGAACCCGCGGCCGACGGCGATGCGCCGGTCCGCTCCGTCCTCGACGAAGCGCACGACACCTTCGGCCACCGGCCCGCAGAAGGGCTCGTGGTCGGGGAGGATCCCGATCTCGCCGAGCAGCCCCGGAATCTCCACCCCGGCCACCTCGACGTTGTCGACGATGCGTCCCGTGGGCGTCGCAAGCTCCAAGGTGAGGTTGTGGCGATGGGCCATGGCGTGCGGCGTCCTTTCGCGGCGTGACGACTAGGCCGACTTCTTCGCGGCCTCGCGGGCGGCTTCGACGACCTCGGAGATCCCGCCCTTCATGTAGAAGGCGTCCTCGGGAAGATCGTCGTGCTTGCCCTCGATGATCTCGCGGAAGCTCTGTACGGTGTCCTCGAGTTCGACGAACTTGCCCGGCATGTTCGTAAACTGCTCGGCCACGAAGAAGGGCTGGCTGAGGAACTTCTGGATCTTCCGGGCGCGAGCCACGAGGAGCTTGTCCTCCTCGGAGAGCTCGTCCATGCCCAGGATCTTGATGATGTCCTGCAGCTCCTTGTACTTCTGCAGGATGCGCTGGACCTCGCGGGCCACCTGGTAGTGCTCCTCGCCCACCACCTCGGGGGTCAAGATGGTGCTGGAGGAATCGAGGGGGTCGACCGCCGGGTAGATTCCGATCTCGGTGAGCGCGCGGTTGAGCACCGTCGTCGCGTCGAGGTGTGCGAAGGTGGTCGCCGGCGCCGGGTCCGTGAGGTCGTCGGCCGGCACGTAGATGGCCTGCACCGAGGTGATCGAACCCTTGGTGGTGGTCGTGATGCGCTCCTGCAGGACGCCCATCTCGGTGGCCAGCGTGGGCTGGTAGCCCACCGCCGAGGGGATCCGGCCGAGGAGGGCCGAGACCTCGGAGCCCGCCTGGGTGAAGCGGAAGATGTTGTCGATGAAGAGCATCACGTCCTGGCCCATCTCGTCGCGGAAGTACTCGGCGATGGTCAGGGCCGAAAGAGCGACGCGGGCGCGTGCGCCGGGGGGCTCGTTCATCTGGCCGTAGACCAGGGCAACCTTGGAGTTCTCACTGTCGATGGAACGCACCTCGCGCGTCTCCTCGTCCCAGTCGGCCTTGATGACCCCCGATTCGATCATCTCGAAGTAGAGGTCGTTGCCCTCGCGGGTGCGCTCGCCGACGCCACCGAAGACGGAGAAACCGCCGTGCTTCTTGCCGACGTTGTTGATGAGCTCCATCAGGAGCACCGTCTTGCCCACGCCGGCGCCGCCGAAGAGGCCGATCTTGCCGCCACGGCGGTA
Organism: Deltaproteobacteria bacterium; assembly: GCA_003696955.1. Lineage (GTDB taxonomy): Bacteria > Myxococcota_A > Polyangia > Nannocystales > Nannocystaceae > J032. The sequence continues at coordinate 9,251 of RFGU01000204.1, read as the reverse complement.
GGGCGCGAGCAGGTCGATGACCTTGATCCCCGTCACGAAGGGCTCGATTTTGGTGCTCTGCTCGACGAAGGCGGGCGGGGGCCGGTGGATCGGCAGCTTCTTCTTGGCCGGGACGGGGCCCTGCTCGTCCACCGGATCGCCGGTGACGTTCAGGATGCGGCCGAGCACCTCCTTGCCCACGGGCACGGAGATCGGAGCCCCCGTGTCCTTGACGGGCATGCCGCGCACCAGGCCGTCGGTCGTGTCCATGGCGATGGTGCGAACGGTGTGCTCGCCGAGGTGCAGGGCCACCTCGAGGGTGAGGTTGTCCTCGGCGTCCGAGATGAACGGGTTCGAGACGACCAGGGCCGTGTTGACCTCGGGCAGGTGGTCTTCGAACTCGACGTCCACCACCGGGCCGATGACCTGGAGGATCTTGCCGACCTTGGTGGCCGTCGCACCGGTGGCGGTTGCCGAGCCTTGCGCGGCCGGCTTGGGCGCACCGAAGGCCGGGGCCTTGGGTGCGGTTCCGATCTTCGGGGGCACAGGGGTCTTCTTGTCTTCGGACATGGTCGTCTGTGGCCTTTCGGAGGGACTATCCGGCGAGCGCCTCGGCGCCACCGATGATCTCCATGAGTTCCTTGGTGATGGCCGCCTGCCGCTCGCGGTTGTACTCGAGGGTGAGGTCGGCGATGAGTTCGGTTGCGTTGTCGGTGGCCGCGTCCATCGCCATCCGGCGTGCTGCGACCTCGCCCGCCATGGAGTCGAGCATGGCCTCGCGGACCTCGTTCTCGACGTAGACCGGCAGCAGGTGGCGCAAGAGTTCGATCTCCGAGGGTTCGGCCCTCGGCGGCGGGGTCTCGCGCGCTTCGCCCTCGCGCCGGGTGACGGGTAGGAGGATCTCCGTCCTCACCTCTTGCGTGAGCACCGAGACGAAGCGATTGGAGACGAGTCGGATCTCGTCCGGCTGCGGCACGTCGTCGTCCTCGAGACGTCCGCAGAAGGCATCCGCGAGGTAGCGCGCCACCTCGGGCGCGAGGCCCTCGACGGTCGCCGGCTCGGGCGCCGAGAAGAACCGCAGGATCGGGCGGCCGAAGTGGGAGAAGTACGCCTGGGCCTTGCGTCCGACGCACACCAGCCGAACGTCGACCCCCTCGGCGTCGAGCTCGTCGAGCATCTTGGATGCCACCTTGTGCACGTTGGCGTTGAAGCCGCCGCAAAGGCCCCGATCGGCGTTCATGGCCACCACCCAGACGCAGCGCCTCGGATCGTCGCGCAGCAGCGGGTGCACCTGGGGACGGTCCATGGCGGGGACGGCGTCGAGCAGGTCCTGCACCATGCCGCGCAGACCGGCGCCGTAGGGCCGCGCCGCCAAGATGGCGTGCTGGGCCTTGGAAAGTCGCGCCGCCGCGATCCGGCTCATGGCCGCCGTGATCTTGCGGGTGTTCTTGATCGATCCGATGCGGACGCGAAGTTCCTTGAGGTTGGCCATGGTCTGCTCCCTAGCGCCGGATGGGCCGCATCAGACGATGGTGGTCTCCTTGCGGAACGCGACGATGGCATCCTCGAGCTTGGCGTCGAGGGCCTTGACGTCGTCCTTCTTGCGCGCGGTGCGGATCTCGTCGAGCAGCTGGGCCCGGTTCTCGCGGAGCCAGGCGTGGAGTTCGTCCTCGAACGCGCGGATCTTCTCGACCGGAACGTCGTCGAGGTGGCCCTTGGTCCCGGCGTAGATCGAGGCGACCTGCAGCGCCACGTCGAGCGGACGGTACTGCGGCTGCTTGAGCAGCTCGGTCAGGCGCTGGCCGCGGGCGAGGATGTCGCGGGTGCTCTGGTCGAGGTCGGAGGCGAACTGGGCGAAGGCCTCGAGCTCGCGGTACTGGGCCAGATACAGGCGAAGCTGGCCCGCGAAGCGTTTCATCGCCGGGATCTGGGCCGAGCCGCCGACCCGGGAGACCGAAAGACCGACGTTGACCGCCGGACGGATGCCCCGGTAGAAGAGGTTGCTCTCGAGGAAGATTTGGCCGTCGGTGATCGAGATGACGTTGGTGGGGATGTACGCCGAGACGTCGCCGGCCTGGGTCTCGATGATGGGCAGCGCCGTCAGCGATCCGGCGCCCTCCTTGTCGGACATCTTGGCGGCGCGTTCGAGCAGACGGGAGTGGATGTAGAAGACGTCACCCGGATAGGCCTCACGCCCGGGCGGGCGCCGAAGCAGCAGGGAGAGCTGCCGGTAGGCCACCGCCTGCTTGGAAAGATCGTCGTAGATGAGCAGCGCGTGACGGCCGCTGTCGCGGAAGTACTCGCCCATGGTCACCCCCGTGTAGGGGGCGATGAACTGCAGGGGCGCCGACTCGGCCGACGTGGCCGCGACGACGATGGTGTACTCCATGGCGCCGGCCTGGCGCAGCTTCTCCACCACCGTGGCGACCGTCGACTGCTTCTGGCCGATCGCCACGTAGACACAGATCATGTTCTGACCCTTTTGGTTCAGGATCGTGTCCACGGCGATGGCCGTCTTGCCCGTCTGGCGGTCGCCGATGATGAGCTCGCGCTGGCCGCGGCCGATGGGGATCATGGAGTCGATGGCCTTGATCCCGGTCTGCATGGGCTCGTGTACGCTCTTGCGCTTGATGATGCCCGGAGCCTTGACCTCCACCGGGCGCAGGGTGGTCCCCTCGAGGGCGGGACCGCCGTCGATGGGGTCGCCGAGGGCGTTGACCACCCGGCCGATGAGGGCCTCGCCCACCGGCACGGACATGATGTTCCCCGTGCGCTTGGCCTGGTCGCCTTCCTTGATCAGGTGATCCTTGCCGAGCAGGGCGACGCCCACGTTGCCCTCCTCGAGGTTGAGGACCATGCCGCGTACGCCGTGGGGGAACTCGAGGAGTTCGCCGGCCATGGCGCCCGCGAGGCCGTCCACCCGCGCGATCCCGTCGCCCACCGTGAGCACGGTGCCCGACTCTTGGACCGACACGCTGGCGTCGTAGCCCTTGACGTGGTCTCGGATGATGCGGCTGATCTCGTCGGCTCGGATTTGCATGGAATCGTCGTCCTAGGATGCGTTGCGAAGCTCGTTGCGCAGCCGTGCGAGTTGGGCCCGCACGCTGCCGTCGATGAGGTAGCTGCCCACCTGCACCACGATGCCCCCGAGGATCTCCGGGTCCACGCGTGTGGTGGCCACGATCTGCTTGCCGAGCGCGGCCTGCAGGGCGCGCGTCACCGCCGAGGCATCGGCGGGGGCGAGGGGGCGGGCGGTCGTGTACACGGCCCGCACGCGGCCGGCGGCATCGTCCGCGAGGCGCCGGTAGGCCCGGGCGATCTGGGCGATCCCCACCATGCGGTCGCGGCGCAGCACGTACGCGAGAAATTCGGTCAAGGTGCCGTCGAGGCCGAGCCGGCCGGCCACGCCGCGCAGCAATGCGGTGCGCTCCGACAGGGGGAAGCGCTTGGCGCACAGCACCTGGAGGATCGTCGCGCCCGAGGGATCCCGGACCCGCACGGTCTCGACGAAGCGTTCGAGATCCTTGTCGAAGCGGTCTCGAAGCAGGGGCGATTCGGCCAGGGCGAGCAGCGCCTTGGCATACCTTCGAGCGAGGCTGCCTGGGATCACGACGGCGTCCCTCCGATGGACGTGCCTTCGAGCTGTTCGACGAATCGGGTGCGCAGGCGGGCCTCGTCCGACGGCGTGATGGCCTGGCGCAAAACGGCCTCGGCCTGGGCCACGGCCTTGTCGACGATCTCTCCCCGCAGCTCGCGCAGGATCCGCTCGGCCTCCCGTTCGGCGGCGTGCTTGGCCTCTTGGCGGATCCGGTCGGCCTCGGCGTTGGCCTCGGCCAGGATCCGGGCGCGGTCCGCCTCGGCGCGCTTGCGGGCGTCGGCGAGCAGGGTCTCGACCTCCTCGTCCACGCGCTGCATCCGCGCCTCGTACTCCGCCATCAGGCTCTCGGCGCGCTCACGGGCGATCTTCGCGGCCTCCGCCTGCTCCCGGACGCGCTCGAACTTCTCGGTCGTGCGCGCACGCAAGGGGCGAAAGAGCAGGCGATCGAGGACCCACAGGAAGATCACGAAGTTGACGACGATCCACAGAAGACCCGTCCGCTTGTCCGGATCCCCCGAGAACATGGGCGAGATGGGGCCGATGAAGCGGAGCCCCCCTTCGTGGCCCTCACCGCTCGGCGAGCCCGCCCAGGCGACGGACGGGGCCGCCACGAGCAGGGCAGAGCCCCAGGCCAGCCACGCCGAAAGGTACGAACGGAGCGTCATGCCGCCCTCCCCAGGATCCGCTCGACGATCTCCTTGGCGAGATCGCCGGCCTTGGCTTCGAGTTCCTTGCGCGCCTCGGCCGCCTCCTTCTCGAGCCGCAGGCGGGTCTCGAGCATCTCGGCCTCGGCCTCCTGTCGCGCGGCGGCGATGGCAGCTTCGCGGCGGGCCTCCTCCTCGCGCTGGATCTTGGAGCGCTCGCGCATCGCCCGTTCCCGGGCCTCGGCCACCTTGTGGTCGTAGGCCTCGCCGAGTTCGCGGGCCTTCGCTTCGAGTGCGGCCGCCTCGTCCTGCGCGCCGAAGATCGCCCGTTCCCGAGCCTCCTGGGCGGCGAGCCACGGCTTGAAGAGCGTCGGCCGCAGGACGAGGACCATCAGGAGGAACAGGCCGCCTTGCACGAAGATCGTGCCGTCGATGTCGACGACCGGTGTGGCGGCGACGAGAAGGTGCGGGCTTACAGCCATGGGACGGCTCTTTCCTGGCGAAAAACGGCGAAATTCGCGGGCGGGCCGGGAAGGCGGCGCGTCCCTAACACGCTCCGAAAGCCGGCGTCAACCGGCCCGTTCCGATCGGTGTGACCTCGGAGAGACGGCGCGGGCGGAAGCCGGCCGGGGCGGGCGCCGCAGCCTCGGCGGTCGCTGCGACAGGACCGCTCGGTCAGGCTTCGGCGGCCTCGGCGGCCGGCGCCTCGGCCGCGGCGGCCTGGTGGCCCGTCGCCGCGGATTCGCCCGTCATGACGCACGTTCCGTTGAAGGTGGCGCCCCGTTGGATCTCGAGCTGCGGTGCCGTCAAGGTGCCCTGCACGTTGGCCGGTGCGAGCACCTGGATGAGCCCGCTGGCTTGCAGATCCCCTTCGGCACGGCCCTGCACCACGATGTGATCGGCCTCCACGTTGGCGGCGACGTGCGCCGTCTCACCGATGACGAGACTGCCCCGGGCACGGATCTCGCCGGAGAACCGGCCGTCGATGCGAACGGCCCCCTCGAAGAGGAGCTTGCCCTCGAAGACGCTGCCCTTGCCGAGCACCGTGGTGATTTCCGTATCTTGCGTCGTCATGGTCCGTCCGTGCCCGCTTTCGGGACGCACAAGGGTACCGGGACTGACCGGCACGGCAACCTCTGTAGATCCGTGCAGCGCACGCGTTTCCGCCTTCGTGTCCCCCCTCCCCAAAACGTGTTCCGTGTGATATGGCGGCGCCGAGGCCATGAGCGACCAACTCGTCCAAATCGGGGGGCACGGCCGCGGTTTCGGCGCCACCACGCGCGCCGACAACTGGTGGATCGGGCCCACGTTGACCTTCCTGGGCCTTTCGGCCTTCATCGTCTACGCCTCGTGGGCGGGAATGCAGGGCGCCTACTACTGGGCGGACCCGTACCTTTCGCCCATGTACGCGCCGCTGCTCTTCGTCGATCCGTCGGCGCCGGGCAGCGCGCCGCTCGATCACGCCTGGTTCGGTGAATTCCCGTCGTGGTGGTACGCCCTCGACGGCGTCCTGCCGGGGCTACCCAAGCGTGCGCTGACGACGCCCGCAGCGCTGATCCTCATCTTCCCCGCGGCGTTCCGACTGACCTGCTACTACTACCGCAAGGCCTACTATCGGGCGTTTGCGCTCACGCCGCCGGCCTGCGCCGTCCAGGGGATCCGGGAGGGCAAGTACCGTGGCGAGACGCACCTTCTACTCTTCCAGAACCTGCACCGATACGCCCTCTACTTCGCCCTCGTCTTCATCGTGATCCTGGCCTACGACGCCTTGGTCTCCTTCTTCAAGGACGGGCAGTTCGGCATCGGGGTGGGTTCCATCGTGCAGACGATCAACGCCATCTTGCTGGCGGGGTATACCTTCGGCTGCCACTCCCTGCGGCATCTCATCGGCGGCCGCAAGAATTGGATGACCTGCGACGGCGGCAAGGCCTCCACCCACCACCGCCTGTGGCTCGGCTGCTCGCGCCTGAACGGCAAGCACATGCTGTGGGCGTGGCTCTCCCTCTTCTGGGTAGGCTTTACCGACTTCTACATCCGCATGGTGTCCATGGGCGTCATCACGGACCTCAACACCTGGGACTGACACACACATGGTGGACGTAAGCGAACTCAAGACCGTCGAGCACGACGTGCTCATCATCGGCGCCGGTGGCGCCGGGCTTCGCGCCGCCATCGAGTGCGCCAATGCGGGCCTCGATACGGCGGTGCTCACCAAGTCCCTTTTGGGCAAGGCCCACACGGTGATGGCCGAGGGCGGCATGGCGGCCGCCATGGGCAACGTGGACCCCCGCGACAACTGGAAGGTCCACTTCCGCGACACCATGCGCGGCGGCAAGTTCCTGAACCAATGGCGCATGGCCGAACTCCACGCCAAGCAGGCGCCGGATCGGGTGCGGGAACTCGAGGAGTGGGGGGCGGTCTTCGACCGCACGCCCGACGGCCTCATCAACCAGCGCAACTTCGGCGGGCACCGCTATCCGCGGCTCGCCCACGTCGGCGACCGCACGGGACTCGAACTCATCCGCACGCTGCAGGATCACTCGGTGCACCAGGGGCGCATCGAGGTCTACATGGAGTGCAAGGCACTCCGGCTCCTCAAGGACGGCGACCGGATCGCGGGTTGCGTCGCGGTTTGGCGAGAGACGGGCCGGTTCATGGTGGTCCGCGCCAAGGCCGTCATCATGGCGACGGGCGGTGGCGGCCGCGCCTGGCGGGTCACGTCCAACTCGTGGGAATACACCGGGGACGGCCTGACCATGGCCTACGACGCCGGGGCCGAGCTGATGGACGTGGAGTTCACCCAGTTCCACCCCACGGGGATGGTCTGGCCGCCTTCGGTGCGCGGCACCCTGGTGACCGAGGGCGTCCGCGGCGAAGGCGGGATCCTCAAGAACAACAAGGGCGAGCGGTTCATGTTCCGGTACATCCCGGAGCGCTTCGCGCCGGAGACCGCCGACACCGAGGAGGAGGCGGCCAGGTGGCTCGCGGGGGACAAGAACGCCCGCCGGCCCCCGGAGCTTCTGACCCGCGACGTCGTCGCCCGGGCGATCAAGGCCGAGGTGGAGGCGGGCCGCGGCTCGCCCCACGGCGGCGCCTTCCTCGACATCGCCAGCCAGCGGCCCGCCGAGTACATCAAGCGCAAGCTGCCCTCCATGTACCACCAGTTCAAGGAACTGGCGGAGCTCGACATCACCAAGGAGCCCATGGAGGTCGGGCCTACGCTCCACTACTTCATGGGTGGCATCCGCGTGGACCCCGACACCCAGGCCTCGACCACCGTACCGGGGCTCTTCGCCTGCGGCGAGGCGGCGGCGGGGCTGCACGGCGCCAACCGCCTCGGAGGCAACTCCCTTTCGGACCTCATCGTATTCGGTCGGCTCGCCGGGCTCGGGGCCGCCGAGTACGTCAAGGGGCTCGACGGGCTCCCGGCCGTGGACGAGGAACAGGTGAAGGCGGCGATCCGTTGGGCGACGGACTTCCTCAACCGCGAGTCGGGCGAGAACCCCTACGTCATCCACGAGGACCTGCAGGAGATGATGCAGGCCAAGGTCGGGATCATCCGCAACGCCACGGAGCTTGCGGAGGCCATCGAACGCATCGCCGAGCTGCGCAAGCGTGCCGAGCAGGCCAAGGCCCACGCGGCCAGCCAGTACAACCCCGGCTGGCACGAGGCCATGGATCTGCACTCGCTGCTGACGACGGCCGAGGCCGTGACCCGGGCTGCCCTCATGCGCGAGGAGAGCCGGGGCGCCCACACCCGCGAGGACTTCGAGGGGGAGCGCGAGGAGTGGGGCAAGGTCAACATCGTGATCCGCAAGGCCGAGGACGGCTCCATGGAGGTGCGAAAGGTGGAGCGGGGAGAGCCGCCCGAGGAGCTTGCCAAGATCGCCTTTGCAACCATCGAAGATTTGGAGGCAGGCCGTGTCTAAGCGAACCTTCCGAGTCTGGCGCGGGGATCGAACGGGTGGACGATTCGTCGAATACAACATCGAGGTCGGCCCGGGCATGGTCGTGCTCGACGCTCTTCACCGGATCCAGGCCGAGCAGGCGCCGGACCTCGCCGTGCGCTGGAACTGCAAGGCGGGCAAGTGCGGCTCGTGCTCCATGGAGGTCAACGGCAAGCCGCGGCTTTCGTGCATGACGCGGATCAGCGACTACGAGCCGGGTTCGACGATCACGGTCCAGCCCCTCAAGACGTTCCCGCTCATCCGCGACCTCGTGACGGACGTGTCGTGGAACTTCGAGCAGAACAAGCGGATCCCGCCGTTTCGACCGCGCAAGCCCGGTCCCGACGGCAAGCTGCGCATGTGGCAGGAGGACGTCGACCGGATCCAGGAGTTTCGCAAGTGCATCGAGTGCTTCTTGTGCCAGGACGTCTGTCACGTCCTGCGGGATCACGACAAGAAGCAGAACTTCGTGGGGCCGCGCTTCATCATGCGGGTGGCCTCCCTCGAGATGCATCCGTTGGACACGGTGGACCGCATTCCCCAGACCCTGCGGGAGTTCGGCTCGGGCTGGTGCAACATCACCCGTTGCTGCACCGAGGTCTGCCCCGAGCACATCAACATCACCGACAACGCCATCATCCCCACGAAGGAGCGCGTGGTCGACCGCTTCTACGATCCGGTGGCCATGCTGACCCGCAAGATCCGCGGGGTCGACCCCACCAAGGAACGCGAAGAGGGCAAGCACGCCTGAGGCTCGCTCCGGGCGAGCCTCCCGTCGGTCCGCCGCCGCCGTCGCGGTCCGCCGCCTGCCGTCCACTGTCCGCCGTTCGCCGACTCCCGCACTGAAGCGTCAAGGGGATCCGGCATTCGAGGCGCAGCGTGGCCGGTCCCGCGGGTCCTGTCGGGCGCCACCTCACGGGCATGTCCTCGGCGGGATGGGCATCGTGGCGAGCACAGAGGGGGGGAGCCCCGCCTGCGGCCACGCCCGCAAGGCCTCCGCCGCCCGCCACCCGCGGTTCCGGAGCCACCTCGGCGCGTCGAAGCCATGGAAGGTGCAACATCCCGGCCCGTCCGCCGTCGCCG
>RFGU01000038.1 GCA_003696955.1 Deltaproteobacteria bacterium | reverse complement strand
TTCGTCGCCGAACGCAAGATCCCGATCGAGGTCGCCCTCCTGTGGGAGACCGAGGAGGAGATCGGCAGCCCCAACTTCCGCGAAGTGGTCCGGGCGGCCGCAGACGACCTGCGCTGCGACGGCGTGATCGTCTCCGACACCATCTGGCCCAGCGAACATTCGCCGGCGATCTCGACCGCGTTGCGTGGCTCGTTGCAGGTCGTGTTGCGCCTGCGCACCGGCGACAAGGACGTCCACTCGGGACTGACCGGCGGCGTGGCCCGCAATCCCGTTCGGGAACTTGCGCGGGTGGCCACCGCCATCGACGACGCCGGATTCTGGAAGGAGGGCGTCGAGCCCCCCGCTCCAGAGGAGGTCACCGGCTACGCGGCCGCGGGCTTCGATCCCGAGTACTTCAAACGCGCCCACGCCCTCCACAAGCTGGAGACCGAGGTCCCCCTCGAGATGCTCCTGCGGCTGTGGACGCGGCCCACCTGGGAGGTCCACGGCCTTGCGGGCGGCTACCAGGGACCGGGCGTCAAGACGGTGGTCCCCCACGCTGCGGAACTCAAGGCGAGCTTCCGGCTCGTGGCGGGACAGGATCCCGGGGCCATCGGTCGCCGCCTGACCGCGTTCGTGGCCGAACTCGCACCCGACGTGGAGGTGGAGGTGACCGGCTTCCTCGGCCCCTACACGGGCACGACGGAAGGACCGATCCACGACGCCCTGTTGGCCGGGATGGAGCGGGCCTTCGGCGCGCGGCCGGTCTTGGTGCGGGAGGGAGGCTCCATCGGAGCCGTGCCGATCCTCGCCGAGGAACTCGGGGTCTCGGTGCACTTCCTCGCCCTCTCCCTGCCGGACCACGGCTACCACGCGCCCAACGAGTACTTCGATTGGCGCCAGGGCCGCGGCGGCATCGAGGCGTACGTCCACGTCTTCGAACGGCTCGCCGCCGGGTAGCCGGGCGGCGAGCACGGGTTGCGCCCCTCGGATATGGTCCGGCCCATGGCACCGCCCCGTCTTCCATGGCCGCTTGCCGCGTGCCTCTTCGCGTGCGGCGCCGAGCCCCATCGATCACCGCCGACGAAGGAGGGGAAGGACGTGTCGGTGGCGGCTCCGGCGGCGACGGCCGAGGCGCGGGCCACGAGTGCTCGGCCGGACCGGCTTCCCGAAACACCGACGGATGCGTCCGGCACGGGGGGCTCGTCGGGTGGGCCGTCGCCCGCTCCCGACGGGACGACGGCCACGCCGTGCGAGGTGCGCTGGGACTTCGGCGCCCGCGTGCGGATCCGTGCCACCGCCGAAGGCGGCTCGGCGTTCCTCGACGCCGACGGAGACGGCAAGAACGACACATGCGCGACCTTCAAGACCTCGACGGACGTTCCATTCGACAAGCCCATCGGTTACCTGCGCATCGACGAGGGGTGCGACCGCAAGGCCGAGCACGTCGTGCGCGCCAAGCCGAAGGGTGACGGACTTTGGCGGATCACCGTCCAGTCGGGCGAGACGCTCCGCACCTACGTGGGCATCGCGCTTCCGTTGTTCGTCATGCCGGCCGTGCCGTTCTATCTCCTCGAGGGAAGCCCCTCCGGGTACGTGACGCGGTGGGAGCACGACACGCTGGTGGAGGTCACGTCCAAGTCCGCCCCCCGGCGCCGCATCACCCTCCACCACGCGCCGTGCGACGATCCGGGAGCTTGCAGGGCGCGTACCACACGGATCACCGACGACCAGGACGGGGACGGCGAGGCCGACGTCACCCTCGACGTGTCCTACGATGCTGCAGGGCGCATCACCAGCGTGGTGCGGGCCGACCGAACGGGCGCGGCGACGGCCACGGTGCGCTACGAGTGCGGCTGAGCCTCCGCGCGGCGATGGCCGCCGGCGAGGTTCGCCCGCCCCTTACAACCGCAGCGGATCGTGGGAGGGATCGTCGCCCCGGCCGAACTTCCACAGGAACCGAAAGAGGGCGCCGAACCCCACGAAGAAGATGGCCCAGAGGACGGCGAACGCGATGAGGCTTCCGAAGTAGGCCAGGAACTTCGTCATGATGCGTAGCGACGAATGTACTCGGCGAGGGCCCGAAGGGCATCGGTGGTCGTGAACACCCCCTTGACCTCACCGCCGTCCACCACGACCGCCGAGCCGTAGCGATGGCGCGCCATCGTCTCGGCCACCTCGTCGAGGGGCGCGTTGCTCGTGACCGCGTAGGGATCCTGGGACATGGCATCGGAGACCTTGAGCGACTCCACGTCCACGTTGGGCAGCGAGGCCACGAGGGCGATGTCCCGATCGCTCAAGAGCCCGACGAGGCGGCCGCCGGCGAGGACCGGCAGGTGCCGCACGCGAAACTCGTGCATGCGGCGCTCGGCCTCCCGCAAGGGTTGGTCGGCACCGATGGTGTGGGGCGCCTTGGTCATGTAGTCGGCGACGGTCGGGATGGCTGTGGGCACTCGGATCCTCCTCGATGGCACTCGAGTCCCCGGAAGGATGCAGACGAATCCCCATGGGGCACAGCGCAAGATTTGCGCCGTTGCACTCGCGCGCTGCGGCAACCGTTGCGACGCGCGCCCGGGAGCCCTGCTGCCATGCTGCCCCTGCCGTGTCGCCCGATGCAGCGAGCCGAGCGCTTCGGCGCCCAATCGCGTACCCTCCCCCGCGCGTGTCCTTGATCGAGGACATCCAGGCCTACATCGGATTCGATGCGGACGACGCCGAAGCCCTGGCTGCCTTCCTGCCCGTGGCGCGGCCGCATTTTCCGCGGATCGCCGCCCACTTCTACGACCTGATCCTCGAGCATCCGTCGGCCCATGCCGCTATCACCGGGGGCACGGCCCAGGTGGAGCGCCTGAAGAAGACCCTGGTGGGCTGGATGGAGTCGGGCCTGGCCGGTCCCCACGACGAAGCCTACTTCGAGAAGCGCTCGCGCATCGGCCGGGTCCACGTCGAGATCGGTCTGCCCCAGCGGTTCATGTTCACCGCGATGAACGTCATCCGTCTGGACTTTCGCGACCTCGTGCGAACGCACCTTGCCGATGCCGAGACCGCGCAACGGACGAGCGACGCCCTCGACAAGCTCTTCGACATGGAGCTGGCCATCATGCTCGGCGCGTACCAGGCCGACTCGGAGGAGCGCCTGCGGCAGCGCGAGCGGCTCGCGGTCGTCGGACAGATCGCCGCCAGCATCGGCCACGAACTGCGCAACCCGTTGGGCGTGATCCGATCGTCCTCCTTCTTGCTCGGGCGGTACGTGGACGACGAGAAGGCCAAGCGCCACGTAGCCAAGATCGACCACCAGGTGGAGCGCTGCAGCCGGATCATCGAGGGCCTGCTCGAGTTGACCCGGGAACGTCCCGTCACCCGCTCCCACGTGGAGATCGGCCCCCTCGTCGAGGAGGTCACCGCGGACCTGCGTGAGTCCGGGGTCCTTTCCGCGGACGTGGACGTGACCTTCTCGGCGGTGGACGACGGCGCAAGGGCCGTCGACGCGGACCCTGCGATGCTGCGCCAGGTCGTCTCGAACCTCGTCGAGAACGCGGTGGCTGCGGGAGCGGCGCAGCACGTTGCCGTGACCGCACGGCGTACGGACGAGGGCACCGAGATCTCGGTCCTCGACGACGGGCGCGGTTTCCCCGCCGAAGTGCTTCCCCGCGCCTTCGAGCCCCTGGTCAGCTCGCGTCCCCACGGCACCGGCCTCGGCCTCGCCCTGGTCCACGCCATCGCCCGCCGCCACGGCGGCCGCGCCGAAGCGGCCAATCGGCCCGAAGGCGGCGCACGTGTTACGGTCGTGCTGCCCCGTCGTGCGGGCCCATGACGCCTCGATGGCACGGATCCTCATCGTCGACGACAACGCCGATCTGGCCGACAACCTCGCCGAGATCCTCGAACTCGCCGGCCATCGGTGCACGACGGTCGGGTCCGTCGAGGCCTTCGCCCGCGAGTGGCCACGGGGGCCTTGGAGCGCCGTCGTCTGCGACATGATGCTCACCGACGGCACCGGCTGCGACGTCGTCGCAGCGACGCGGGGATCGGACGGACCGCCGCCCGTGGTGCTGTGGACCGCCTACGCCGACGACGGCCGCGTCGAAGAGGCCCTCGCGGCCGGGGCGCTCACCCGCCTGCGCAAGCCCTGCGACCTCGAGCGCGTGGTCGAGTTCGTCGAGCGCCTCTGTGACGAGGCGGCCCCGGGGGCCGCCGTGTGCGTCGATGACCCCGCGCAACGCATCGCCGTCGTGGACGCCGTCTTGGACGTCACCCCGTGGCGCCCCTACGTGGGGGCGGCGGGAAGGCGACCGCTCGCGTCCCCGAGCGGCTGGACGACGGCCGCGGTGATCGCCGTCGCGGGCGCCCACGTGCCCGGCGACGTGCCCGGCGCACGGCGCATCGAGTTGCCCGCGGCTGCCAGCCGATACCTGGCCGAGCACCTTTCGACCGCCGTGTCCTGACGCCCATGCTCGCCGATGCACGCATCCTCGTCGTCGACGACGAGCCGGACCTGGCCGAGAACATCGCCGAGTTGCTCGAAGCGGAGCGGGCTACGGTTCGCATCGTCGGCAACGGAGCCGAAGCGCTCGCCGCCGTCGAGGAAGGCTTCGACGTCGTCGTGCTCGACGTGGGGCTGCCCGACGGACGCGGCGTCCAACTCGTCAACCGGCTCAAGGACGCCCAGTCGTCGCCCCTCGAGGTGGTGCTGGTCACCGGCAACGCCTCCATCGAGGACGCCATCGCTGCCGTCGAAACCGATGCGTACGCCTACGTCCTCAAACCATTCGACCCCCGCCACTTGCTCACCACGGTGGCCCGGGCCGCCCTTCAGGTTCGTCTCGAACGCGAGGCCCGCGACCTGGCCGAGGCCCTCGAACGCCGCGAAGCGAACCTGCGCGCCCTGGTGGACACCGTCCAGGCCCTCCTGGTGGTCCTCGACGAGGACGGCCGCGTGCTCCAGGCCAATCCCGCGGCTTCGCGCACGGTGGGCGAACCCGCCGGGGACATCGTGGGGCGCCATTGGATCGACGAGTTCGTCGCCCCCGAGGACCGCACCGCGGCCCACGCCGCCTTCGCCACTTGTCTGTCGGAGGGGCATGCCGATCACGAGCACCGCATCGTGACCCGCGCGACCGCCGACGGCCGGACCGCTCCACGAACCCACGTCGTCCAGTGGGCCTGGACCAGCGTCCCCGCCGAAGGCGGACGCCGCGTCTTCGCATCCGGCCTCGACGTCACGGAGTTGCGCGCCTACCAGCGGCGCGCCGCCCTGTCGGAGAAGCTCGCGGCCGTCGGCACCCTCGCGGCAGGTCTCGCCCACGAGATCCGCAATCCGCTCAATGCCGCCCACCTGCAGCTTCAACTCCTCGAACGCCGGGCCGCCAAGACCGATCCCGAGGGCCGACTCGCCGACATCGCACGCACCGTCCAAGGGGAGATCGATCGCCTCTCGCGGCTGGTGGACGACTTCCTACGTTTTGCCCGACCGGCTCCCCTCCGGCCGAGCCCCATCGACCTCTCCGAACTGGTGAACCACGTCCTCGAACTCGAACGCCCGGCCTTCGACGACGCTGGCGCCCGGCTGAACTTCGAAGCGGAGCCCGAAGTCCGTATCGAGGGCGATCGCGAGAAACTGACCCAACTCGTGTTCAACCTGGTTCGCAACGCCCGCGAGGCGGTCGGCGACCGTCAGGGGACGGTGACGGTCCGCGTGCGCCCCCGCGCCGACGGTGCCGCCATCGAGGTGCGCGACGACGGACCGGGCATCCCGCCCGAGCTGCACGACCGCATCTTCGAACCCTTCTTCTCCACCAAGGAGGGCGGCACGGGCCTGGGCATGGCCATCTGCCACAGCGTCGTCGGCCTCCACGGCGGGGAGATCACCGCGCGCAACGAAGGCGGCGCCGTGTTCGAGGTCCACTTGCCCGCCCGTCCGCCAGGCTGAGCCGCCATGGCCGTACCGGCGGCCCGTCGCGGATCACGTACGCCGTGCGCGCTGCGGCAAGATGCCCTCCTCACGGTATTCGGCGAGGCGATACTGGATCTTGCGCGGCGAGATCCCGAGGATCTTCGCGGCTTTCGAGGTGCTGCCCCCGACGTGTTCGAGGGTGCGCAAGATGGCGTACCGCTCGATCTCCCGCATGCTGCTGCCAGGGATCGCCGGCGTCTCGTCTGCGGCCCGTCCCGGCTGCATGATCTCACGTGGCAGGTGCCTCGGCTCGATCTCGTTGCCGTTGCACACGACCACCGCCCGCTCGATACACGACTGCAGTTCGCGGACGTTGCCCGGCCAATCGTAGGCGACCAGTACGCCGAGGGCGCGCTCGGTGAAGCCGTCGATCCCCTTGCGGTAGTGTCGCGTGTAACGACGTAGGAACTCGGCGGCGAGCACCGGAATGTCCTCGCTGCGCTCCTTGAGGGACGGCATGCGGATCTGCACGACGCCGAGGCGAAAGAAGAGGTCATCCCGAAACTTCCCCTCTTGGACCCGAGCGTCGATGTCCGCCTCGGTCGCGGCGACGACCCGCACGTCGACGGCGACGGGTGCCTTCCCCGACTCGGCATCTACGACGCCCTCTTGCAGCAGGCGCAACAGGATCCGCTGGGCCTTCGTCGGCAGGGCATCCACGTCGTCGAGGAACAGGGTTCCGCCGTCGGCCCGACGCAGGTAGCCGGGCGCCGCGTCGCTCCCGAGCAACTCCTTTTCGAGCACGTCGTCGTCGATGGCCCGACACCCCACCGAGACGAGTGGGCCGTCGGAGCGATCGCTCGACTCGTGCAACAGACGCGCCACCGTCTCCTTGCCGGTCCCGGGCTCGCCACGCACCAGTACGGAGACCTTCGAGGGCGCGACCTGTCCGACGAGTTCGCGCACCTGCGCGATGGCCCGGGAGTTGCCCGTAAGCCCGGTCGACGTGGACTGTCGCGCCGCGAGGAGACCACGCAGCCGTTCGGCCTCCTCGCGCAGGGCACGGTGTTCGAGGACCCGCTCGAGCACCGTCAACAGGTGCGGCAGGGAGATGGGCTTGGTCAGGAAGTCGGTGGCCCCGTCCTGCATGGCCGAAACGGCCGTCTCGATCGATCCGTACGCCGTCATCACGACCACGCTGACGTCCGGGACCTGCTCGCGCACCTTGTGCATGAGTTCCACGCCGTCCATGCCCGGCATCTTGAGGTCGGTGATGAGGACGTCGGGCACCCACGTCTCGATCCGGCCGAGGGCCTTGAAGCCGTCGGCCGCCGAGCGCACCTCGTAGCCCTCCTCCTTGAGGAGTTCCGCGAGGGCCGATCGGGCGGCGGGTTCGTCGTCGACGACCAGGATCCGAGCGCGGCGGGCGGCAGACATCGCCGCAACGATGCGTCATCGGCCCTCGAGTTCAGAACGCAAAATCTGCACCCTCCCCGCGTGGCCGCAACAACCGCGCGCGACCACCGATCCGCGGGAGGGCGCTCGATGCGCCCTCCGTCTAGAAGCGGCCCTGCACGGCGACGACGCCACCGCCCGCGACGGGGGCTCCCGAGACCACGAGTCGTTCCCTCGGCTGCCGGCGGCGGGCCTTGCCGTAGATCACCGCGCCCGCGACGCCGACGGAGAGGGTCGCCACCTGGGCGACCCCCGCCAGGGACGTCAGCAACGCCTCGGTCGCGGACGGCGCCACGGCGGCGGCCGCGAAGGGGCCACCGATGGGAATCATCATGCGACGCCCGTAGGCCCTGCGCTGATCGTCGGATGCGAAGCCCGTCGAGCCCTCGGCGTCCAGGAACTGCCCCTCCCGCCGATCGAAGACCGCGGCGCCGTAGAATGCCGACCCGAGGTAGACGAGGGCGAACGCCCCGAGCCCGGCCCCGAGCATGGCCGCCCCGGCACGCTGGCGCTTGCGAAGTGCGCGCTCCTCGGGCGAAAGCTCCGGCCGCGAAGGGCGTGCCTCCACCCGGGGGGGAGGCGGCTCGGACGGGGCGGCCGCCGCGGGCTCGGACGGCCTGGGGGGAGCTTCGAGGGTTTCCCACTCCCCCGCGGCGGTGCCCTGGGCCCCGGCCCCCTGCGGGGACGCGTCCACGTCACGCAACTCGGTCGCGGTCGGACCGGATGCGAGGCGTCCCGACGCATCGACGTCGCGCAAGCCCGGGTCCTCTTCGGCGGGCGGCTGCGAGGCGCTCGGCGCCGATTCCGCTTCGCGCTGGCCCGCGGGGGCCTCGCCGGCGGGGGCGGCGCCCTTGGCCTCGGCGCCCTCGCCCGAAGTGCGCTGGGGCGGCGCGGCAGACTCGCCCTGGACGGGAGCGGGCACGATGACCCGCTCGTCCGCACGGGCGGCCGAGGCGACGCCAGGTGCCGTCGCCACCAGGCAGAGGGCGACGAAGGGGGAGCAGAGCGTGTGGGACGGACCGAGACCGATCATGCCCGTCGACGAAGCCAGATCCGTGCCAACACAGGTCGCCAGGGATCCCGCCGCGGATGCCCCGACCGGGACGTGGCACCGCCCGCCGGTGATGCACCGTGCAACGATCGACGGACACACCGCCACCGCCC
>RFGU01000037.1 GCA_003696955.1 Deltaproteobacteria bacterium | reverse complement strand
TCGGGGATCGTCTAACGGTAGGACAGTGGGTTCTGGTCCCACCAGTCTAGGTTCGAATCCTAGTCCCCGAGCCGCTCCCCGACGGGGAGCACCCACGGCCCCATAGTCTAGCGGTTAGGACGTTGGGTTCTCATCCCAAAAACCCGGGTTCGATTCCCGGTGGGGTCACTCCGGACGACGGCCCGCCCCAGACGGCGGGTCGCCGTCCGCCTCTTGCGACCGACCAAGGCCGGCCGGGGGGAGGCGCCCCCACCCTCGTGCGGCCTCCCGCCCGAATTGACGCTGGTCGCCTCGGCTCTGTAGGGTAGGTCCAGATGCGCCTGTCGCGCCGCGTCCTTGCCCTCGCACTGTGGGCAACGTCTTTCCCGGTCGCCACCTTCGGATGCGAGGGAGCCCAACAAGGGGCATACACGCCGTGCGACGAGCCGGCCGGGCTCGCCCTCGACTGCCCGGCGGGTCCGCCGTCGACCGATGGCTTCTCGGCATGGGACGCCTGCCAGAAGCTCGCAGCCTGCGGCGTCGTGCTCGTCCAGGACGACCCCGACGACCCCGCACCGGATACGCCGGATCCCTTCTCCGAGTGCGTCGAGCAGGTCCAGCGTGCCGCGCAGGACCTCGGATCGGTCGTGCTCGCCTGCATCGAGACGACCCCCTGTCCCGACCTGCAGGAGACCATCGACGATTCGGACGATCCGAACTCTCAGAACGACAACATCGAAGGCATCATCGGATGGTGCGGACGCCTCGATCCGCGATGAACGATTCTCCCGTCGACCGCCGCCGATGGCCCGGCTTCGCCGCCGCGTGCATCGCTGCTGCCATCTCGTTCGCGCCCGCCCGTGCCGAGGCGGGGCCGGTGGACGAGGACATCGCCATCCTCGAGCGTCGGCCGACCGGCATGGACGAGGAGACCTGGCGCGTCGAACGGCGGGAAGCCGCGCGCCGACTCGGTAAGAGTCGTTCGGCGAAGGCGGTCGACGCCCTCATCCACGTCGTCGAGACCGAGCGCTTCGACGCCGTGCTCACCATCGCCATGGAGGCCCTGGCCGAGATCGGCGATCCCCGTGCCATCGACGCCCTGCAGGCGGTCTACGCCGACCGAAGCGTCGACGCCTTCGTACGCAAGGCCGCGGCCGAGGCCATCCGCAAGCTGGGCGGAACGCCCAAGGACGACGCGCGCCTGCTCGGCACCAGCGGGGAAATCGGTGCGGGCACGGCAGGTGGAGCCCTGTCCGGGCCGCAGCTCGGAGCCATGGGGTCGGCGAGCGTGGCCCCCGACGAGGCCGAGGACGTCTCGGACGTTCGTCCCCTGCCCGCGTCCGTCCTCGCCCGAGACCGTGACCTCGCCTTCGTACTCGGCACCCTCGACCTCGACGCCAACGTCCCCCTCAGACGCCCCCCGGGGGGCGCCCGCACGGGAGATCCCGTACTCGCCGACGCCGGCCTCGGCGTCGTGGCCTCCTACGTGGACGAGCGACGGCGTTGGGGGTTTCGCACCGACGGCATGCTGTGGGGCCGCATCCGCAACGGGGATCTCACCCAGGTGCCCGCCATGGACGGCAGCGACGACGGGGACACCCTCTTCATCGGGCAGAGCCTCGAAGGCTCCGGCTCGATCCACGTCTACTTCGGCAAGACGGATGCCCATGCCTTCGCCTCGGTGGGATTGTCGCAACGGGTCGAGAGCGTGCGCGTCGAGGACATCGAAAGTACCGGAGTGGACGAAAGCAGCCTGTCGGCGACGCGCTTCGGACTCGACGTCGTGCCGGCGGCCGGATTCGGGTGGGGCCGGCACCTGTCGGCCGGTGCGGACCTTCGGATCGACGCCCTGATGGCGGTCCTCGAAGCCGAGAACATCCTGTCGGCCAAGCCGTCTCCCGCGGTGCGTCGCGAGTTGCAA
Source organism: Deltaproteobacteria bacterium (assembly GCA_003696955.1). Lineage (GTDB taxonomy): Bacteria > Myxococcota_A > Polyangia > Nannocystales > Nannocystaceae > J032. The sequence goes on along the minus strand of RFGU01000037.1, from coordinate 1,380 downwards.
GAGGCCATCTACCGGCGAGCCAACCGCATCTCCACCTTCCCGCGCCTCGCCGCCGTCCTCGGGGTCCTGCGCAAGCATGGGCTGCTCGCCCGCGAGCCCGGAGCCCGACTCGTCCACAGGATCCGCAGCGTACTCGAGGATCCGTCCTATCTGGATCGTCCCCTCGGCATCCGCATCCGAGCCGGCTTCCTATTCGACGCCGCCATCGCCCAGAAGGACCGGTTCCTCCGCGAGGGCGACCACAACGGTGCCCCCTTCCTGCAACTGCTCGCGGGTGTCCCCCTCGACCTCGAGCAACAACTCGATGCCGATTTGAGGTTCTACTACGACGTCATCGGCCCCCTTCGCGGCTTTGCCACCGATGCCGGTGTCTCCTACACCAAGTACCTCCACACCCGGTACGCCGACTACGTGGGCGAAGTGGCCGCTGGCGTCCGTGGTGGCGTAAGTCGCAGGGATCTGGATCTCGACCAGGACGGCTCACCGGACGACACCGGGATCGGCTATCGCGGGGTGGCGAGCGTCGCGTACACGTACGCCTTCTCCCGGGGAAGCCGTATCGGGCTTTCGGCGGACATCGGGATCGACTCCGGGCGTCTCGTCGTCGGCCTCGGCCTCGGCCTACGCTTCGGCGTGGTCCGAAGCGGCGTCTTCGTCGGCGGCCGCAGCCCGGCGCGGGTGGGGCGTATCGGCGGCGCCGTCGCGACGCCCCGAACCGGCCGTTCGCGGGGTGCGGGTCGTGGCGCGAAGAAACGCGCCGAAACGGGTGAACGAGGCTGATTCTCGCACGCTCCCGGCAGAGCGCAGAGTGCGCCGGCGTCTCCACGGGCGGCCGCTTCCTACAGTGGTGGGCGGCACGGTCACACCGCCTCGCCGACGACCCCCACGTCCATCGGGCCACGCCGGACGTCCAGAGCGGATCGGCCCCGACGCGACTACGAAACCGATGGGACTTGCGGTACGTTCTGCTCGCCATGCGGGGCGCGGCCCGCCCCCATGCCCCCCCTTCGTCGGCTCGTGCGCTTGTCGCACAGCCCCTCGAACCTTTACACTTCGCCCTGCCTCGCCGGGACGAAAGGATGTCGGCCGTGAACCAGCCCAGACAGCAAGACGCCGACGCGTTCGACGACCTCCTCGGTCAGCTCGTCGACGAGCTGGCGATGACCCCTACCGTCGAGCCGGAGCCGGAGCCGGAGCCCGAACCGGTGCAGGCCGCGGCGGCCACCGCGGCACCGAACGCGGCGGCCACCGAGGCAGCCGCGGCTCCCGCCAAGACGAACACGAACTTGATCATCGGGATCGCTGCCGTCGTCGGGGTCGTGGTGATCGTCATCGCGGGGATGTACATCATGCGCCCGGAGCCGCCCCCGCCCCCTGCAC
>RFGU01000203.1 GCA_003696955.1 Deltaproteobacteria bacterium | reverse complement strand
GCACCCCGACGTCGTGGCTGCAGCGGTCCCGGTGGGGGGCCTGCTGCCCGACCCCCTGCTGCCCGACAAACTCCCGTCGGATCCGCCGCCCATCGTGGCTCTCCACGGCACCGAGGATCGCACCGTGGCCTACGACCGCGCACGCCGGACCGTCGAGCACCTCTCCCGCATGGGTTGGCCCGCCCGCCTCGAGTCGTTCCCCGGAGTGGGCCACACGATCCCGAAACCGATGCACCGCGCGTGGCGTACGACCCTGCGCGCGCTCCTCGAATCCACGGCGGGCGATCCATGAGTCTGGACCGGATCTCGGTGCACCTTCGGCCGGAGCCCTACGGGATCGGCCGGGGCGCTGCCCCCCCTTCGGGTGCCTCGCCCTCCGGCCTGCGGGCCACGATCACCTGCGACGGCATGCCCTCCTTCGTCGCACCGTGGGAAGAGGCGCGATCCTCGGGTGCGCTCGGCCCCTACCGGTGCCTGTCGGTTCGCGGCCCGCTGCCCATGGACGCCGTGGGGATCCTTGCGGCCCTCCTCGAGCCCCTCGCCCACGCGCGGATCCCGGTGTTCGTCCTTTCGGATCGCGACACCGACCACGTGCTCGTGCCCGCCGACCGCGCCGCCGCCGCACGCGTGGCCCTCGAAGGGGCCGGGATCGTCGTGGACGGGCCCCGAGTCGCCCCACGGTGAACCGGCGGATCGGGGGGCACCCCACCCACGCCGGGCGGCGGGGTGGAAGGTGACCGCTCGGCCCCCGCCGGCGAGGTGCCTTGCGCCCGAGCCCATCGTTCGCCACCTTCCGCCCACCGTGCCCACCCCGAGAACCGACGTCCGCAACGTGGCCATCGTGGCCCACGTCGACCACGGCAAGACGACCCTGGTCGACGGCCTCCTCGAATTGGCCGGCGCCTTCCGTCGGGGGGCGGCGCCCCGCGAACGCGCCCTCGACTCCGGGGATCTCGAACGCGAGCGCGGGATCACCATCACGAGCAAGCCCACCGCCCTCGACCACCGGGGCGTGCGGATCAACATCGTGGACACGCCGGGACACGCCGACTTCGGCGGCGAGGTCGAACGGGTGCTCAACATGGTCGATGCGGTGCTCCTCCTCGTCGACGCGGTGGAGGGTCCCATGCCCCAGACCCGATTCGTCACGGAGAAGGCCATCTCCCAGGGCCTGCCCGTGATCCTGGCCGTCAACAAGATCGATCGACCGGCCGCCGAGCCCCACAAGGCGGTGGACGCCACCTTCGACCTCCTGGTCGCCCTCGGGGCCGACGACGACCAACTCGACTTCCCGGTGGTCTTCTGCAGCGCGCGAGAACGCTACGCCATGGCCGACCCGGACGACCCGCCCCGGGATCTCGGGCTGCTGCTCGACACCCTCGTCGAACACGTACCGCCGCCTGCCGTCGAGCCCGACGCACCGGCTGCCCTTTGGGTCTCCACCCTCTATCACGACCCCTATGTGGGGTTCATGGCGGTCGGACGCATCGCCCAGGGCCGGATCGACGTCGGCGACCGCATGACCGTCGTACGGCCGGGGAGCGAAGCCGAGAGCCCCCCTGCCTATGAAGAGGCCTTTCGCGTGCGCAAGATCTTCGGGTTCGCCGGCGTCGATCGCTTCGAACTCGAAGGGGCGGCCGCCGGCGACATCGTGGCCGTGGCGGGCATGAACGACCTGCGCGTGGGCGACACGCTCACCGTCTGCGATGCCGACCGCCGTACGGTCTTTCCGGCCCTGCGCGTCGATCCGCCCACCATGTCCATCCGAATCCGTCCCAACGACGGTCCCTTCGCCGGGCGAGAGGGCACGTTCGTCACTTCCCGAAAGATCGAGGAACGCCTCGCCCGGGAGGTGTTGTCCAACGTGGCCCTCGAGGTCCATCCCACGGACTCCCCGGAGGAGTTCGACGTACGGGGACGAGGTGAATTGCACCTTTCCGTGCTACTCGAGACCATGCGCCGTGAGGGCTACGAGATGTGCGTGTCGCGGCCGGAGGTCCTGTTGCGGCGCGGCGACGACGGCGGGCTCCAAGAGCCCTACGAGCGCGCGGTCGTCACCGTGGACGAGGCCTACGTGGGCAACGTCATCGACGCCCTGGGCAACCGTGGCGGCGAGCTCTCGGCGATGGAGCCGGCCGGGCCGGGCCGAACCCGCCTGACCTTCCGCGTACCGTCCCGGGGCCTGCTCGGCTTCCGATCGGAACTCCTGTCGGCGACCCGGGGCAGTGCCACCATGGCCTCGACCTTCGAGGCGTACGGCCCCTACCTCGGCCCCATGCGCACACGGAGCAACGGCGTCATGGTCGTCCTCGAGGACGGCGAGACCGTCACCTACTCCCTCCACCGCCTGCAGGATCGGGGTACCCTCTTCGTCGGCCCCCAGACCCGCGTGTACGCCGGCATGATCATCGGAGAGCACAACCGCCCCGAGGACATCGTGGTCAATCCCGCGATCACGAAGAAGCTGACCAACATCCGTGCGGCAGCCGCGGACGACAAGCTCTTCCTGTCCCCTCCGCGCATCTTCTCCCTCGAAGAGGCCCTCGCCTATCTCGAGGCGGACGAGTTGCTCGAGATCACGCCGACGAGCCTGAGGCTGCGCAAGCGTCACCTCGACCACAACGTCCGCAAGCGGGAGGAGAAGGCGCGCAAGGCGGCTGCGGCGGAGCGGAGGCCGCGCCCGTGAGCACGTCCCGCAAACGCCGGCTTCGCATCCTCGACGGCCTTTCGGCCGCGGACTTCATGCACCCCGAGGACGCCCGAGCAAAGGCCGCCCTCGAGCGGATCCCGGCCCTCGGCGCGATCACGAAGAAGGTGCTCGAGGTCGGGTTCGAGCGCGCCCTCTATCTGGAGAACGTGGCCGACAACGTGCGCGTGGACGAGCGCATGTTCCCGCGCCTGAACCGTTATCTCCAGTGGAGCTGCCGGATCCTCGGCGTGGACGTACCCGAGATGTACGTCACCATGGATCCCGTCCCGAACGCCTACACCTACGGCCACACACGGCCGTTCATCGTCCTCTCCTCGGGCCTGCTCGACCTGCTCGACCCCGAGGAACAATTCTTCGTCGTCGCCCACGAGGTCGGGCACATCAAGTGCGAGCACATGCTCTACACCGTGCTCGCGCGCAACCTCGCGGCCCTCATCGACGCCGTGGGTCAAGCCACCCTCGGCATCGGCGCCCTGCTCGGCACCGGCCTCGCCCTGCCCCTCTACGACTGGTACCGCAAGTCGGAGCTTTCGGCCGATCGCGCGGCCCTGCTCGCCCTGCAGGATCCCGCGCTCCCCGTGCGCGTGTTCATGAAGCTCGCCGGAGGCTCGCGGCCGCTGGTGGAGGAGATGGACGAGGATGCATTCCGTGACCAGATCCGACTGTACGAGGACGAGGCCCCCACCGGGCTCGACAAGGTCTACAAGTTCCTGCTCACCGCCTTTCGCACCCATCCGTTTCCCATCCTTCGCGCCAAGCACCTCGACGCCTGGATCGAATCCGGTGGCTATGCCGCCCTGATCGGCCGATTCGGAGGCGACGAGGCGGTATCCGACACCTCGGAGCCGGACGGACCGTGACCTCGGACACCGCCCGCGCCCCGGTTGCGGTCGGTCTCGGCGTACGCTGGGCCTTCACCGTCGAGCTGGCCGACGAGGTCGAACGGGGGGCGGTGCACCTACCCTGCGTCGAGATCGTCCCCGAGAACTTCCTGTGGCGCGGGGACGAAGTGCGCGAGGCGGCCCGGACCCTTGCGCGACACACCCGGGTGCTCTCCCACGGCCTTGCCGCGAACCTCGCCGGCGAAGACCCCCTCGACGTGGCCTACCTGCGGAGGATCCGCGACTTCCTCGACGCCCTCGGCGTCGAGCGCCACACGGATCATCTGTGCGTGACCGGCCACGGTGGCGGATGCCTGCACGAGCTGCTTCCGCCCGTCCCCACCCGTGACGCCGTACGGCGGTGCGCCGGGCGGATCCGGGCGGCCGAGGACGTGCTCGGACGTCCCATGGCGGTGGAGAACGTGACCACGTACCTATGGCCGGAAGGCGATCTCGACCCCGTCGACTTCGTCGCCGAGGTGGTCGAGGCCGCCGACTGCGGCCTGCTGCTCGACCTGAACAACCTGGTGGTCAACGCGCGAAACCTCGGCGGCGACCCCCGCGCGGCGCTCGAGCGCCTGCCCCTCGATCGCGTCGTGCATCTTCACGTGGCCGGCGGCACGTATTGGCCGGCCGAGGCGGTCTGGGTGGATACCCACGGGGCGGGCGTGCCCCGACCGGTGCGCGACCTCCTCGCTGCCTTCGTCGCGGCCCGGCGGGGGCGAGGCCCCCTGCCCCCGGTCGTCTACGAGCGCGACGCCAACGTGCCCCACCTCGACGAACTGCTGGCGGAATGCGAGGCCGTCGCAGCCTGCGCGATGGAGGCGCCGGCCCCGGGCGAGGACCGTCCGGCCCCGGAGGAGGCGCGCCCCCCACCTCCGCCCGCACCGCGCCGCGCCCCCGTCCCCGAGACGAGCACACGGCGCCTCGATGCGCTGGTCCGAGCCCTTCGCGATCCGGACGCCGAGACCGCCACCCGCCACGCAGCGACCTTCCTAGGCGGGCGCCCCCCGCAGATGGAGGCGCGGCTTTCGGTCTATCGCACCCTGATCCGGCGCACCCTTTCGGGGATCCTCGAAGGGCTCATGCCTTCGGTCGCCCGCACCCACGGTCGCCGACGCCTATCGGACGATCTCGAAGCCTTCCTTGCGTCCGGCACGCCCTTGCCCCCGATCCTGAGGGAGGTCCCCGCGACCTTCGTGGCCTGGGCCGCGCGACACCGCTGGCACGATACCCCGCAGGTGACGGCCGAGGCCATCGCGGACCTCGCCGTCGCCGACGCCAGGGTCGCGCCACGGGGCCCGGCGGACGACGTGGCCCTCGATCCCGCCCTCGTCCCCGACCGCCCGATGGTGTTCTGCCGCAGCCTGCAACTCGTGCCGGCGGTCCCCGGCGCCGGCGCCCCGGCGCTGGCGATCCATCGTGACGCCGCCGGCACCATCCGTCGCCTCGAACTCTCGGACCGGGCCTACGATCTGCTCGAGCACGCCGTGGCTGGCGTCCCCCTCGCGCGGGTGGCGGACCGCTGGGGCCGCACGCCCGACGACTTCGCGGCGCTCGAGGCGTTCCTCACGGCCCTGGCCGAGCGCGGGATCCTGCTGGGCACGCGGCGCTCAGCCGCCGCGCAGGATCCGCCGCCCGAACGTCCGTAGATCGTCCATGTAGGTGTAGGCCACCGGAACGACCACCAGGGTCAGCACGGTGGAGGTGACCATCCCCCCGACGAGCGCCTTCCCGAAGGCGTTGTAGGGGATCCCTTCTCCCGTGGGCTGCGAGAACGCAAGCGGCAGCATGCCACCGATGGTCGTCAACGCCGTCATGAGGATGGGCCGAAATCGCAGCGTGCCGGCGGCGACGATGGCGTCGTCGCGGGAAAGCCCCCGGCGCCGCGCTTCGTTGACGAAGTCGATGAGCACGATGGCGTTGTTCACGACGACGCCGAGCAGCAGGATGATGCCGATACCGGCGAGTGCGTCGATGTGTTCGCCGGTGGCATAAAGGAACCACCACACCCCCACGAAGGACAGGGGGATCGAGGGCATCACCGAAAGGGGCAACACGAAGGACTCGAACAAGAACGCCATCAACAGAAAGATGAACACCGTACCGAGCAGCATCGCACCGGCCAGGTCCTTTTGCGTGTCCTGCTCCTCCCGCAACACGTGATCCGCGTCGAAGGTGATCCCCTCCGGCAGCTTCCAGCGGGCGAGAAACTCCCGGATCCGCCGCATCGTGCCCTCGCGGTCCTCGGGATCGAGTTCGAGACGCAACAGGGCAGCGACACGCTTGTTGTGCCGCGAAAGGCGAGCCTCGCCCTTTTGGATCTCCTTGCGCGTGAGCACCGAAAGCGGCACAGCCGCCCCGGCGGCGGTCGGCACCCGAAAGCGCAGGAGCTTGTCCACCTGCTCCCGGTCGTCCTCCTGGTAGCGGACGATGACGTCCGTCTCCTTGTCCCCGAGGGTGAAGCGTGGCAGCGTGCCCCCTCGCAGGGCGGAGGCCACGGTGTTGGCGACCATGTTGGGCGCGACGCCCAGACGCGCAGCGAGGGCTCGGTCCACCCGCAGCGCCAGTTCGTCACGCCGCCGGTCGTCCTCTCCGCGATTTTCGATGCCCACCACACCGGGAACCCGCACGATGGCGCGCTCGAGGTCCTCCTTGGCCGCCTGTACGGCCTCGTGTTCGTCCCCGTAGAGCGAGATCACGAAGGTGTCGTCGGTCGCTCCGTCGCTCTGGCCGAATTGGGAACGCTTGCGCCACCCCGGCCGCTCGGGCAGCAGCTCCACCAGTTCCTTGGCGACCTCCTTGAAGGGGGGATCGCCGGGCCTTGCCGGATGCATGAACATCTGCACGCGACCGAACGTGGTGTCGAACCCCACGTAGTAGCCGGACAGATTGTACTTCTCGCGGTTCGCCTCGAGGATCGCCTCGATTTCGCGGAAGAACGCGTCGGCCTCCTCGATGGTCGTCTCGCTCGGCATGGAGTAGTAGGCCGTGACGTTGCGCGATCCGAAGTTGCCCTCCGCCACGACCGGCACCTCGCGAAACGGGATCGCCGTCGAAGCCATGGCCAGCATCGAGACGAGCACCACGTCGATCCTCCGCCGCAGGCTCGCGCGCAGCACCCTTTCGTACGCTCGGTTCAGCCGCCCGAAGCTGCCCTCGTAGACCCGCTCGAGGATCCCCTTGACGGCGTCGGCGGCCCTCGCGATCCGCCCGCGGGTCCACCAACGCCCCGCCCCGACGTCGTCCCGCAGCAGATAGGCGCTCGCCAGGGGAATGAGGACGAGGGCGACGAAGAGGCTCGCCAGCAGGGATACGCACACCGGCGTCACCATCCGCACCATGAAGAACTGGGTCGGACCGCTCGACATGAGCGCCGCCGGCAGGAAGACGACCATCGTCGTCATGGTGGCGAGGGTGATCGCCAAGCCGACCTCGGAGGCGCCTTGCAACGCCGCCGCGAAGGGCCCGAGGCCGCGGCGGCGGTAGCGGTTGACGTTCTCCGCCACGACCACGGAGTTGTCCACCACCAACCCGACACAGATCATGAGTCCAATCAGGGAGACGAGGTTGATCGTCTGCCCCGTGAAGTACATCACGGGCAGGGACAGGAACAACGAAAGCGGGATCGACAGGGCGATGATCACCGTCAGCCGAAAGCGCCGCAGGAAGAGCAGGAGCACCATGAAGGCCAACACGCCCCCCTGGAGGCCGGAGTCCACGACCTGTTGCAGGCTGTAGCGAATGGTGTCGCCCTGCAGGAAGATGGGGCGAATCGAAAAGCCCCGAAGGGCCGGGTCCTTCCCGGCCTCCTCCATGGCCTCCCGGATCCGGTCCGTCACCTCGACCGTGTTCGCCTGGGACTCCTTGACCACGAAGACCACCATGGAGGGGCGGCCGTTGTAGCGGTCCCGCCGCTCCTCCTCGGGCCTCTCGTAGAGGACCTCGGCGATGTCGCCGAGCCGGACGTCGTTTTGGCCCACCACCAGGTTGCGGATCTCGTCGAGATCGCGGTACTTGGCCATGGAGCGCACCAGGAAGCGCTCTCCCCCGTCGCGCACGCTGCCGCTGGCGAGCCCGAAATTCGTCGTACCGAGCCGTTGGACCAACTGGAAGATGTTGATCCCCGCGGCGTCCGCCAGTTCCCGGTCGACCTCGATGCGCACCTGCCGGTCCTCGCCGCCCCACGTATCCACCACGCCGACGCCGTCGATCCGCTCGAGCCGGCGAACCACGTAACGCTCGATGAGATCCTGCGGTGCGTCGATGCCCTCGTCCCAGTTGATGCCGTAGAAGGCCACCGGCAGTCCGGAGCCCGACTCCTTGCGGATCCGCACCTCCCGCACGTCCGAAGGCAGCTCCGGGCGGACCCGTGCCACCCGATCCCGGACCTCGCGGTAGGCCACGTCCATGTCCATGTCGCCCTCGAAGACCAACGTGATTCGCGACCTCGACGAGGTGGACGTCGCGCTGATCTCGGTCAATCCCGGCGTGGACGCAAGGGCCTGCTCGAGGGGCTTGGTGATCCTCTCCTCGACGTCCTGTGCGGTGGCGTTCTCGTAGGGCACGAAGACGCTCATGAAGGGCGGCGAGAAGCCGGACGGGATCAGTTCGAGGGGGATCCGCACCAGGGCGACGGCCCCGAGCACGAGCACCGTCACCAGCAGCATGGTCACCATCACGGGCCGCGTGAGCGCCGTCTCGACGATGGCGTTGCGCCGGATCCCCGTACTCACGGTGCATCCTCCTCGGCGCTGCGCCCCCGGGCGACGTCATCCGTTTCGGGGGCGAGATCCGCCGCCCGCACGGCGTCGATCTCGGCCGCAAGGCGCGCAGCAGCATCGCTCGGCCCCCGGCCGAACCGTCGGTCCACGACGGCATAGAGCGTGGGGATCACCAGGAGCGTCAGGCCCGTCGAGAACACCAAACCCGCGATCACGGTGATGGCCATGGGGGTGCGGATCTCCGCGCCGTCCCCGAGCCCAAGGGCCATGGGCAGAAGGCCGAGCACCGTGGTGGTGGTCGTCATCAGGATCGGACGAAGGCGTACCCGGCCGGCGGTGACCAACGCGGCGTGGACGTCGTAGCCGCGCGCCTTGAGCTGGCCGACGTAGTCCACGAGCACGATGGCGTTGTTCACCACGATCCCGGCCAGCATGATCGCGCCGAGGAAGACCACGACGCTCACCGGCACGTCGAGCACCCACAGGACCACGACCACGCCGAAGAACGCCAGCGGCACCGTCACCAGGATGATGAGCGGATAGATCAGGCTCTCGAACTGGGACGCCATGATGACGTAGACCAGGAACACGGCCAAGGCCATGGCGAGGAGCAGGGACCTCGACGAGACCTCCCACTCCTCGCTCTGCCCGGTAAGCGCCGTGGTCACGCCCTCGGGCAATGCGTCCGCGAGGGCGTCGAGTTCGGCCTGGATCGCCGACGCCACGCTGCCGAGGGCCATCCCTTCGAGGTTCGCGGTCACGACGCCGACGCGCTGCTGGCTGATCCGCCGGATCTCGTTGGGACCGCGGCCGACCGTCACCTTCGCCACCGCGGAAAGCGGCACGGGATGGGCGGCCCCCGGGTTGACCACCAGGTTGCGCAGCTGTTCGGTGGTGAGGTTGCGGGCGTTGGCCAGACGCACGCGCACGGGGATCTTGCGGTCCCGTTGGTTGAACTGGGTCGCCTCGTTGCCCTGGACCTTGTCCCGCACGAGTTCCGCCACCGTGCGCACGTCGAGCCCGAGTCGGGCCAGGGCATCGCGGTCGTATTCGATCTGGATCTCGGGGCTCCCGGGACGAATCGACCCCGCCACGTCCCGCAGCCCTTCGATGCGCCGCAACCGTTCGGCGACGAGTTCCGTCGCCTGCGCGAGGTCGTCGAGATCGTACCCGCGGACCTCCACCTCGACCGGCGTCTTGAACGAGAAGAGCACCGGGCGTGAGATGTTCATGGTCACGTCCGGCAGCTTGTCGATGACCTCGCGCACCACGGCGACGGCTTCCGCCTCGGCGGCCGCCGGATCGTCGAGGGGCTCTCGCTCCACCAGGACCGGGGCTACGTTGCGATCGGGGCCGATCCGCCGGGGGCCCCGACGTCCACGCCCCCGACGTCCCCTGCCCCGCAGGGTGCGCAGGATCCCCCGCGGTCTCCGTCCGCTCGCCCCCGTCACGGCATCCGGCCCGTCTGCGGCCTCGGCCGGTTGCTCGACGATGGCGCCCCCGAGAACGAAGCGCAGCTTGGCCGTGTGCTCGCCGCGTTCCCGCGCGCCGGCCTCGTCGGGCTCGCTGCCGACGACGGTCGTAAGACGCGCAAGATGCGGCACACGCTCGCGCAACTCGGACTCCGCGAAGGCCATGGTGCGATCGGTGGTCTCGAGGGGCGTACCCACCGGCAGGGCGACCTCGGCGGTGAACTCGCCTTGGTGCACCTCGGGGATGAGTTCCGTGTCGAGACGCGTCGCCCCGAAGACCATCACCGCGAAGGTGCCCGCCGTCGCGAGAAGGACCATCCCGGGATGCACCAAGCTCCAGGCGACGACCGGAGGATAGGAACGCTCGAAGAGGCGCAACGCGCCTCCGAAGGCCGCGAGGGCCGGCCGCACGACGAATGCTCCCGCGCGCCGCAGCAAGGTGAACACGCCGGCCACGACGGCGGCCGCAAGCCCCGCGATGGTCGATAGGACCTTGCCGAGGAGCAGCGCCGAGGCGTGCACGAGGAAGCGGAGCAGCACGTACACGACGGGGACGATCGTCACCGCGTATCGCCACCTGTGCGGGTGCCCAAGCGACCGCCGCAGATCCGTGACGGCGGGCCACGAGCGCCACATCTCGCCCAGGACGCCCAGCCGGCCGCGAACGCCGCCCACGCGCACCCCCTCCGCCCTGCGCGACGCCAGCATGGGGATGAAGAAGAGTGCCACCGCCAGCGACGCCAGCAGGCTGAAGACCACCGAAAGCCCCAGATCACCGAACAACTGGCCGGCGACGCCTTCGACGAACACCATGGGGAAGAAGACGGCCACCGTCGTGAGCGTCGAAGCAGTGACGGCGCCGCCGACCTCGGCCACCCCGCGCAAGGTCGCGCGGACCAGGTCGTCGCCCTCCTCCCGACACCTGTAGATGGACTCGAGGACCACGATGGAGTTGTCCACGAGCATGCCGATGCCCAAGGCCAGCCCCCCGAGGCTCATGATGTTCAGGGATACGCCGGCCATCTTCATCGGAGCGAAGGTGACCAGCACCGAGATCGGGATCGCGACGGCGACGATGGCCGTGGTTCGACCGTCCCGCAGGAACAGGAAGAGCACGACGACCGCCAGCAGACCGCCCACAACGGCCGTCTTGCGCACCTCGGCGATGCTCGATTCGATGAAGCGGGACCGATCGCTGACGATCTGGACCGAGGCCCCGTATTGCTCCGCCATGCGCGGCGCCACCGTACGACGCAAGGCGGTCCGCACGCGCTCGGCCATCTCGACGATGTTGGCGTCCGCCTCCTTGTAGACCTCCACCTCCACCGCCTCCCGGCCGTCGATCCGGGTGATCACCTCTCGGTCGGCGTATCCACTCTTGACGTCCGCGAGATCCCGCAGACGGATCTCTCGACCGTCCCGGTTCTCGATCACCGTCCCTTCGAGTTCTTCGACGCTACGGTACTCGTTGACCGTGCGCACCAGATAGCGCGTCCGGCCGTCCCGCAGGGTGCCCCCGGCGAGATTGATGTTCTCGTCGGCCAGGCGCTGGACCAACGTGGCCATGGCGACGCCGGTGCGCTTGAGGTCGTCTTCACGCACCTCCACCACGATCTCCTCCTCGAGCCCGCCCTTGACCTTGACGGCCGCCACGCCGTCGATCGGTTCGAGCAGCCGGCGGATGTCCCGGTCGGCGATGCGCCGCAGGAACTTGAGCCCCTCTACCCCATCGAATCGCTTGCCCTCGCCGGTCACGCCGAGGGTCAGCACGGGATCGAGCGTGGGATCGTAGCGAAGGATGAGGGGTTGTTCGGCACCGTCCGGCAGCGCCGGCGCGATGGTGTCGATCTTCTCGAGAACGTCCTGGTTCGCCTCGTCCATGTCGGCGTCCCAGGCAAACTCCAAGATGACGTCACTGTACCCCGCGCGAGAGATGCTCTCGATGCGGGTCAGGCCCGTGACGACGCCGAGAATCTCCTCGATGGGCCGCGACACGTCGTTCTCCACCTCGGCCGGCGCCGCCCCGGGATATTCGGTGCGGACCGTCAGCTTCGGGTAGGAGATGTCCGGCATCAGGTCGAGGGGCAGCCGCCCCATGCTGAACGCGCCGAACACCATGGCGGCCAGGAACACGACGAAGACCGCGACCGGACGGGTGACCGTAAAGCGATAACGGGCCATGGCCGCCTCGAGGCGAGACGATGGCGCCCTCGAAGCGTCCGGCGTGGGGTTCGTCATGGGGCTCCGCTACGGGTCCTGTCCGCGTCGGCACCGCCACCGCGACCGTCCTTGGGCGTGGCCACCGCGGACGTCGACGCTTCCCCCGTGGCACCTTCCTCGATGGGACGTCCCTTTTCGTCCACGCGGCGAATCTTCACCCCGTCTTCGAGCGCCGACTGCCCGGCGACGACCACCTCTTGGCCGGGTTCCACGCCCGAGACGATCTCCACGACGTCCTTGTCTTCGAGCCCCGTCTTCACCTCCACCTTCTTGGCCTTGTCGTCCTCGACCACGAACACGTAGGTGCTCGCCTCCTCGTGGACGAGGGCCGCCTTCGAAAGAAGCGTCGCACCCTCGTGTCGGTCGGTGGTGAGCGTCACCTCGGCGTACATTCCGGGCAGAAAGCCCCGATCTCCCCCGGCCGCCTCGGGCGGCAGCGCCACCGTCACCTTCACCGTACCCGTCGCCGGGTCCACGACGGGTGCGATGCGCAGGACCTTGCCGGCCGCGCGCCGTCCGGTGGCGGCCTTGCCGACGACCTCCGCGGGTTGGCCCACCTGCACGCGATCGAGTTCGCGCTCCGGGATGAAGACCCGAGCCACCAGGGACGAAAAGTCGACGATGGACACGATCTGGGCGCCACTGGTGACGAACGCCCCTTCGTTGACGAATCGCTCGGTGACGGTGCCCCCCATGGGCGCGCGCACCTTCGTCGTCCGTACGTCGCGTTGCCGGTCGCGGAGGTCGATGCGCGCCGTCTCGTAGGCAATCCGCGCAGACTCGAGTTCCTCGTCCGTCGCAGCCCCCTTGGCATGAAGGGACCGGATCCGCTCGAAGTCCATGCGCGCCTTCTCGAGGTTCGTCTTGGCCCGCAAGAGGCCGGCCGCCTGGGCGTCCCCCTCGATACGGGCGATCACCTCGCGGGGACGGACCTTTTGGCCCTCCTCCACCCGCAGGTCGAGGATCCGTCCCGTGGCCTCGGCGTGGACGGTGACCTGGCGCTCGGCCTCGATGGTGCTGGCCGCGACGACCCGGCCGGTGATCTCGCCCTTGCGCACTCGGTCGACGACGACGGGCACCACGACCTCCTCCTCGCCGGCGCCGTCGGTATCGGCCGTGCCTTCTCCGTGTCCGTGCCGACCTCCGCGCCCCCCCATGGACACGCCGCACCCTGCGACGACGAATACGGACGAACAGCCGATGGGCAACAGCTTGCGGAGGAGACGGTGCATGGGGCGTTCCGGTGACCGTGCGCAGATCACGCAAAGGCGAACGGGCTTGGGTTGGACACGGGCGGGACGTGCCGGGTTTCCCCTTGGCGCTTGCGCACGGGGCGCGCAGCCGGGGTGCCCCTACCGTACCGCTTCGAGCGGTGTGTATTCCAACCCGTGGGCCTCGGCCACCGGCTTGCAGGTGAGCTTGCCGTCGAAGGTGTTGACACCCCGGGCGAGATGCGGATTCGACGCGATGGCCTGCTCGAGGCCCTCGTCGGCGATCTCGAGGGCGTAGCGAATGGTGGCGTTGGTCAAGGCCACGGTGGAGGTCTGGGGCACGGCGCCCGGCATGTTCGCCACGCAGTAGTGGACGATGCCCTCGACCACGTAGGTCGGCGCGTCGTGGGTGGTGGGATGGCAGGTGGCGATGCTTCCTCCTTGATCGACGGCCACGTCCACGACCACCGATCCGTCCTCCATCTCGCGCAGATGCTCCTCGGTGACGAGTTTGGGTGCCGCGGCCCCCGGCACCAGTACGGCACCGATGACCAGGTCGGCCCGGCGCACCTCCTCGTCGATGCTCTCGGGATTCGAGTAGAGCGTCTCGATATGGTTGCCGAACACGTCCTCGAGGTAGGCCATTCGGGCGGCGTTGATGTCGAGCACCGTCACCTTGGCCCCCATGCCGATGGCGATCCGCGCCGCCGCCGTCCCGACGACGCCGCCCCCGAGGATCACCACGCGACCACGCCGCGTCCCGGGCACGCCGCCGAGGAGGATCCCCTTGCCACCGATCTCGCGCTCGAGGCACTTGGCGCCCACCTGGGTCGCCATCCGGCCCGCGATCTCGCTCATGGGACGCAAGAGGGGCAAGCCGCCGTCGTCGTCCGTGATCGTCTCGTAGGCGACACCGCGAACGCCCTTTTCGAGCAGGGCGCGGGTGAGCTCGGGGAAGGCCGCGAGGTGCAGATAGGTGTAGAGCACGAGCCCCGGACGGAAGTAGGCGAACTCCTCGGGCAGGGGCTCTTTGACCTTGACGACCATGTCCGCCTCGTTCCACGCCGTCGCACCGTCCGGGACGATCTTGGCGCCGGCACGCACGTAGGCCTCGTCGGAGTAGCCCGACGAGACGCCGGCACCCGCCTCCACGAGAACCTCGTGGCCATGGGCGACGAGTTGCCGGACCCCCGCCGGGCTCATGCCGACGCGATACTCCTGGGGCTTGATCTCCTTGGGAACGCCGATCTTCACGGAAGGATGCTCCTTGACGATGAATTGCCGCCGAGCGGCGGTGGGAGAGGCGGAGAAAATCACGGCGAGCGAGCGCCATGCGTGGTCTTCGTGGCCCGTCGCGGACCGGCCCGGCGGACCTTCGTCCGACGAACGCCGCGAACGGTACCGCAAGTCGCCGCGTCGCGGTACGTAGAAGATGCGGCTATGGAGCCGACCTGGCCCACCCGCCGACCCGCCCGTCCACCCGGGTCTCGTCCGCCCCCGAACGCCGTTTCGCCCCCACTCGACGGTGCGGCGGATGGCATACTAGGGTTGCCTTCCCGAAGATGGCCCTCGACCTCAAACCGGGCGACCTCTACGCCGGCAACATTCGCGTGCTCGACGTTCTCGGCAGCGGGTCGTTCGCGCGCGTCTACAAGGTGGAGGTCCCCGGCTACGAACGGCCGCTCGCCCTCAAGCTCACCCGGGAACCGGTCAGCGCCGGGGAGGAGGCCCAGCGGGCGCTGCGAGAGATCACGATCCTTCGCTCCCTGACGAACCCCCACGTCTGCCGGCCGTACGACTCGGGCCTGCGGCCGGACGGACACATCTACCTGCTGATGGACTTTCTCGAGGGGCAACCCCTCGATCGCTGGCACGACTTCGGCTCGCCCCTGCATCCTGCGCAAGCCGTGACCATCGTCCATCAGGCGTGCCTCGGACTCGCCGAGGCCCACGCCAAGGGTATCGTCCATCGAGATATCAAACCGGAGAACATCTTCGTCGAGACAAGCGGGCACATCCGCGTCCTCGACTTCGGCTTGGCCCGCTCCTTCGACGGGACCCCCGTGGTGGGCCAAAACGCCACCAACGTGCACATGGTGGTGGGTACGCCCCACTACAGCCAACCGGAGCAGCTCCAGACCCGGGTCCTGTCGCCGGCCAGCGACGTCTACTCCCTGGCCACGATCCTCTACGAACTGCTCAGTGGCCACTCCCCCTTCCACGCCCACGCCCCCCTGCCCCAGGTCAAGGAGGAGCTTTCCGACAAGCCCATGCTCTGGCTCAAGGCCCATGCCCAGGACCCGGTGCAACCGATCCGGGCCCATCCGGGCTGCGAGAACCTGCCCGACGCCCTCGTCCTGGGGATCGAGCGCGCGCTCGCCAAGGACCCGAGCAAGCGGCCGCCCGACGCCGGCGCCTTCGCCAACATCCTCGGGTACGTGTTGCACCGCGACCTCGGCGTGCCGGTAGCGGCGACCCTCAAGATCCTCCATCCCGACGACACCCTCGAGGACCGGCTGCTCCTACCGGGCAGCTATCGCATCGGCAGCGGGGCCCGCTGCGAGGTGAAGCTGCGGGACGATGCCGCCATGCGGATCCACGCCGTGGTCGACTGGAGCGGGATTCCCCACGCCCCCCGGCTGCGTCCGGTGACCGGAGACGGCTCGGTCAAGGTCAACGACGATCCCATCGTCCGTCCGGTCGAGCTCGGCCCCGACGACGAGTTCAGCGTGGGCCGAACGCGGATGGCGGTGGTGTTCTAGCGCATCTTGCGCGCACGCCCCCCCTTTGACAGCCCTGCGCGGCTTTGCTAGCCATGGCGCCCCCCCGGGGCGTAGCGCAGTCTGGTAGCGCGTTCGGTTCGGGACCGAAAGGTCGGAGGTTCAAATCCTCTCGCCCCGACAACCCCAAGGCCCCGCCCCTAGGCGGGGCCTTCGTCGTTCTTCGGCCCTCCGGTCTCCGGCGGCGATGGGATATCCTGGGCGGCGTCGTGCAGTCCCTTCGCATCCTGTGCGTCGACGACGAAGCCATGGTCCGCGACTACCTGTGCGACCTGCTCGAGGCCGACGGGTGCGCGGTGACCACCGCCCGATCCGTCTCCGAAGCCCGAGCGGCCCTGGCCGGGGGAACGTTCGACCTGGTGACCTTGGACCTGGCCATGCCGGGTCCCTCCGGCATGGAGTTTTTGCGTGAATTGCGCAAGGATCACCCGAATCTTCCGGTCGTCATCCTCACGGGCTATCCGTCGGTCGAAAGTGCCCAGGAGGCGGTCGAACTCGGCGCCACGAAGTACATGACCAAACCCTTCGCGGGCGACGATCTCCAGCGCGTCGTCGCGGAGGTGGCCCGCAAACTCGGGATCGCCCGCGCACGGGAGGACGACTTCGTCGCCCGCGTCGGTCAACGGATTCGGGAGATCCGGCGCAGCCGGGAGATGACCTTGAGTCAACTCGGCGCCAAGTGCGGGTTCTCCCCGGCCAAACTCTCCATGATCGAGCGAGCATGCGCCCCGGTGAACCTGGCGGGACTGTTTCGCATCGCGGCGGCCCTCGGCGTGACCGTCGAGGCGTTGGTCCGTGAGACGGACGCGACGCCCCCCGACCGCGCGTAGGCCCGCCGGGGCAACCCACGTAGGGCGCCGGCCCGCTCAACCGCCGGAGCCGGCCGTTCCTGCACCGGTCGCACCGGTACCCGCGGTCGAGCCCGTGCCGCCGGTCGTACCGGTACCAGCGGTCGAGCCCGTGCCGCCGGTCGAGCCCGTACCACCGGTCTGGGGATTGCACGGCAGCCCCGGATCGGAGAGATCCACGGGCCCCGTGTGCGGGCAGTGCACCGCCGCATTGTTGGCCGACGCCGCGGCGACGTTCAGGTGGTACATGCGACAGGCGAGACTGTCGCCCATGGTCACCGAGGACGAGTACGGCACGTCGTTCGGGAAGTTGGCGCACGCCGCGGCACATTCGGCCTCGTTGCCGTAGACCGCGTTGTTCCCGATGCACACGGACATCACCAGTTGGCAATACACCTCGCACGGGGTGCCGCAGGTGTTACCGCCGAGGGGACCTGCCGCCTCGCAGAACTGCTCGGGCTGCTCTCCGGCCTCGACCGCCTGCTGGTTGCGGCAGGTACGGGAGTGGCCCGAGACCGCGCCCGGATCCCCCTGGGGCATGAAGGTGCACAGGTCGAGGCAAGCCTGGCGGTTGTCGTACTGCTTGAGCTCGCCCACGCAGGCCGACGTGACGCGATCACAGTACTCCTCGCACGTGACGGTCGAGCCTCCGGTCGACGAGGTACCTCCATCGTCCGATCCACCGATGCAGGCGACGAGGGGGGACAGGCACCCCATGGCGAAGACGAAACGGAGAGCACGCATGGCGCAACGCTACCACAGCCACGGGGCGAAGGGGGCCTACACGTCGAGGGCCTCGGCCTCCTCGGCCCGCTCCATGATGAATCCGTAGCGCGCCTGGGTGTCCCGGCCCATGAGTTCGGAGATCGTGCGGTCGGTCGCGAGTTCGTCCTCGATGGTGACCTGGACGAGCTGCCTGCGGGCCGGATCGAGGGTGGTCTCCCACAGGGTCTTGGGCATCATCTCGCCGAGGCCCTTGAACCGGGTGATCTCGAGCTTTCGGCCCGGATGGGCGGCGCGAAGCGCCTCGAGTTCGGCGTCGTCGAGCACCCAATGGGTCTTGCTGCCGATGTCCACGCGGTACAGCGGGGGCTGCGCCAGGTAGACGTGCCCCGCCCGAATGAGGTCGGGCATGTACCGATAGAAGAAGGTCAGCAACAAGGTGGCGATGTGGTGGCCGTCGGAGTCGGCGTCCATCAGTAGGATGACCTTGCCGTAGCGCAGGCGCGAAAGGTCGAAGTCCTTGCCTCGCACGCCGCAGCCGAGGGCCTTGATCACGTTGCCGAGTTCCTCGTTCGCGAGAACCTTCTGAAGGCTCGCCTGCTCGGCGTTCAGCACCTTGCCCCGCAGGGGCAGGATGGCCTGGGTCTTGCGGTCCCGGGCCATCTTGGCCGAACCGCCGGCGCTGTCGCCCTCCACGATGAAGAGTTCGCACTTCTCCGGTTTGGTCTGGCTGCAGTCGGCCAGTTTGCCGGGCAACCCCAGCCGCGCGCCGCCGGCCACCTTGCGCGAGACCTTTTGGCTCGCCGCCCGACTCGCCGCCCGCGCCCGCGCCGATGCGATGACACGGGCCACGATGGCCTCGGCCGACGAACGGTTCTCGTGGAGCCACTGTTCGAGGGCCGGTTGGATCACCCCCTGCACCGCCGCCGTGACCTCGGGGTTGTTCAGCCGGTTCTTCGTCTGGCTCTGGAACTGGGGATCGAGCACGTACACGCTCAAGATCCCCACGAGGCCCTCGCGAATGTCGTCGAGGGTGATGGACAGCCCCTTGGGCAAGAGCTTGTGGGCCTCCATGTAGCCGCGCACCGCCTTGCCGAGGGCGTTGCGCAGGCCCTGCTCGTGGGTGCCACCGTCGGGCGTAGGGACGCCGTTGACGAACGAGGCGACGAGGGTGTCCGTGGCCTCCGTCCAGGCAAGGGCGACCTCGAGCTTGGGCTCGTCGTTCCGTTCGAGATAGAACGGCTCGGGGTGGACCGCCTTCTTGCCCCGGACGGCGAGGAGCCGCCCAAGGTACTCGACGATCCCTTTTTCGTGGACGTAACGCTCCTCGGTGCCGGTCTTGTGGTCGCGAAAGACGATCTCGAGGCCCTTGTGCAGATAGCTCTTGGCCTCGAGCCGATCCCGAAGGACGCGTTCGTCGAAGTGGGCGGCCGCGCCGAAGATCTGGGGATCGGGGCGCAGGTACACGCTCGTCCCCGACCCGCGGGCCTTGCCCGCCTTGTGCAGTTTCTCGGCGATCTCCCCCCGGGCGAAGGCCACGCGGTGGCGGGCGCCGCCACGCCACACCTCGACCTCGAGCCGTTCCGACAGGGCGTTGGCCACGGCGGCGCCCACGCCGTGGAGCCCCCCCGAGTGGCGGTAGCTGCGATCGTCGAACTTGCCGCCGGCCCCGAGCTTCGTGAACACCGCCACGACCGCAGGCACCTTCAACTTGGGATGCATGTCCACCGGGATCCCTCGGCCGTCGTCCGTGATCCGAACACCCCTGCGATCGGCATCGAGTTCCACCTCGATCCGGTGGGCGTGGCCGTTGATCACCTCGTCGACGGCGTTGTCGAGGATCTCCCAGGCGAGGTGATGCAGGCCCTCCTTGCTGACGCCCCCGATGTACATTCCCGGCCGCTTGCGGACGTGGGCGACGCCCTCGAGGAACTCGATGGACGTTGCGTCGTAGCCACCGGATGCGGTGGACGCCTTGGCCTTGCGGGTCTTGCCTCGTTTCGTGCTGGTCTTGGCCATGATCTCGGTCCGGGTGCGGTGCGCCTCAAGCGTCGGTTCCTTCGAGGTCGGGGACGGACGGCGGCGGAAGCTTCACGGCTTCGATGCGGCCGCGTTTGACGAGGGGGCGGCCCTTGCCGCCGCGCGCCGAGGGCTCGCGCGATTCCCCGACGAGCTTCATCGTGCCCCCGGTGGACTTGACGAGTTCGACGGTCTCGTAGGCCGGAAACGCCGCCACGATCTCGTCGTCGGCGTCGAGCTTCATGATGCGAACCCCCTTGCCCGGTCCGGCGAGAAGGTTCACGTCCTGGGCGTTGCACCGCAGCACCCGGCCCTTGCGGCTGACGACGCAGACGTCCTCGTCGGCGTAGATCTTGAAGACCGACACGATCTCGTCCCCCTTGCCCACCCGCGCGAAGAGCCGGCCGCGCTTGGTGCTCGGGTCCTTGTGGGGCCATAGGGTAAAGCGCAGCGCATTGCCCCTGCGCGTGACCGCCATGAAATGGGGATACGGTTCCTCGTACTCGTCCCCGAGTTCCGGCTTCTCCTCGGCGAATTCGATCATGACCCGGGGATCCGTGCCCGTGGCGGCGACCACACGCTCGCCATCCTTGAACTTGAACAGCCCCTGCACCGGAGTGCCGTGGCCGGTCGACGGCGGGACGTCGTGGATCCGGCACGTATATGCCGACCCGAGGTTCGAGAAGAACACGACGCATGCCCGGGTGCTGCCGCCGACGAGGGCCAGCGGCGCGTCCCCCTCGCGCATGCGCGTCGTCTCGAGATTGATGGAGCGCTGGCGCTTGGTCCAACCCGACGTGGTGACCAGCACCATGGCATCCTCGTCCACGATGAAGTCCTCGGCGTCGATCTCCTCGGTGAAATCGTCGTCGGAGATCCGCGTACGTCGGCGGTCGGCGTAGGTCGTGGCGATCTCCTCGAGTTCGCCGCGCACGACGAGCCACTGCTTGCGTTCGCTGCGCAGGATGGCTCGGATGCGCTTGGCCTCCTTGCGTTTTTCGGCCAGCTCCTTTCGGATCTTCTCGATCTCGAGCTTGGCGAGACGGTAGAGCTTGGTCTCGAGCACGGCGTCGGCCTGGATCTCGTCGAGATCGAACGCCTTCATGAGCTTCTTCGCAGCGTCCGCCTTGCCGTCGGACCTGCGGATGATGCGGATCGCCCGGTCGAGGTCGTCGAAGATGCGCTCGAAGCCCTCGAGTACGTGGATCCGCTCCTCGAGTTTGCGCAGCTCGTACTCGAACCGCCGCCGCACCGTGCGTAGCCGGAAGTCGAGGAAGTGCTGCAGCACCGACTTGAGGTCGAGCCGCATGGGCGCCGCGACCTCGGGATTGGCCGTGGGCGTAAGGCAGGTCAAATCCACCTTGACACTGGTCTGCAGGCGGGTGTGCTTGAACAGATACGCCATGACCAGTTCGGGGTCGACCTTCGCCTTCGGCGATAGATGCAGCTCGATCCGAACGTCGGCCGTGCTCAGATCCTGTACGTCGACGACGGCCGGCAGCTTGCGTGCGAGGACGAGCCGCCCGATCTCCTCGACCAGCGTGGCCTTCTCGACCGCGTAGGGGATCGAATCGATGACGATGACGTCGCCCTTGCGGCGCTGCTCGACCTTCCAGGTGCCGCGCAGCTTGAGACTGCCCTTGCCCGTCTCGTAGATGGCGGCCAGGTCGGACCGGGACGCCACGATGCGCCCCCCCGTCGGGAAGTCGGGTCCCCGAATCGTACGCAGCAGGGCGCGCGTGCTCAGGTCCGGATCGTCGATGAGACGCACACATGCCCGCACGACCTCTCCGAGGTTGTGAGGCGGGATCGCCGTCGCCATCCCCACGGCGATCCCCGTCCCGCCGTTGACCAGGATGTTGGGAAAGCGTGCCGGCAGGACGATGGGTTCGGTGCTCGTGCCGTCGTAGGTGGCCCGATGGTCCACCGTGTCCTGCCCGAGCTCGACGAGCAGTTCTTCGGCGATGGCCGAAAGGCGCGCCTCGGTGTAGCGGTACGCTGCCGGAGCGTCGCCGTCGAGGGAGCCGAAGTTGCCCTGTCCGTCGACCAAGGGGGCGCGCATCACGAAGTCCTGGGCCATGCGCACCATGGCGTCGTAGACCGCCGAGTCCCCGTGGGGGTGGTACTTCCCGATGACGTCCCCTACGACCTTGGCGCTCTTGCGATGCTTGGCATCGTGTCGAAGCCGCAGGTCGTGCCACATGGTGTAGAGGATTCGACGCTGAACGGGCTTGAGGCCGTCGCGCACGTCCGGGATCGCGCGGGCCGTGATGACCGAGAGCGCGTAGTTCAGGTACTTGCGGCGGGCCTGGTCGGCCAGGTCTCCGCGCACGAGTCCGCCCCCGCCGCCCCCCTCGGCCTGGGCG
>RFGU01000202.1 GCA_003696955.1 Deltaproteobacteria bacterium | reverse complement strand
GGGATCTACGTGTTCGGTCTCGACGAGGCCACGAGCTACGCCCACCCCGGGGGGGCGAACGTCGGCAGCCTGTGGGTGCCGCCGCCCCCGGAAGGCTAGGGGGCGCTCGGGCCGGGCCGGAAGGTCGCCCCACCGCCGGGCAAAGGCGGTGGGCCCGGAGGGAGGTGCGACAGGTAGGGGCGCGTACGATAACGTACGTCGATGTAGGATAATCTCCCACGAAAATCGATCAAAACGGCGTTCGCCGGGAACCTTTGGGGTGGGACGAGGCAGGTGGAGGTGTCATGCGGACCCACGTCTCCCGACTCGTCGTCGCACTCTCGCTCGGTGCCACCTTGCTTCCCGGCTGCGCCCTCGACGAAGGGGGCCGCACCCGCGAGACGACGGGCGGGGGACTCGACCCGGTTCCGCCACCCGACGCCGACGATCAGGATGCGGCGTTCTCCGAGGCGGCCGAGGCCTACGACGTGCCCGAGATCCTGCTGCGGGCCATCGCCGAGGTGGAGACCGGTAGCGAGTTCGTGACGGGCAGCGTGGAGTTCGACGAGGTGGAGCCGGCCTTCGGGGTCATGGCGCTGCGTGGCGAGCGGCTCGAGGAGGCGGCCGCGGAGGCCGGGTTTACGCCGGACGAGGTCCGCACCGATGTACGGGCGAACGTGATGGGCGCCGCGGCACTGCTCGACGCATGGGCCGACGAGGAGGGGGTGACCGAGCGTGGCGACGTGTTCGAGTGGATCCCCGTCGTCGGCCGCTACAGCGGCATCGAAGATCCCGAAGGACGCGACTACTACGTCTACATGGAGGTGCTGCGCACGGTGGCCGACATGCTCGACGTGGACGCCGCCACCCTGCCCACGCCGGTGACCGACCGCTTCGATCCGCAGGTGGCCCCCGGACCCGACTACGCCGCGGCGATCTGGCGGCCGTCCCCCAACTACAGCTCGCGGCCCCCCGGTAGTGCCGGCGATCCCACCTTCGTCATCATCCACACCTGCGAAGGGTCCTACAGCGGCTGCTGGAGCTGGCTGAAGAACTCGAAGTCCGGGGTGAGCGCCCACTACGTCGTGAACAACACCGGCAGCGAGATCACCCAGCTCGTGCGGGAGGCCAAGAAGGCTTGGCACATCTCGGCGAAGTACGATTGCAGCCGCAACGCCGGCGTCGAGTGCGGGCGCAATGGCGCATCGAGCAACAACTTCACCATCGGCATCGAGCACGCGGGTTATGCCAACCAGTCGTCGTGGCACGACGGCCTCATCGGGGCCTCCGCCAAACTGGTCTGCGACATCACCGAGGACAACCAGATCCCGCTCGACAAGTACCACGTGGTGGGCCACGGGCAACTCCACCCGTGGAACCGCATCGACCCCGGACCCAACTGGCCCTGGGCGAGCTACCTGGCCCTCGCCGAGAGCTACTGCGGGGGCAACCAGCAACCGGACCCGCAGCCCGACCCCGACCCGATCCCGGGCGGGTCGTGCGTGCACAGCTTCGGCGGCGTCTACGGCCACGGGGCGTGCTCGGCGGCCTACCAGTGTTGTGACGGCGCCTGGAAGGCCACCCAGGGCACCTGCGGTGCGTGCACCTGCACCGAACCGAGCGGGCAGACGGGGTGTTCCGGTCAGGCCGATCCCGACCCGGATCCCGATCCCAACCAGGATCCGGGCGATCCGCACGCCGGTCTTTCCCAGGACGGCATGGAGATCCCGCGCGCGGGCCTCGCCAATCCGACCCTCGAGTCGGCCCTCGGGATCGCCGTCGAGCCCTACGGGGACGTCATCGTCGACGACGGCAAGTCTTGGGTGGCGGGGCGGTCGAGCTGGTTCGGGGGGCCGAACGACAACGGCGTGGGGCCCACCGAGACCGGCGCGATCACCGGGGAGATCCTCCGGCAGCTCAACGACCCCGTAAACCCCTCAAAGGCCGACCTCGACGCGCGTCCCGAGGACTTCTACTACGTGGCGATGCGTTGGAACTACGGACCGAACGGCAAGTCGTGGTGGAAGGACGCACGGATCGTCGTGCGCAACCCGGCCACGGGCACGCAGGTCGTGGTGCGCCCGGTGGATTGGGGGCCGCACACCAGCACCCAGCGCATCGTGGATCTCTCGCCCCAGGCCATGACCGACCTCGGAGCCAGCACCGACGACGTGCTGCACGTCGCCTTCGCGGCACCGGGCACGCCCCTCGGCGTCGTCGGCCAAGCGGCACCCGATCCCCAGCCGGACCCCGATCCCGATCCCCAGCCGCAGCCCGGCCCCATCGAGATCGTCGTCGACTCCCACGACGCCAACAATGGTCCCGACGCCAGTTTCGAGGCCTCGTCCGACTGGTACGATGCCGGCGGACCCACCCAGTACGGCTCCGGCTACCTGTGGCACTCCACGTGGCCCGAGTCCGATCCGGCGACCTTCGCCTTCCACCTCGACGCGCCGGCCACCCTCGTCGTCGAGGCCTGGTGGACCTCTGGATCGAACCGGTCCACCACGGCGCCCTACGTCATCACCGACGCCGACGGCAACGTGCTCGACACGGTGTACGTCGACCAGAGCAAGAACGGCGGGAGCTGGCAGGTGCTCGGGACCTACGACTTCACCGCGGGATGGAACGAGGTCATGCTCTCGGTGTGGACCACCAAGGGCAAGGTCGTGGTCGCCGACGCCGTGCGGGTGCGCTCGCCCTAGCCATGGGGCCGCGCCGAGCGAAGGGCGGGCTCGCGGCCGCCGCCGTGCTCGCGGGGGCGGCTTGCGGCGCTTCGTCCGGATCTCCGGGCGCGTCGCCCTCCCCTTCCGCGGTGCGTTCGGTCGAGGTCCGGCCATCGCCGACCCCCGCTCGCGGTAGCTCGCCCGTCCTCGACCTGGTGGCCACCTACGGCGATCCCCCGTCGGCGGTCGTGCGGATCGCAGGCGGCGCCCTCGCCCTCGAGCGTTCCACCCTGCGTGAAGGACCCGTCTTCGCCGGTCCGTTTCGTCCCGGTACCCGCACGTTCCTCGCCGTCGCCCGAGCGGCGGACGGGACCTTCGACCTCGATCTGGTGGACGTGGACGCCCCTGCCGAACCGCGCCGACTCGCCTCGGGCCTTCGTGGCGTGCGCTGGCCGGTCTTCTCCCCCGACGGAAGATGGCTCGTCTTCGGCGGGTTCGACGGGACGCAGCCGGCGATCGTGCGGCTTCGCGTGGACGAGGGGGGCGGGCGTCCCGCCGTACTCGCGTCGTCGCCCGAGGGGGCGTTCGACCCGTCGATCTCGTTCGACGGGACGCGGGTCGTCTACGCCGCGTCGAGTCTCGCGGGCCTTCGCATGGTGTCCGTCCCGCTCGAAGGCGGTGCGGCCCGCGAGATCCCCCTGGGCGCGGTGCGGTTCCGAGGCACCCCCCGTTGCTCGCCCGTCGAGGACGTTGTGGCGTTCGTGGGCGACCAGGCGCCGGGACGGCACCGGGTGTTCCTTGCCCGCGCCGTCGAAGGTGGCGCCTTCGACGTGGCGCCCCTTTCGCCCGGGCCGGGCACGCGGGGCCGGCTCGACCACCTGAGCTTCTCGCCGGACGGGCGGCTGCTCGCCTACGTCGTAGCGGAGGCACCCGCGGCGCGGGTCGAGATCGTGCGGGTGGCCGACGGAGAGATCGTGCTACGGACCGCAGCGGGCGTGTCGGCCCAGCATCCTTCGTTCTCCCCGAACGCCGACCTGATTGCGGTCACGGTGGCGGACGACGGGGCCCCCGCACTCGAGATCCTCGGTGTGGCGGACGGGCAGCGCCGCGCGCGGGAGCCCGGCGCGTGGCTCGCCCGATTCGTCCCACCGTCGCGACCGGTCTCGTCGAAATAGTCCGAAGGGGTCGTGTATCGTGGAGGCCGACCCGTGACCGGCGCCGACCCCAGCGATCGCGAGCTACTCGAGGCATGGCGGTCCGGGGATCGCCGCGCCGGCGAACGCCTCATCCGCCGCCACTTTCGCGACGTGCACGCCTACTTCGCCCGCCGGGCGGCGCGCTTGCATCCAGGGCTCGAACCCGGCGAACTCGCCCAGCGCACGTTCGCCGCCATGGTGGCGGCGCGGGATCGGTTCGACGGCGAGTTCCGGCCGTACCTGTTCGGGATCGCCCGGATCCAGCTGCGCAAGGCGTACGGCGAGTTGGTGGCCCGCACCGAGGACGTCTCGCCCTCGCGGATCGGCCTTCGGGATCCGCGGACGTCGGTGAGCCGCCTCTTCGCGCGGCGGCAGGACGTGGAGCGGATCGCCGCGGCCATCGCCGAACTGCCCGAGGAGTTTCGTTCGGTGCTCGAAGCCTTCTACGTGCGCGGACACAGCATCGATGCCATCGCCGTGGAGCTTTCGATCCCGAAGGGGACGGTCAAGAGCCGCCTGTCCCGGGGTCGCGAGCACCTGCGGCGCAGGCTCGGTACCGACGCGGACGATGCCAAGTGACACGGTTCACCGGGGAAGGAGGGCCTCGGCGGGGACGACGACCACCGGTGCGGTCCCCGAGGCTTCGAAGGCCGGGGACGGCCGGGGGGTCACGATGGTCTCGATGCGCGGCGCCTCGGCCAGTCGCCGCCATGCCGCGTCCACCGCCGCAGCATCCACCTGGGCGAGTCGGGCCCAGATCCGTGCGCGCGGATCGCTGCGTTCTGCGGCGAGGACGAACTCGCGAACGAACGAGGCGATGCGATGGCGCGGCGTGCCCAACGTCCGATAGGTCCGCTCCACCTGGGCGCGGACCGCGGCCACTTCGGTCGCGTCCGGTGGTTCGGCCAGGGCGGCTTCGATGGCGGCCAGGGTGTCGAGGGCCCGGCCGGGCGGGACGAGGATCTCTGCGACGAGGGCCGCGCCGGGGGCCGGGTCCGGTCCGTCGCGGCGCCAGCGCACCTGCAGCGGACCTTGGGCCCCGATCTTGCGTTCGAGGCCGACCCATCGGTCGGCGAGGGTGGCCCGCAGGATCTCCGCCGTGGCGACGTCGTCCGAGCCGATTCGACCGTAGGCGGCCGACCACGCTACGTAGGCCACGCCGGCCTCCGGTGCGGGCACGACGATTCGCCGCGGGGTGCGCTGCAGGCGGCGGCGGGCCCGGTCCGCCTCGCGCGGTGCGGGCAGACCGGCGAACCACCCCTGCCACGATGTGATGTCGTGGCCCGTGACGGCGACATCGGGCCGTGTCGAAAGGTGCGTGTCGAACAGCGCCCGGGTCCGTTGCGTCAAGCGTTCGGCCACCAGATCGGACGGTTCGAGACGTACCATGGCCGAATCGCCGAAGAGGGCCAGGTCGCGGGCAGCGGCACCGAGACGCCGTGGGTCGCGTCGGTTGCGGGTGAGGTCACGCTCGAGGCGCGCCCGGGCGTCGGCGATCTCGTCGGGCGTGGGCGGTCGAAGAAGGATCCGTTCGAGGGCATCGGTCAGGTGGGGCATGTCCTCGCGCCGGAAAAGTACCCGGAGTCGGATGCCGCGGACGTCGCAGCGCACGTCGACGCGGGCACGCCGGAGATGTTCGTCGCGCTGGGCGCGTGCCGAGAGGATCTCGGCTGCGGCGCAGGCGGCGAGGCCTCCGGCGGCCACCGGCACGTCCACCTGCACCGACCCGAGTGGCCCGTCGTCGGGCACCGCGACGAAGAGTCGACCGTCCGCCGTCGCAAGCGTGTAGTCGCGACCTTCGTACAGAAAGCGCGGGGTGTCCTCGCTGGCGGGCAGGGATTCGAGCTCCCGGGCGAAGGGGCCGAGGTCGTCGGCCATGGTGACGGG
>RFGU01000201.1 GCA_003696955.1 Deltaproteobacteria bacterium | reverse complement strand
GGATGGGGGCTGCGGGGCAGCGTCTCGCTGGCCGCGGTGCCGCCCGTGCGGTCCTCGAGTTCGAGGACCCAAAGATCCCGCACGCCCGCGCGGGCGAGGTGCCATACGGCGGCGGCACCCGCCACACCTGCCCCCACGATCACGACCTCCGTCCGGATCGTCTCGGCCACCGCGGCCGAGGCGGCCGATCCGTCCCGCACCAGATGCCCCCGGTCGGGGGACGGGCCCACGAACGACGCCGTCCATTCCTTTTTGGACGTACCGTGACCCCCGCAGCCGGCTGCGACCGCCGGCACGGCCGGCAGCGTGCGGACGAAGGCGCGGCGGGTGAAGCGGCCGGTCATGGTCCAGGTCAGATCCCGCCGGCCGGGCCGCTCGCCAGATCCCGCTCGTAGTAGTGCACGAGCTGCTGGTCTTCGAGCCGATTCACCTCCACGTCCACCGGGCGCAGATCCACGGGAAACTCGAAGAGGGTCGGCAGCAGATCGTCGTCGAGGAAGCGCCGCGGCGGTCCTTCGACCAGGCGCACCGGGGGGCCTTCGAGCCGGTGGCCGGCCAGGACGAAGCCCCACTCGCCGAAGCTCGGCACCAGCGCGTGGTACGGCAGGGCGTCGAGGCCGGCGGCCTTCACGGTTCGCAGGATGCACCAGAAGGCCCGCGGCGTGAGGTAGGGACTCGACGCCTGGATCGCGACGACGCCGCCTTCGGCGAGGTGGCGGGCGAGGGTGCGGTAGAACGTGCGCGAGTACAGCTTGCCCAGGGAGAAGTTGTTGGGATCGGGGAGATCGACGATCACCACGTCGTACCCGGGCGCCTCGGGTCTCGTGCGCAGGAAGTTGAAGGCGTCGTCGTGGACGACCGTCACCCGCGGATCGTCGAAGGCCGCCGCGTTCAAGGCCCGCAGCAACTCGTTGTCGGCGAAGAGTTGGGTCATGCCCGGATCGAGATCGACCAGATCGACGTGTTCGACGCCGGGATGGCGCAGGATCTCGCGCAGGGCCATGCCGTCGCCTCCGCCGAGGACGAGGACGCGCTCGCGTGCACGGGCCGCGGCCATGGCCGGGTGCACCAGGGCCTCGTGGTACCGGTACTCGTCCATGCTCGAAAATTGCAGGTTTCCGTTGATGTAGAGGCGTAGATCTCCCCGGTAGCGCGTCAGGGTGAGCCGTTGGTACGCGGTCTTGCGTGTGAAGATGACCGGCGCGTCGTAGAGGGCCTGCTCGCCTTCGGCTTCCACGCGACCACCGGCACCGAACCCGATCACGAGGACCACGAGGACCGCGAGTGCGGTCGCCCGGCGTGCGCGTGGCCGATGCATGTGGCCGGCGAAGGCGAACGTGCAGTAGACGGCGACCGCCGCGTTGAACGCCCCGAAGAGGAGGCTCGTGCGGGTCAGCCCCAGATAGGGCAGGAGGGCGAGCGGAAACGCGACGCTCGCCGCGAGGGCGCCAAGGTAGTCGAGGGCGAGCACGCGGGCCACGACTTCGCGCAGGCTCGCTCGCTCCCGCAGGATCCGCAGCACCAGCGGGATCTCGAGGCCCACCATGGTGCCGACCACGATGAGGATCCCGAAGAGGACGGGCCGCACGGTCTCGAGATGGGCGAACGCGAAGAAGAGCACCGGCGCCGCCAGGCCGCCGAAGACGGCCACCGCGATCTGTGCATCGACGAACCGGTCGTAGATGTGCCGCTCGACCCCCTTGCTCAAGTACGAGCCGAGCCCCATGGCCGACAGATAGACCCCGATGACGAGGCTGAATTGCGTGACGGAGTCCCCGAGCAGGTACGAGGCGAGGGTCGCCGAGAGCAACTCGTAGACCAGCCCGCAGGTCGCGATGACGAAGACGCAGACCAGCAATAGGCCGTCCCGCATGGCCGACTCAGCCACCGATGGCGGCGCTGATGATGAGCGCGACCCCGAGGATCACGGCGCCGAGGATGATCCCCAGGGCCGTGTTCTGGTCCTCCTCGATCTCCTTGCGGATCGAAAACGGCGTAAGGCGCGTGAGGGCGAGCCACACGACGCCGAAGAGGACGACGCCGATGAGCGAGTACAGGAGGGCCGCCAGGACGTTGCGAATGCCCTGTTCGGTGACGAGTTCGAGACCGGCGAGAGGAGCCTTCGCCATGGCTGCGAGGTGGAAGGGGGTCATCATTTGCCTCCGTGGTAGCCGCCGCCGAGCCACAGGAACGTGGGGCCTCGGCCGCGGGCGGTCGTGCGGTGGGTGGTGGGGTCCTTGGCTTGAACGCGTCCTCGTTCCGGCTCGGGCACGAGCAAGGCGCCCTTGGGGGCCGCCAGGGGCAGCAGTCCGATGCCGCCGAGGGCGAGGGTGACGTGGAGGATGCGGGCGAACATGGGCTACTCCGAGGATGTCTTGGGGTGATCGCTGGCCTCCCACCTGCGGACCTCGAACTGCCACCAACGCAGCGTGGACCAAAGGGGCACGAGGAACAGGAGGGGAAGGGGCAGCCAGATGTAGCGGTGCAGGACGGGATCGGCCTCGAGGACGTAGGCGATGCGTTGCACCGTCACCGTGCCGTCGCGGCGCCGCTCCGCCTGGGGGGCGATTTGCAACGAGTAGCGCCCCGGCGGAACGGCGGGCAGGACGATCGTGCGAACCTGGGTGCCCTCGCGCCACGATTCGCCGCCGCTCACCCCGTGCCATTCGTCCACTTCGGCCGAAAAACCGTAGGCCTCATGGGCGTTCTCGTCCACCAGCATCATCTCGGCGAACGCCCAGGTGTTGGAAAGGGGGCCTGCGGTGAAGCGAAACTCGAGGGGAACCGGGTGATCGTAGGTCGTGAGATCCACCGATTCCACGATGGGCTCGAAGATCTGTACCTTGGAGAGGGCGTTGGGGGCCTTGGCGGCGACCGGCGCGAGATCGACGTCGGCGCGCGACAGCAGGGTACGGGTGTCGCGCGTTCCCACGTAGACCATCACCATGACGAGCCACAGGGGAAGGAACACGGCCAACGACCGCCACAGGAACCGAGTGGTCGCGGCGTGGGGGTTGGGGGCGAGCGGCGGCACGCCCGAAACGGCCGGCGGCTCGCCGTCGCGGCCGAAGGCCCGCCACACCGCGTCCGGATCGAGGTGGCGCGTGCGGGTGAACGCCAGATCCGTGCCGTCCTCGAGCTGCGTCTCCTCGACCGACAGCCCGAACGGGGGCGCCACGAAGTCGTGCATCACGGCCTTGTCACCGGCCCGGACCTGCCACGGGAACTCCCCTTCGGCGTAGATGGTGACGGCGACGACGGTCTGGAAGTGTTGGTATTTCCGGTCGGCGTAGCGAAGCGTCGCGCTGTCCTGCCAGCCGAAACCCGTGGGCATGGGGGCGCCGTCGAGGGGCTCGCCCAAGGACCAGCCGCCGTCCGACTCCGAGTGGATGAGCCAGCGAAACCCCTCGTAGGGGTTGAAGAGGAGGAACTCCTGCCAGGGATAGGCCACGCCCTCGACCACGCACTGCCGGCGGACGATGCCCACGATCTCGAACTCGATGCCGTCGAAGGTGCCCCGGGCGTAGAGCGGCAGCACCGTGGGTTGGCGCCTTCGCTCGATACGCTCGACGAGCCGCAGGGCCCCGTGCTCGTCCGGGGCGATGGACGAGCCGCAGTAGGCGCACACCACGTGCCGCACCGTCGAGAACGTGTGCAGGGAAAGGGGCGCCCCGCAGGCGGGGCAGTCGATGGCGATGGGCGCGGCCGCCTTGGCCGACGCGCTGGCCGGGTCAGCCGACACGGGACCAACCTTCGAAGGTTCGCAAGGGGGAGAGATCGAGGGCGCCGATACGGACGTACTCACCGCGATAGAGGGCAGGTGGCCCTCGGTTCGGGTCGTCCTCGAAGTCGAGGGTGATCATGCCGCCCTCGTCGTCGGCGAGATCGGCCGCATGGAACGTGACGCCGGGCCGTGCGACGAAGGGAAGTTCGCCCTCGGCCCCGCCGTAGGCCGCCGCCCTGCGGTCGACCACCAGGTAGCGCCGGCCGTCGACGGGCACGATGGCGCCGATGCGCAGATCGCTCCACGAGGGCAGCGTGGTATCGGCGGTAGCCGGCCGGAGCACGGCGAAGCGGCCCTGGGCGTCGGTGAGCCAGCCGAAGGTGCCGTCGGCGAAGGCCAGGTACCACTCGTTCCAGGTGCCCCGGGCGTATCGGACCTGCAGGCGCCCGACGATGTCGAAGGGCACGCCGCCGTACTGGCCGTGGGCACCCAACAGGATCGGGCTCGCCGTGTCGAGCAGGTGGGAGACCTTGCCGACGAGTTCGACGTCGACGTCGGTGCGCACGAGGGTGCTCCCGCAGTAGTCGCACACCCGCGTGACCGTGCCGGCCCGCAACGACGCCGGGGCGCCGCACTCGGGGCAGTGGATCGTGGTCGACCCGGCGGAGGGGGCGGGATGCATCGCTCAGCAGTCTTCGCACCAGTCGGACAGGCCACCCAGATTGGTGACCCGCGTAAATCCATGCTGGAGGAGGATCTCCTTGGCCTTGGCCGCGCGACGGCCGGACCTGCAGTAGACCACGATGGGCTTGGACTTGTCGCCGCCGGCCTTGGCCTCGATGGCCGACAGTTCCTGCTCGACCCGATCGACGGGGACGTTCCATGCGCCTTCGACGTGTCCCTCGGCAAACTCCTCGGGTGTGCGCACGTCGATGAGCAGGGCGCCTTCCTCTCGCACGAGTCGCCGGGCGAGGGCCGGGTCCCGGTCGGGCAGGCCCTCGGCGGCCGGTGTCGCGGCGTCCTGTGCAGGTGGCGTGTCGTTCTTGGCCACGGGTTCCTTGCAGCCTTGGAAGGCGAGGAAGCCGGTGAGGAGGAGGAGAGGTCGCAGCGGTGCGGTTTGCGTCACGGTGCAGGCGAGTGTGGACCCGGCACCGTCGATCCCGCAACCGCACCCGTCGCCTCGTCGCGAAGGTCCAGTGCGTCGAAGATGGCCTGCTTGGTCGCCAAGAGGGGCGTCCCCGCGTTCACGGCGACCACCCACGCTCGCCGGCTGGCCGGTTCGTACACGGCGAGGGCCCAGAAGGTCCCGGTCCGACCGGTCATGACGATGCGCGCCGGGCGTCCATCACCTCCCGCGAGCCGCGCGCCCGGGATCCATGCCGGCCCGCCAGCCGGGTCGCGTATCGAACGGGCCGTCCAACGGCGGACCGCGTCGGCGGGGAGATCGGAGAGGAACCGGGCGAGGTCGGCCGGGGCCACGGCCAGGGCGCCGGCCGGGGCGACCCAGGCGGCGCCGTGGGCGAAGCGCGCATAGTCCTCGGCGAGGGTGAACTCGCCGGTGACCGTCCCGCCCTCCACCAGATGGCCACACGCCCCCTCCATGGCGCGGCCGTCCGCCAACACGGCCCGGCCGACGAGGGGGGCGAGAACGGGTTCGGCGAACAATCCGTGGACGTCGTCGTGACCGAGGGCGCGTGCGAGCACCCAGGCGCCAAGGGCGAAGCCCGTATTCGAATAGGCCGGTCCCGTCGCCGGCCGGCGTGCGAAGGGGCCGAGTTCGAAGGGGGGGCGCGGGCCGTCGGACGGCCGTGGGGGCCGGTCGACGATGCCGGCGGTGTGGGTGAGCAGCGCCCTCGTCGTCACGGGGGGCATCGGGGGTTCGATCCGTAGGTCCGGGGCGATGTGCTCGATCGCGGTGTCGAGATCGATCCGACCCTCGGCCTCGGCCGAGACCGCGGCGAGTCCCACGAGCATCTTGGTGATCGAGCCGATGCGAAACCGCGTGTGCACGGTCACCGGCCGGGGGGGCGTCGCGCAGGCCCGGCCGAAGGCAAGGGTCGCCGTGCGGCCGTCTCGGGCGCTCGCGAGCGCGAGGCCGGGGGCCCCTGCGCGGATGGCTTCGGCGCACGCGGCTCGGACCGGGGCGGCGGGAAGCTCCGGCGGTGCCGCGCCGATGCAGGCCGCGATGGACGCCGCCGGATCGACGCCCGTGCTCGGCGGCTCGGTCTTCGTGCCGGCCGTCGCAGCGGCGCTCGGCGGCGCTTGCACCGGGTGTCGGCCCGCCTTGCCCGAGGGACGGGCCGCGGGCTTTCCGCACCCATGACAGACGAGGGCGGCCAAACCGAAGGCGAGCGCCGAGAGCCGTGGCACGCCTGGCCACCGTAGCAGATGCGGTTGCCCGCGCTGCGGCCGGGCCGTGACGTAGGGATCCAGATGGCGGCAAGGACCACGACGTGGGGGCGAATGGAGTGCGCGATGCGGGGGGCCACGAAGATGGCACGATGTGGCCACGAAGATGGCGCCCTCCGAAGCGATCCCGTGGACGCACCTGTTCCCCGAGGCCACCGAGCAGGTGGAGACCCACATCTCCCGCGTCTTCCTGGCGCCGTCGGAGGTCTTCAAGGTCAAGAAGTCCGTGGACTACGGGTTCCTCGACTTTCGCACCCTCGAGGCGCGGCAGCGGGCCTGCCGCGCGGAGGTCGAACTCGGCCGCCGTCTCGCCCCCGACGCCTACCTCGGCGTCGTGGCCCTCGTTCGGGACGCCGGTGGCGCGTGGCGTCGTGTGCCGGTCGAAGCCCTGGAGGACGATGCCGAGGTCGTGGACGTGGCCGTGCACATGCGCCGCTTGCCGGACGACGATCGGGCCGACGTCCGACTCGCGCAGGGGCGCCTGTCCCCCTCGGACGTGGACCGGGTGGCCGGGGTCCTCGCCGCGTTCTTCGGCCGCGCGCGCAGGACCGTCGTCTACGGCGATCCTCGCTTCGTACGCTACAACGTCGACGAGAACTTCCGGCAGACCGAGCGGACGATCGGCGACTTCCTGTCTCCGGAGGACGTGGCGCGGCTGCGCCGCTACCAGTACGGGCGTCTCATGGAGCTTTCTCCCCTGCTCGCCGAGCGGGCCCGTTGCGGCCGGGCGGTCGAGGGGCACGGGGACCTGCGGCTCGAGCACGTCTATCTGGACGAGGGGGGCACGGTGCGGATCCTCGACTGCATCGAGTTCAACGAGAGGTTCAGGTGCGGCGACGTCGCATCGGATCTGGCGTTCTTGTCCATGGACCTCACCTATCGAGGACGATACGACCTCGCCGAGCGGCTGCTCGCCCGTTACGCCGAGGCGTCCGCGGACTTCGGCATATATCGGCTGGTGGACTTCTTCGAGAGCTACCGGGCCCACGTCCGGGCGAAGGTCGAGACGTTCGTGCGGGACGCCCCCGGCGTGGACGCGCGGCGTAGGCAGCAGGCGGCGGAGCGGGCCCGTCGCTACTACCTGCTCGCCTGTTCGGCCGGGCGGGCGGGCCTCACGGCTCCGTTCGTGGTGGCGGTGACGGGGCCCATGGGGATCGGCAAGACCACGGTGGCCCGCGCCGTGGCCGATCGCTACGGCGCTCCCGTCATCGGGACGGATCCGACGCGCAAGCAACTGCTCGGGGTCGATCCCACGGCACCCTTGCTCGACGCGCCCCACGAGGGGGCATACGACCCTTTGGTGACGGACGTCGTCTACGACGAGGTCCTCGCCCGGGCCGACGAGGTCCTCGCTTCGGGCCGGCCCGTCGTCGTCGACGGCACCTTCGGCTCGGCGGGTCGGCGGGATGCACTCGTCCGTCTCGCCGCTCGCCACGGTGTGCGCATGTTGCTCGTCTTCGGTCGCCTCGATCCGGACGAGCGCGCCCGCAGGTTGCGGCGGCGCACCGAGGGGCCGAGCGTAAGCGACGGCAGGCCCGCCATCGCGCCGGCCCTCGACGCCGCCTTCGAGCCGCCCGACGAACTTCCGGCGGACGTGCGTCTCGACGTGGACATGGCCAGGGACCCGGCGGACAACGCCGAGCGGATCGTGGCGGCCCTGGGAATCCGGCCCCTCGCGCCCGAAGTTCCGTGATCGGCCGGGGCTCCGTGCGGCGCGCGCGGGCACCAGGGGAGCGTGGGCCGGCGCGGGCGCCGGGGATCGTCCTGAACATCCGTCGTGCCCCGTTCGACCCACGTCGCGCTGCCGCCATCGTACGCCACAAGTTTTGGGGCAGCGCGCTGCTCTGGTACGCCGCAAGGTGGTGCCCCGTCGCCGCAATCGCAAGCGTCCCCCCAAACCTCGCCGCGCCGCGGCCGCCGCCGGTCGTCGCCGCCCCCGTCGCCGTCGTCGGTCCCTCGACCCGGCGGCTCGTGCGGCGCGCGCTCGGACGATCCTGCTGCTTTCGGTGCTCGCGGTCGTCAACGTCTACGTCTTCCTCGTCCGCGACGCATCGAGCGTCGCAGCGTTCGGGGCTCTCCCCGTGGCCTCCATCGGGCGGGGTACCGGGGTGCTCGGTCGTTACGCCGAACCCCGCACGACCACGTGCCCTCGGCATCCAGTGCGGATCTTCGAAGGCTTGACCGAGTCCATCGTCACCTCCACCCATGTAGGGCCGGGACGAACGCTGCGCCTTGCGCTGCTCGATGCAGGGGTCCGGGGCGAGGACATCGCGGCGCTCGAGGCGGTGATGCGGACGAAGGTCGACGTGGGGGGCTTGGCCGCCATGCGCCGTGTCGTGCGTATCGCCGCGGATCGGACCGGCGGGCTCGCCGCCCTGGAGATCGAATGGGGCGAAGGGCACTTGGTGCAGGGATGCAAACGCGAGGGGGCCTTCGAGGTGCGCCACGTGCAGCAGCCGGCCCGCACGGACGTGGTGGCGATCGGGATCGAAATCGGGCGCAGTGCGGACCTGGCCGAGGCGTTCGCCGACGCCGGCGAGTCGGCCGAAATCGTGTGGGCCCTCGGCCCACTGCTGGCCTACGACCTCGACGTCAACACGGAGCTGCGGCCGGGGGACCGCATGCAGGTGCTGGTGGAGAAGCGATTCCTGGGCTCGCACTTCCACCGCTACGGCACCGTACTGGCCGTGCGGTTCGTCGGGGCCCTGGCCCGCTTCGCCTACTACCGGCACGTCGGCGCCGACGGTCTGGCGCGGTTTCGGGACCGCAACGGGGTGCCCCACCTTCGTGCCTTCGCCCGCACGCCCGTACCGTACCTGTTCGTCTCGCCGCTCGCGCGGCCCTTGCTCGAGCCCCGGATCGAGGTGGTCGACGAGGTCCCCGGATTCGTCTACCGGCTACCCGAAGGTGCGCCCGTCGTCGCCATCGGTGCCGGCGAGGTCGTCGGTATCGGCGACCATCCTCGACTCGGGCGCGTCGTGGTCGTCGAAGCCGAGGACGGAACCACCGTGCGCTACGGGCACCTCGCCCGCAACGTGGAGACCCTCGAGGTGGGGACGTTCGTCGAGGCGGGGCGGCTGATCGGTTTCGCCGGCCACTCGGGCGATGCGCCGGCGCCACGTCTTCGGGTCGAGCTGTGGCGGGGGCGTCCCGAGGCGTCGGAGCCCATGGACCCGTCGATCCTGCTCGCCCGTCGCGAACGCCGGCCGCCGCGCATCGAGGAGGGGCTTTCGGACGAGGCCAAGCGTGCGTTCCTCGAAGGCGTACGCCCCTGGAGTCGCGCACTGCGGCGGGCCGGGTGAGCCGTTCGGCATCCGCTCGGCGGGCAAGGGCCACGCCGCGCACGCCGCAGGATCGATGCGGCGCCTCGGGGTCGACGCCGCTCTGCAGGTCCCGATACGCTCCGGCCCGTGACCGAACATCCACAGATTCGTCCGCTCATCGACGCCGACACCATCGCCGCACGGGTCGCCGAACTCGGCGCCGAGATCACCCGGGACTACGCGGGCAAGGACCTGTTGGTCGTCGGGATCCTCAGCGGCAGCTTCGTCTTCATGGCCGACCTGGTTCGCCGAATCGAGCTGCCGCTGCGCGTGGACTTCATGGCGGTCAGTTCCTACGGTGACGGTACGAAGTCGTCGGGGGTGGTTCGGATCCTCAAGGACCTGAACCGGGAGATCCACGACCGGCACGTCTTGCTCGTCGAGGACATCGTGGATACGGGGCTTACGTTGCACTACCTGCTCGACAATCTGTCCACGCGCGAGCCGCTCTCCCTCGGGGTCTGCACGCTCCTCGACAAACGGGAAGCTCGTATCCGGGACGTGCCCCTGAACTACGTCGGCTTTCCGTGCCCCGACGCGTTCGTCGTCGGGTACGGGCTCGACGCCGCTGGACTCCATCGCAACGTGCCCTACATCGGGGTGCTCGAACAGGACGGCGCGTCGTCGTGACGCCGTTCGTCGACGACCGCGTCCCGCGCCGGGCGGGGACGCTCCTGCTGCGTGGCGGCGACGTGCTCTCCATGGCCGAGGGCGACGTGCCCACGCGGGCGGACGTGCTGGTGGTGGACGGGCGGATCGCGGGCGTCGAGGCGTCCATCGATCCGCCGGGCTCGGTCGAGGTCGTGGACGTGTCGGGGTGTTTCGTGCTGCCGGGCGGCATCCAGGCGCACACCCACCTCGGTCAGGCCCTCTTTCGCGGGCTCGCGGAGGATCGGGAGCTGCTCCGGTGGCTGCGCGAGCGCATCTGGCCCCTCGAAGCGGCGCACGACGAGGAGAGTGCCTACGTGTCGGCGGCCCTGTGTCTCGTCGATGCCCTCGCGTCGGGGACGACCACGATCCAGGACATGGGACTTTCGTTCCACACCGAGGCCCTCGCTCGCGCGTGCGAGGGCCTCGGCGTGCGGGCCCTGCTCGGCCCCTGCCTGATGGACACGGGTTACGACGGGCTTGCGCGTACCACGGACGACGCCCTCACCGCGGCCGAGTCCTTCGCCGCTCGACCAGGCCGGACCTGGGTGCGACCGATCCTCTGCCCG
>RFGU01000200.1 GCA_003696955.1 Deltaproteobacteria bacterium | reverse complement strand
GCGCTCGGGGGGGCCGTAGAGCGCCGGGGGCTCGGGGGCTGCGATCGTGCCGCGGGCCTTGCCCTTGGGCACGTAGACCACGAGCACCTGCCCGGGGCGCAGTCGCGCGGTCCGGGAGATCCCGTTGATCCGGGCGACGTCCGATGCGGAAAGTCCGAACTTGCGCGCGACCTTGGCGACGTCGTCCCGGCGCCGAACCCGGTAGCCGCGGCGCACCAGGCCACGGCGCGCCAGTTCGGCTTCGAGGTGCGCCCGCGACCCGCGCACGACGAGCTCGACCTCGTCTCGCTCGAGGACCACGACGCCAGCCGCGCTCGGGTCGAAGTCCTCGGCCACCAGCACTTGCAGCCAAAGGCCCGTGGGCAGTGTGGCGCGGGGGTCCAGGTCGTTCCACGCCGCGATGTGTTCCCACGGAATGCCGAAGACGGCGGCGATCTCGTTGGGCGTCGCCCCCCGGGTCACCTCGAAGAAGACCAGGCGCTCCCCCGGGGCCAGCGCGAGGGGCGGGGCGGCGACCAGGGGGCGCGCGTCGGTGGCATCCTTCTTCCCACGGCCCTTCGGCACGAAGAGCACCGTGCCGGGCTGGACCTCCGCGCCGTCCTCGATCCCGTTCAGGGCACGGAGCTTGCGCTCGGTCGTCCCGTAGGCCCGGGCGATGCGGGCGAGGGATTCCCCCGACCGGACGCGGTGGGTCGCCCGGCGTGCCGCTTCGGCCGCGAATCGGTCGAGGGCCGCCTCGATGCGACCACGGGCGGAGGCCGGCACCCGCACCTTGGAGCGTCGTCCGGGCGGTGTGCGGCCGCGGTAGAACTGGGCGTTCCACTCGTGGAGCGTCTCGGCGTCCACGCCACCGGCTTTGGCGACCTCCGAAAGCGGCGTGCCCGGCGGTACCTCGATCTCCGCCCAGCGCACCGCGGGGGGGGCGTCGATCTGATCGCCGGCCACGCCGAAGGTCCGGCGATTGCGGCCGACGATCGCCGCGGCCATGATCTTCGGGACGTACTGGGTGGTTGCGTAGGGAAGGCCGCTCTCCATGGCCGCCAACGTCCAGAAGTTGTTGGTGTTGTGGCGCGCCATGGAGGTCATCACGACGCCGTAGCCGGCATTGTAGGCCGCAAGCGCCAGCTCCCACGATCCGAAGCGCGCCCGCAGGTCGGCGAGGAAGGCCGCCGCGGCATGGGTCGAGCGCACGGGATCGAGTCGCTCGTCCACCCAGAAGTCGATGCGCAGGCCGTAGACGCGGGCCGTCGACGCCATGAACTGCCAAAGCCCCGCCGCCCCCACACGAGAGCGGACGTCGGTCCGAAAGCCGCTCTCGGCCAGGGCCACCATCATGAGGTCCTCGGGCAGACCGTGGTGGCGCAGGATCCCGCGCACGAGCTTCTCGTAACGGGCGGCTCGGGTCATCCATCCCCGCATGAGGGTCCGGCCCCGGGTCGTGTCGCGAAAGTACGTCAGGTACCGCACCGTCTTGTCGTTCCAGCGCACGGGGAGGTCGCCGGTGCGCAGCGAGGCCATCCAGCCGGGCGGGGGGCCGTCGAGGGGGCGGGTGCGGCGTTCGGGCATGGCGGCGCGCTCGAACGACTCGAGGGCCGCCCGATGGCCCGCTTCCGGGTCGTGAACCGGGGGCTCCCACCGGGCATGGGCCCCCCGGTCGGCGGGCCGGTCGCCGCGAACGAGCTTTCGGGAGGCCCTTCGGGCCCACAGGGGGCCCGTGCGTTCGAGCACGGGTTCGGAGGGGGCCGCTGCTGCGGGCCCCGGCCCTGCCAGGACGACGGCCGCCACGAGCGCCGGCCCGAGCTGCGCCCAGAGCGCAGTCCGCCCGCCTGCGAGCGTACCGTGGACGGATCGCCGGGCCATCGGGAGCCGACGCTAGCAAAGCCGTGCGAACGAGACTACCTTTCGGCGCATGCTGCTCGCCGTGCTCGGCACCTGGGAGATCCTCGTGATCCTCGCCATCGTCCTGCTCATCTTCGGGCCGTCGAAACTGCCGCAGCTCGGGGAGGGGATCGGGAAGATGCTGCGGGGATTCAAGAAGGAGATGCGCGCCGGCGAACTCGAGGGCGCAGGCTCGAATCCGGAGAGCGGCGGCAAGGACCCAGAGGCCATCGACGTCACGCCGGCCGAGCCCTCGGAGGGCGCAGGCGCGACGGAACCGCGCACCTGAGCGACGCACACGCCCAAGGTGCGTCAGGTGCGGGGCCGAAGTCGGCGTCGCACGGCGCTGGCGACGGGAGCCGGCAGGGACGGGTCCTTGGCGAGTTCCCGAAGGTCCGTATGGCGTAACAGGCCAAGGAGCCGAAGGGCGGTGGCCACCGGAAGATTCGGGTTCCGCACGAGCGCGAGCCGAACCCGTGGACGAGCCGAGAACCGCCGCGCCGCGAGGACGGCCTCGAGGACCTCGGACGAGGCCCGCCGGTTCGTCGCGATGCGCAGGACGGCGTCTTCGGTGACGTGGGGGTTTTGCAGCAACAGGCGGACCACGTCCACGTGGGGGTCGACCAGAAGCCGCTCGATGACGTCCTGTCGCCAGGTGCGGGCGAGGGCCTTGCGTTCGCCGAGGGTCAAGGGACGGGTTCCGGGGACGAGGGGACGCGGCGCCGCGGCATCGACGTCGCGATGCTCGGAAGGGGTCGACGACAAGAGTTCCATGGCCGCCGAAAGTCCCATGCGCCGGGCCGCAGCGAAGATCTCCCATCGGACCTCACGGTCGAGGCGATCTTGTTCGACCGCATCCACCGCCGCCATGAGGGCCACGTCGAACGGCGGTCCGCCGGCGCGGCCGGCCGTGGCAAGGGTATCGAGCAACCACGCCGCGTCTTCGCGTGGGAGCGCCCGCAACAGGTCCGTGAGGACCGCGGCACGCATGGCCGGTTCGGGAAGGCACGCGAGCCTGCGGGCCACGGTGTAGGGCCGGACGGACTCGTCGGGGGTTCGGTCCGGCGGCTGCGTCACGGGCGCGAGCGTAGCAGGCGGCGCGGCGCCGCCCGGCCTCAACCCACGATCCCGGCCAGGTATTGGTGGTAGAGCCCTTCGAGCAGCGGGCGCGGGTCGACGGTACCGTGGATGACGTAGCTCGCTGCGACCAGGCCCGCACACACGAAGAGCAGCAGAACCAGGAGGAAGGCACCCCACCCGAGTTCCCGCGGCTCGGGCTCTGGGGCCGGAGACGTCAGGTCGGGCGCCTTGCCAGGCGACTCGGGGGCCCCCGGCAACGGGACGTCGATTGGTTCGGAGCCCACGGCCGCCGCGGCCTC
>RFGU01000199.1 GCA_003696955.1 Deltaproteobacteria bacterium | reverse complement strand
GCCGCCGCCCTCGAACGCCTCCGCAGCGCCGCGCTCCACCTGCCGGCGCCGCTCGAGATCCAGCTCGTCCCCCGCATCGACGACGCGGAACACGACGTGCCGGGCCTCGGCGCCCTCGCCGAGTACCTCGAACGGCCGGTGTCGCTCTCGCCCGCGGACGTCCGCTAGGCGTCCTCGCATCTCGAGGATCGCGAACCGATTGGTCCGCCGAAGCCGCGTGGGCCCGAGGCGGTCGAACCGTGGGAGCCGGCCCGCCTCACGATCCGTCGCAACAGTCCTCGCCGCGCAGCGCTTCCCGCCCCTCCTGGACGAGCCAGGGGACCATCAAGAGCGCGGCGACGGGGTCGGCCCACCACCAGCCGGCCGCCGCGTTCGCGACGAGCCCGAGCAGCAGCGTGAAGGACAGGTACGTGCACGCGAGCGTCTCCTTGGCTTCCGCCCGCAGCGCGGCACTGCCGAGTTCGCGGGCGGCACGCAGCTTGCCGAACGCGACGAGGGGCATGATCACCAAGGAGGCGGCCGCAAGCACGATCCCCACCAGACTCTCGTCGGGCGCATCGGCGGTCCAGAGGGTCCAGGACGATTGCAGCGTCACGTAAACGGCCAGTGCGATGAACGTCCCGCCGACGAATCGATGAACCCTACGCTCGATACGCTCGACCGTCTCGGCGTCGGCGCCACGGGCCTCGACCCAAAGGCGCCACAGCAACACGGCCGCGGCGGCGACCTCGATCCCGCTGTCGAGACCGAAACCGACCAGCGCCACGCTCTCGGCGGCTGCACCGGACCACAGCGCGACGACGGCCTCGACGACGTTGTAGACCATCGTGGCGGCCACGAGCCACAATGCGATGGTCGTCCACCGACCGGCCGACGTGACGGCACCGCCCGTCACGCGGCCACCTCCCGGTTCTCGGCAACGTTCCCACCGAAGCGTCCGTAGACCGCCGGCAGGACGAGCAGCGTCAACAACGTCGCGGTGAACAGGCCCCCGATCACCACGGTCGCCAGTGGCCGCTGTACTTCGGCGCCCGCACTCGTCGAAAGCGCCATGGGGGCGAACCCCAGGGAGGCCACGAGGGCCGTCATCAACACCGGACGCAACCGCGAAATCGCCCCCTCCCGCGCCGCTTCGGGCAAGGAAAGCCCGGTGGCC
Organism: Deltaproteobacteria bacterium; assembly: GCA_003696955.1. Classification (GTDB taxonomy): domain Bacteria; phylum Myxococcota_A; class Polyangia; order Nannocystales; family Nannocystaceae; genus J032. The sequence continues at coordinate 1,495 of RFGU01000199.1, read as the reverse complement.
TGGAGTCGGCGGATCCGAGAGACCATCACGACCCCGTTGAGTACGGCGATCCCGAACAAGGCGATGAAGCCGATCCCCGCCGAGATGGAGAACGGCAGTCCGCGGAGCGCCAGGGCGAGGATGCCTCCGGTCGCGGCGAAGGGCACGTTGAGATAGATGACGAGCGCCGGACGGGCCGAACCATAGGTCATGAAAAGTAGCATGAAGATCATGATCAGGGCGGCGGGCACGGCGATGGCCAAGCGGACGGACGCCTCGGCCAGGTTCTCGAATTGCCCGCCCCAATCCACGAAGTAGCCCGAGGGCATGGCGACCTCACGGGCGATGCGCTCCCGCGCCTCGGCGACGAAGCCGGCCAGATCCCGTCCCCGGACGTTGACCTGGATGGTCATGCGCCGTTGGACGTTCTCGCGGCTGATCTGGGCCGGCCCCTCCTCGAAGTCCAGGTCGGCCAGTTGCCCCAGGGGAATCGGAGTGCCGCCCGGCGCCGCGATGGGGATGTCGCGGATGGCCTCCAGATCCCTCCGTGCGTCGGGCGCGAACCTCACTTGCAGGGTGTAGCGGCGCTGGCCCTCGAGCACCTCACCCACCGGATGTCCGCCGATGGCGGACACGGCGGCCAACACGTCGGCGACGTTCACGCCGTAACGGGCGACGGCCGCCCGATCCACACGTACACGCAAGGAGGGGAGCCCGGCGAGTTGCTCCACGTTGACGTCCGCGGCGCCCGGAACCTGCCGGACGACACGTGCGACCTCGTCACCGAGCCGTGCGAGCGTGGCCAGGTCTTCCCCGTAGATCTTGATCGCCACGTCCGAGCGCGCGCCGCTGATCAGCTCGTTGGTCCGCAGTTCGATGGGTTGCGAGAACGAGTAGTTCTGTCCCGGGACCTCGGCCTCGAGCATCTCGGAGATGCGCTGCACGAGTTCCTCCTTGCTCTCGGCCCGGGTCCACTGGTCGGGGGGACGGAGGATGAGATAGATGTCCGAAGTCTCGACGCCCATCGGGTCGGTGGCGATCTCCGCCCGCCCCGTACGGGAGACGACGGTTTCGATCTCGTCGGGAAAGTTGTCGTGAAGGGCTCGTTCGAGCCGTGTGGTGGCCGCCGTCGCCTCCTTGAGCGCCACGGACGGCGGGCGGATCGCCTGCAAGGCGATGGCGCCCTCGTCGAGCCGCGGGACGAACTCCGCGCCCAGGAAGGGGGCGACCGCCAGGGAGCCCACCAGGAAGGTCATGGTCGCGATCGCCGTCGCCCACCGATGCTGCATCGCCCACGTCAAGGCGGGGACGTAGATGCGTTTTGCGGCCTGGATGATCCGGGTTTCCTTCTCCGATACACCGCGGCGGAATACGAACGAGGCCATGGCAGGCATCAGGGTGAGCGCCAGGACCAGCGAAGTGGCGAGCGCAAAGATGACGGTGAACGCCATCGGACGGAACATCTTGCCCTCGATCCCCTGCAACGTAAGGATGGGGACGTACACGATCATGATCG
>RFGU01000198.1 GCA_003696955.1 Deltaproteobacteria bacterium | reverse complement strand
GCCGCCGCCCTCGAACGCCTCCGCAGCGCCGCGCTCCACCTGCCGGCGCCGCTCGAGATCCAGCTCGTCCCCCGCATCGACGACGCGGAACACGACGTGTCGGGCCTCGGCGCCGTGGCCGACTACCTCGCACGTCCCGTTCCGCTCCCGGCCGGGCCCGCATGACGTGACGACCGCAGCCTAGATCCCGCTCCACCGACCGGTGTCACGCCCCCGGCGGCCCAAGGGCCGCTTCGACGGCCGCCTCGGGCGTTGCCGCCTCGAAACCGTAACCGAGGGCGGCAAGCCGCGCCGGACGGACCCATTGATCGGCCAAGACGACCTCGGCACCGTCCCCGTAGAGCAAGCGAATCACGAACGCCGGCGTGGGGACGAAGGCCGGTCGATGCACCGCGCGGGCGATCGCTCGGGCGACGGTGCGCTGATCCGCCAAGGTTGGACCAACCACGTCGACGGGCCCCGTGTAGCGCTCGTCATCGAGGGCCGAGCGGACGACGCCCACCACGTCGGAAAGCCCCACCCACGCAAACCCCTGCCGACCCGAGCCCAAGGGTCCGAGCAGGCCAAGGCGGGCGATGGGCAGAATCTGGGCCAGAAATCCTCCGGGGCCGAGGACGACCCCGAGCCGCAGGCGCACGACCCTCACGCCCGCCGACGCGGCCTGCTCGGCCGCCTGCTCCCACGCGACGCACACCTCCGCCAGGAAGTCGTTCCCCGGCGAAGAGCCCTCGTCCACCGGCGCATCGGGTCGCCCGGCCCGGGCCCCGTAGTACCCCACCGCACTGGCGGAGACGAACACGGACGGCGGTTCGGGAGCGGCCTGCATGGCCGAAACGAGGGCGCGGGTGCGGTCCACGCGGCTTTCCCGGATCCGCCGGCGCTTCGCCTCGGTCCACCGCCCGACCACCGGCTCACCCACGAAGGAGATCACCGCGCACGCCGCCCCTGCGGCTTGGGCCAAGGCGTGTGGATCGTCCCAGCTTGCGGCCTCCACCGTATCGCCGAAGGTCGCTCGGATCCGTGGGACGCTGCGCCCCACCACGGTCACCGCCCAGCCGGCCCGGCGAAGGTCCTCCACCACGGCCCGGCCGACGAAACCCGTGCCGCCGGCGACCACCGCTCGGCGCGTGCCTGCAATGGTCACGACGAACCGCTCCTCTTACGAAACACATGGGCCCGATAGTGGGCCAGCTCCGCGATGGACTCTCGGATGTCGTCGAGGGCGCGATGGGTCTCCTGCTTCTCGAAGGGGGGCAGGTCGGGATACCAGCGCGTCGCAAGCTCCTTGATCGACGACACGTCCACGATGCGATAGTGTAGGAACGCTTCCACCTTCGGCATGTAGGCCGCCAGGAAGCGCCGGTCCTGCCACACCGAGTTGCCGCACAAGGGCGAGGTACCCGGCGTGCAGTGGCGTTCGAGGAAGGCGAGGGTGCGCCGCTCGGCCTCGGCCAGATCCACGTCGGAACGGCGACAGGCCTCGGTGAGCCCCGAGGCCCCGTGGTGCTCGATGCACCACGGATCCATGGTGTCGAGCACCTCGTCGGGATGGTGGATCGCGATCTCCGGCCCCTCGGCGATCACCTCGAGGTCGCCGTCGGTCACGATGGTGGCGATCTCGAGGATCGTGCAGCGCGATGGATCGAGGCCCGTCATCTCCAGGTCGATCCAGACGAGGGGAGCTGCGCCGGCTGCGTCGTTCATGGCGCGCAAGCCTACCCGCCGCTCGGCTCGATCGCATCCCCAGGAGGAGCGCCCGGCGCCCCTCCGCCGCGCTCGCCGACGGCCCGTACCGTGCGCATGCGGTCCCCCGGCAAGATCCGATCCACGACCTCGAGTCCCCGCGTCACGCGTCCCACCCAGGTGTAGCGCCCTTCGAGGTGGGGCGTCGGCACGTGGGTCACGAAGAACTGGGAACCGCCCGTGTCCTTGCCGGCGAGCGCCATGCCCACCGAGCCCCTCGCATAGACGACGTTGGACCATTCGCAGGGCACCACGTAGCCCGGTCCGCCGTAGCCGTCGCCCCGCGGATCTCCCCCTTGCACCACGAACCCGGGCACCACCCGGTGGAAGGCAAGGCCGTCGAAGAATCCTTCGCGGGCGAGGTTCCACAGGTTGGCGACGTTCATGGGGGCCACGGCGGGCGAAAGCTCGACCTCGAACGTGCCCGCGTCGGTGCCGATCTCGAGCCGCGGGCGCGCAGGGAGGTCCGCCGGCGGGTCGATGCGCCCGTCCGCGGCGGCGAAGGCCTGGTCGCCGGCCGGGCGCAGTCCCGCGACGAACCGTGCGCGGGCGTCGGGCACCGGTTCGAGGGCCCGGGCGAAAGAAAGGCGCACGGTGACGTGGGGTTCGAACGTTCGCGCGGAAAGCCGGGCGGCGATCCGGTCGCGTTCGGCGCTCGAGATCCCCGGCGAGGCGAGCCATGCCCCGAGCGCGTCGGCGGCCGAAAGGCGGGCCTCGATCCACGGCGCCTCGGCGACGGGCGAGCCTCGCACCGGGTCCGCCAGGTCGAGCAGGGCCGCCGTGACGGGGGGCGTCGGCTTCCAACCGCCCGCGATCCAGCGCCCCACCAAGGCCGCGGCGGCGGCCGAAAGCCCCGGATCGTCGCGCTCGAAGGCCGCCGCGACGCGGGCCGATACATCCTTCGTCGGCCGGATCTCCGCCAGCCCGGCGAGGGCTCGGGCCGCCAGGGACCCATCGGGATCGCCCGCGGCCTCGACCAGCGCCTGCGTCCGGGCCTTCGACGGCGGCGCTGCAAGAACGCGATCGATGCGCGCCCGCGCCAACGTGCCCTGCGGCAGGGCCGGGTCGGCGCAGGCGTCGAGACGCTCGACGCCGCGGCGCGCCGACACCGTTACCGCGGCCACGCACGCAAGGTGGGCAAGCTCCCGCCGCGCCCGGCCGCTCGCGCCCCTCGCCGCCTCGGCGACCCTGCCGGCGAACGCCTCCACCGGCGCCACCGCATCCTCGTCCCGGTCGGGACGCCGCAACGCCTCGAGGGCCACGACCACAGCATGGGCCGCTGGAAACCCAAGGCCGGCGGGATCGGTGGCCTCGAGGGCCTGCGCGAGGGACCTGCGCCCCGGGCCCGTCGTGGCGAGGGCCCGCACCCGCGCGACCGTCACCGCCCACGCCGGCACCTGCGGATCGGGCGGTCCTTCGTAGGGGGCGAACACGTCGGCCGCGGCGACCTTCGGCGATTGGGAGAGGGCTTCGAGGGCCCCATAGGCCGCAAACGCCACGGACGCACTCGTACCCTCGGCGAAGCGCTCGATGCGTGCGGCGACGGCGGCGGCACGGTCGGTCTCGACGGCATCGGCCGAGGCGCGCACGCAACGGTCGACGGCCAGCAGGGCCGCCCGCTGCACCGCCGGCTCGTTGGCGTCGAGGGCCTGTACGGCGGCATCGACCGTCTCGGGGCCGGCCACGTAGCCTTGCCGGCAGAGCACGGTCACCGCGTCGAGGTCCGCCCGCACCCGCGCCGCCTCGCAACCCGGTCCACCGGGGGCCTCGGCCAGATCGCGCACGAGGAGATCCGCCGAACGCTGCCCGCCGACCCGGCCGAGGGCGAAGCCGGTCGCGTCCCAATGTGTCGCGTCGGCGGCGAGCACGTGGTGGGTCCACAGGGCGCGCTCCATGTCCGCGGCAATGGTCTGCGAAGGACGCTCGGCCGCCGACCCGGCCACGTCGAACGCCTCCGGATCGAACACGCCGAAGGCGGCGAGCTCGGGGGCCGAGGGCACCACCGGGCCGTCGAGGGCGCCGAGCGCCGCCTCGGCCGCCGCCGCGCTCGAGATCCGCGCAAGGCTGGCGAGTACGGCGACCCGTCCGGGCGAAGGATCGGGCAGCGCGAGCCTCGACGCATCGCGGCTGCGCTCCGCCGCTTCGCGCTCACCGTTGGCCCCCGGAAGGACCGCAACGCCCCGGGCAGGCGGCATCCCACCGACCGAGGTACGCGCCGGCCCGTCGCCCGGCGTTCCGCCGGTCCCCTGCGCCCCGTCCGCTGCCGGCCCTGCGCCGCAGGCAGACGCACCGAGCACGAGCATTCGGACGAGGCAGCCGAAGGGACCGCACCGACCGGCCGCGATGGAGGCGCGCACGATCATGGGCGGGGCGACCGTAGCACCGGCATCGTCGGCGCCGCGACCTCCGCCTCGAACGCCGGCTGGCGCCTCCCGGCCGTTGGCGTAGACTGCCCGCCATGGCAACGATCCGCGGCACGGTGCGCCACAACGATCTCGAAGGCGGCTTCTACGAACTCGTCGCCGACGACGGCACGGTCTATCGCCTCGACGGCGCCACCGGCGTGAAGGCCGGACAGAAGGTCACCGTCGAGGGCGAGGTCGAGGCCCCCGGCTTCGGGATCCACATGACCTCCACGCCCGTGCTGGTGGTCGAGTCGATCCGCCCGGCATAGGCCCCAAGATGGGATCGCCCCAACCTCCCCGCAGCGGGGCGGTCCTTCCGCGCGACGAACCGGCCGCACCCCCGACGGCCCTCACGGTGGTTCGGTCCAGCGGGCCGCCGGCAGGTCGGCCACGGCCCCCAGGTCGAGCCGCCGACCACCGGCTTCGAGCACCACGTGGGCGTCCTCGTCCTCGACGTAGACCTTGAACGTGCGCACGTCCTCCACCACCGCGCCGCGCCCGAAGTCCCGCGGGGCCACCCGGTCCCGCAGCACCGGACCGTTCACCGATCCGAGCACGCTTCCGTCCCGCTCCAGCCGCACGGCATACCCCGCCCACCGACGCGGCACATTGTCGATCCGCACGAAGGTACGCACCAGGACCCGCGCCGGCAGCTTGCGCACGGTCCCCGGCGGGCGCGTGCGCTCGGCATGGGCGGCGACGATCTGCGTGCCGTCCCCGAGATCCGCATCGAAGGGCAAGGCCCCGGCCGGAACCTTCGCGCGCCGCCGCGCGTCGAACCACGCCGTCGTCGCCGCGGCGATGCGATGGTCGTAGGTCGCCATGGCGGCGTCGGTCCAGGCGGCGGCACGCCCGGGGGCCTTCAGCGCAAGATCGACCCGCTCGGCCGGGTCCGCGGCGAGATCGAAGACCCGGACCTGCTCGAAGGCGCGGTCGAAGTGGACCTTCGCCTCGCCGCGGATCCACCCGAGCCATTCGCCGGCCAGGCCCGTCCGCGCCGCCACGAGGACCGGCTCGTCGCGCGCCGTGCCGGCGAGGGCCGGGCCGAGCCCCCCTTCCGTGAAGGTGCCCGGATCGGTCCAACCGAGGACGTCGACGACGAGTCGCGCAAGTCCGGCCACCGACACCGGGGCCGTCACGCGGCGGCCGGGCACGCCCGGTCCGGCAAGAAGCAGCGGCACCCGCACGTCCTCCTCGTAGACGCCCGCGTTGTGGAAGCGGTGACCGTGCTCGCCGAAGGCCTCCCCGTGATCCCCGAAGAGGACGACCAGGGTGTCGCGATCGCGCCCGTTTCGCTCGAGGGCGGCGACGATCCGCCCCACCGCCGCGTCCGCCGCCGCCACCTCCTGATCGTAGGGGTCGGACGAGACACGCCCATATCGACGATGTCGGACGTAGGGTTCGTGGGGTTCGTACAGGTGCACCCAGCCGAAGAACGGGCGCTGTCCCACGGCCGCGAGGCGGGCCTCGACGGCGCGGACGACCTGCGGCGCCGTCACCCGCCGCTGGTCGTCGTAGACCACCTCGGCGGCGAACCCCAGATCGGGCGACCCGAGCATGTTGAGGGCCACGAAGGGTACGACCGCGAACGTCTCGAAGCCCGCCCGAGCGGCGATCCGCGGCAGGGTAAGGTTCGCCGGGTCGAGCACCACGGCGTCGTCGTAGTGGAAGGCCGTCTCGGGGACGGCCCGCCCCGTGAGGATCGCCGCCACCGAGTCCCGCGTGGACGCGCCCGGGGCGTACGCCCGCTCGAACACGGCTCCCTGCCCGAAGATCCGATCGACGTTCGGGGTGGTGGGGCGCCCGTAGCCGTAGATCCCCATCCGATCGGGGCGCAGGGCGTCGACCACGATGACCAGCACGGAGCGGGCGGCCCCCATGGCAGGCGGGTGAGGCTCGGCATGCCGCACCGGCCGGTCGCCGGGCGACCTGTCGCCGCGCAGGCAGTCGTCGTCGCGGCCGTTGCCCGCGATCTCGAAGCGCCCCGGCGCCACGTACGGGTCCCACGGAGCGCAGTCCCGACCGCCGAAGGCCACAGCCGCGCCGTCCCCGTCCTGATCGGCGATCCGCTGGCCGTATCGCCAGACCACGCCGAGCCACGGGTCGGCCTCGGCGGCCACCGCCCGGTGGGCGGGCGCAAGACCCCAGGTACCCGCCACCTCGACCAGAACGAGGGCCACGACGACGGCCGCGACCCTTCGGCCAGCCGCCGGCCACGCCGCGAGGCGGCGGGCGAACGGGGGCACCACGAAGGCGGCGCAGAATCCAAGGGTCGCCTGCCCGACCCCCGCGTGGGCGGTGACGTGCGCGGGCACGACCCCGTGGCCGACGAGCGCGGCCGATACACAGGACGCGGCCAGAAGGGGCGTCCGGGCGAGGAGGGCGTGGACCCGGGCCGAGCGGACGAGGGCCGCCACCACGACGACGCCGACGACGACGCTGGCGACGAAGATGGCGGCCGCTTCACGCGCCCGATGGTGTTCGGCCCATGCCGCAGCCGCGAGGTAGGCCCCGGCGACGGCACCGACCGCGGCCCCGGCCCAGGGAGCGGCCAGGGCCCCACGCCTGCGGATCGCCCCCCATGCCCGAAGCAACCCAAGGATCACCGGCGTCACCGCGAGGCCGGCCAAGGCACCGGCGCCGCCCACGACGGCCGCCACGTAGACGAGATCGACGACCCCGAGGGACACCCGCCCCCAGAG
>RFGU01000197.1 GCA_003696955.1 Deltaproteobacteria bacterium | reverse complement strand
GTCGTCCCCACGCTCGTCCCCGTCGTCGTCCCCGACGTGCTCCCCGTCGTCGTCCCCACACTCGTCCCCATCGTCGTCCCCACGCTCGTCCCACTCCCGCCCGTCCCGCTCCCGCCGGAGGGATCGAAGACGCACGACGGATCCGGGTCGTCCGAGATCGGAAAGCATCCCTTCCAGTCGTCGCGGCAGATGTCGCAGTACTCGTCGGGGCCGCAGACGGTACCGCCGAACTGGCAGTGTTGCGTGTTCTTGTAGACGCACGCCCCCGAGCCGACGGCCGCCGCCGCACCCACGGCGAGGCCTACGGCCCACACACCTGGAGAGAACACGTTGCCCGCGACGTTCATGGGACGGAAGCCTAGGCGAGAAGGCCGATCCCGACAAGGAATCGGGGACGGGCGACGCTCCGCCGGATCGTCCGGGGCCTTCGCGCCGTCGTCGGCACGCCGGCCGTCAGAAGCGTCCGGTCAAGACCAACATGCCACCGCCGCGACCCGCCGCCGGCACCAGCGCGACGCGGCGTTTGGCCCGGGCGCGATCGACGGCCACGAGCACCACGCCCGCCACGAGCACCGCCCCACCGATCCCCAGCATGGCATAGCCGGGCGGGTGGGTCGTCACGCGGTTCTTGCCGCCGCTGCCCGACTCGATCCGATCGGGCGCGAGGGCGAGTCCCAGGCCGGTCCCGAGACCCGCCACGCCGAGGACGGCGAGCCCGATCCCCGCCTTGCCCAGCGTGCCCAGGCCGGCGCGGTCGGGGCCGTCCGCCGGGGCATCGGGGGGAGGCGTCACCTCCGACGCGGAGGGTTCGTCGGCACCAACCGCCGGCGCCTCGTCCGTGACGCCCTCGTCCTCGTCCGCGGCGTCGGCCGACCCGCCCGAACCGGCCGCGGCGACCGCCCGCGACAACATGGGTGCGAGCAGGGCCTCGACCCGGTCGAGCATCTCGCCTTCGGTGCAGGTCTCGCAGGTCTCCTCGGCGGGCGCGCCCACGATCTCCCCGCCCTTCGTGCGGTGGACCTCGACGGCGATCCGGTAGCTGTCCGGGTCGTCCTCCAACCGGGAGATCGCCACCGTCACGACCGGCTCCTGGTCCGACTTGGCCGGCAGGACCTCCGCCCGCAGCCAGATCCGATCGGCCCGCTCCGATACGAGGCGCGCCACGGCGGCGGCTTCGTCCTCGCGCAGCCCGGAGGTGTCCACCTCGATCCCCACCCGCGCGGGGGCGAAGAGGGCCGCTGTCGGCGGCCCGGCGACGGGCATGGCGAACGCCGGTGCCGCGCCGGAGCACAGGGCGGTGGCGGCGAATCCTGCGACGAGTCGATGGCGAAGGCTCACGCGCGGCGAGGTAACTACACAAGCCGGCCCCGCTGCAACAAACGTGCGGTCGCGGGCCGACGGCCACGAAGTCGCGCGCTCGACGGGCCCTCGCCCCGAGACGACCTCACGCCCCGCCATCACCACTCGGCCCGTCGAGGCGCATGCGGTCCTTGCCGTCGAAGATCGCCACGAGCTGTTCGCTGTGGACCACGGCCCGCCCGGCCGGGTCGTAGAGCGTCCCGACGGCGGTGTGGAAGCCGCCGTGGCCTTCGAACGTGCGGTAGATGTAACGGAAGTAGTCGTGGGTACGCTCCGGGGGGTCGGCGAGCAGATGGAGCGACCAGGTGACCGTGCTCGCCGGCACCGGGCCCCTGCAGAGCACCAGGGAGGGGCACGGCCAGATGTCGACGAGGGCGACGATCCCCTCCTCGGCGCCGAAGGGTTGGCGGAAGCGGCAGTAGCCGTCGAGCAGGGCCTCGGAGCCGCCGCGAAACGGGACGTTGGGCACGGCGAGGCGCACGTCCACGTTGGCGAGGAACCTGGGCGCGAACGGGTCGTCCGGAGGAAAACCCGGCAGCCCATCGGGGGGCGGCGCGGGCGGTGGCGCGGGCGGTTCGACCTCCACGCGGCCGACGGGTTCGGGAACGACGTACGTAAGCCCCGCCTCGAGGGCGACGGCGCCGTCCTGGAGGAGACGGGCCTTCACGAACTGCGTCGTCCGCCCCGTGCGCAGCACCTCGACCCGTCCGCTCACGGGGCCGGGGGCCATGGGACGCATCATGGTCGCTCCGAAGTGACGCAGCCGCCGCCTAGGATCCGCCACCTTGCGCCCGAGCGCGACGGCGTACGCGGCGGAGAGCCCGCCGAAGATCGACCGTCCCTGGGCCCATCCGTCGGGCAACTCGGCGGTGAACGAGCCGTCCTCGCCCGCGATCCATCGGTCGCGCAAGCTGGCGTCGATGGGGAGGGAGGAGGGCATGGGCGGCGCCTATACCACGGCTTTCGGGGGGGCGGCAGATGGGGGACGAGGGACGGAGGGCCGGGGGCGGCGCAGGGCGCACGGCATCGCGGAGGGAAGCCGACCGCGGACGATGAAGCGTGCGCGGCCGGCCGCCGATGGAACACGACGGCGGGTTGCGACGACGTGGGGGGCGGTGCCTACGGCGGCCCGTCGGCGGGCGTCCTCGGATCGCAGGCGTTCGTCGCCGGGTCGATCGTGCCCCAGACGCAGCGGGGCACGATCACGACGGCGCCCGGATGGAGGGTCTCGAGGGCGTCCGGGGCGACCTCCACCCGATACGCGAAGGGGAACCCGGCCCCGCATGCTTCGGCGGGAAGGTATCGCACGCAGGCCACCTGCCCCGCGGGTACCCCTCCGTCGTCGTCGCAGGGGGGCAGCGCCATCCGGTCCGTCCCCGACAGGAGTTCGACGTGGCAGATGGGTTGCACCCCCGGCGCGTCCGGGTCGGCGTCGAAGACGCAGGGCTGGATGCCGCAGCGGGTCCGTGCCTCGTCGGCCCGCTCGGCGAGGAGGGCGAGCCGCGTCTCGGCGTCGTCCCCGCACGCCGAGACCTGCAGCGGACCTTCGACGCCGGGGTTCGCCTCAAGCGACACGGCGTCGGCGAAGGCCCGGATGCGCACGGGCGGCGTGGCCGCAACTTGGTCCGCCGTGCAACCTGGATCGATCCCGTGCTCCGCGACGAAGCCGGGGTCGGCACCCTTGGCGAAGGCCGGATCCGCGTCCGGATCCGACGGATCGAATCCCCCGACCACCGCCGTGAACACGTAGCCCACGTCCGTCGCGATCGCCTTCCAGTCGAGGATCAGCGACGCGGGTGAGGCCAGGGAGGTCAAGACGGCGGCGTCGCGGTCGTCCGTGGGTGCGCCGGTCGCGTCGTAGTCCTGCGGCAGACAGTCGTCGTAGCCCGTGGGGTCGCCCTCGCAGGCCACCCCGGCATTCCAACACACGGCGTCGGTGGCCTCGGTGGCGTTCGGATCCTCGAAGAAGACCTTCGAGCCGGCGACGTCGAAGATCGACGGATCCTGCGCCGAACAGTCCGGACCATCGCCCACGAAGACGACGAGGTCCGTGGCCATGCCGGCCGTCCACAGCGTCGGCGGATCCTTCGCGAAGGCGTCGAGTGCGGCGACGGGCTGGGCCAGCGGACAGCCCGTGTTGCCCAGGGGAAGCGCGCAGGCGAGCCGGTCGGCGGCGTCCTGTACCTGTTGGGGATCGGCATAGGCGACGACGCCGGGAAGCGGCGAACCGTCCAAGGGGTCCACCGCCTCGGGCAACACGTCGAGGCTGCAGACGTCGGTGCAGGCCGCCGCGGGATCCACCCCGGTGTCCGGGCCCGGAGCAAAGGCATCGAGGCGCGCGCGGCAGCTCGTGAAGGCGGGGCGACCCGGATCGTTCGGCGCCGGGCAGGCGTCGCCGACGCTTCCGGCGTCGGCCGAGAGGACGGTGGCGGCGAAGGCGAGCCCACGCTCGCCGAGCGCCGTGAGCAGGGCAGCGCCGGCCCGGGCCATCTTCTGCTGCACCGTGGCCATCCCGGGCGAGGGATCGACCACGAAGAGCACGCGGACGAAGTGGCCCACGGGAAACGATGCAAGCTCACCGTCGCTTTCCGTGGACGGCGCACAGAGCCATCCGTCGTCCATGCAACGGCAGGTCCGATCGGCTTCGACGCGCACGGCGCCGATCTCCCCGCAGGGTCCGCCCGTGCCGCCGGTACCGTCGTCCCCCTCCGCCTTTGGCCCGCAGCCCGCGACGAGGGTCGCGGCAAGAAACCCCGAACACCAAGGAGCGCTCGGTGATGGGAGTCGTGGAGTCCAATGCGTCATCTCGATGCTGTCCTTTCCTCGTGCGTCGTGTTCCTACCAACGTCGCGTTCGCGTCACAAACCGAAGGAGTACTCGCGGGGTACGTCGGGCCGCACGGCGGCCGCCCGCACGATCTCCGCCGTTTCCTTGCGCATCTGCATCCCGCAGGTCCCGTACATCAACGAGCCGGGAACGTCGACGTGGGTGGCGCCCATGGTGTGCGCCATCTCATGGGGAAGCACGCACGGCGAGGCCCAAGGGGTGTCGCCGCCGCGCTCCGAGACCACGAGGGAGCCCGCCGGCCAGGCTCCCGGCAGCCGGGCCAGGCCACGGGCTGCACTGTTCTGGTAGTCCGCGTTGTTGTGGGACTCGATGACGACGGCGGAGATCGTCGCCGGCTGGGTGAGCCCGGCCTCGGCGGCGTGGGCCACGGCGGCCCAGGAGGCGTCGAGGTACGGATCGTAGTAGCCGTCGAAGCCCGCGAAGGGATATTCGTGTGCCGTCCCGGGACCGTAGGGCCCGCATTCGCCCTCGGTCTCGCACGCCTCGGCTTCGTCCATCGGCAGCACCCAACATTGCGATCCCACCCAGCGAACGATCGCGTCCTTCGGTCCCGTCAATGCATCGTAGGGATCCCACCCCACCTTCTGCCGGAAGACCCCGATGGCCTGTACCGCCTTCGCGTACAAGCGGCCCTGCCAGTCCCCGTCCTTCGCGCAGTACGGCAGGTTCCCGGTGAGGAGGAAGGGCTCTCCGCTCTCGTGACGGTGCTCGTGGGACCAGCCCGTGCCACCGGCGAAACATCCGTCCGAATGCCGGCAGTTGCCGTCGAACGCATCGGGGCCCTTGGCCGCGCCGTCGATGTCCACGTATCCGTCACCGTCGTTGTCGAGCCCGTCGGTGCACGCCCCGTAGTCGTAGGGCGGAAGCTGGCTCTCGCAGGGGTGGTTGCCCTCGAATTTGCAATTCGGAGGGTCTCCGGGGAGCACCGGCTCGCACGGAATCGGCGCCCACGTCATGCATGCGTCGTTGCACACGCCGAGGCCGCACGAGTCCTTCGCCTGGGCCTGGTCGTTGGACAGGACGTAGAGTTCGATGCGGACCAAGTTCGCCTCGTCGGGCGCGCCGGCCATCGGCTCGACGTACCAGCCCGGTGCGTGAGAACGAATCTCGAGGTCGTAGGAACCCGCCGTTCCGAACGCGGCGAGCCCTTCGAGACCACCTTCGGTCCCCACCACCGTCACGAGGGCGTCGGGAAGTTCGTAGGGTTGGGATACGTAGCGCACGAATACGGGCTCTTCGAGGACGGCTTCGCCGTTGCGTACGGCCACGTGAGGCGGTCCCACCTCCTTGCCCAAGCTCCCGAAGGCCACCACTCGAACCTCGTCGTCGGCCAGAGGAATCGGTAGGGGGGGTAGGACGTCGGCGCCGGCCTCGACGGCCGAAAGATGCGGCGTAGCCTCGACCAGATATGCGCTCGCCGGCCAACCGTTGGCCTCGCGCTCCTTCGACGTCACCCGCCGGTAGCGCAACATCGTGACTGGATCGACCGACCAAGCGGCCGGGTCCGCAAGCCCCTCGAACGCACAGGGCACCCGATTCTCCGGATCCTGCAAGCAGCCGACGATGTCGGCCTCGTCGAATCCACCGCCGCTCGATCCACCGGTGCCGCCGCCCGCGCCGCCGCTTACGCCGTCGGTGGTGTCGCCGGTGAAGGTCGATCCGCCGCCGCCGTCGTGCTCGACACCGCCGAGATTGTCCGTGCAACCGGCGGCCGCCGCCCCGCACAGGGCGAAGATGGCGTAGGCGAAGAGGCCATGGTGATTTCGTCGAGAAGATTGGTGTTGCATGGGAGCGACTCTCCGTCGGGGTTCGCTCCCTCGGTCGGCCGCCGTCGACGACGCGTGCCCCGGCCACCGGCCCCTTCCGCGTGCGCTACCTCTCGTCTTCGGTCCTCCGTGCGTCGAAGCAACCGGCGGGCAGCGGACGGACGGCGGACGGGGGACGGCGGACGGCGACCGGCCTGCGGCAGACGGCCCAGCGGACGGCGGCCGCCGAGCCGCGCATGCCGAGCGGCAGGCGGTGCACGACGGACGGCGGACGGCACGCTGCGCACGGCGAGCGGCAGGTGGTGGACGACGGACGGCGGACGGCGAGCGTGAGGAGACGTTGCGCCTTCGAGTGGCGCGGGTCGTCGGGGTGGCCTAGGGGCCCGTGGGTGGCGGGGGCTCCGGGTTCCGCGCTCGGCACGGTGTCGGGCCGGCCGAGGACACGTCCGTGAGGTGGCGCCCGACAGGGCCCGCGGGCCCGGCCACGCTGCGACTCCGGCGATCCGTCCCCAACGGCGATGCGTCCCGGGGCGCACGGCGAACCGAGGACGGGAGCGGCGCGGCAGGCGGCGCCCTGCGCAACGCAGGACTTGTTGGCGGGCAGCGGGAGGCGAGGATGGACCGCGCGCGGGTAAACCGCGCACGGCGTAGAGCGAATGGGGAGATCGGCGATCGCGCCCTTCCGTGGAAGGAGCAAGGAGGGGCGCCTTCTGCGCGGTCAGGCGGCCTTGGCGGGCTCCGCGCCGGAGCTTTCGGTAGGCCGCAGCAGCTGCCGCGAACGGACCAGATCCCGGAAGAAGGGGGCGATCGTCGCCTCGTAACTGAAGCGGTCCGCGAACGCGACGCGCCGTGCAAGGGCTTCGAGGATCGGGTCGTGGTCGGTTCGTCGGTCGGTCATCGTGAAATCCTCCCGGCGCGAACCCCGGCAGGTGGGGACACCTGGCACCCGCCGGGGTGCGCCGCGTCGTACGACAACCTGGACACGGATCCTATTCCCGCAAGGGGGGCGCAGCTCGCGCCGGTTATGCTTCCCCCATGACCGGGCTCCGACGGCTCCTCGCGTCCTCGTTGCTGGTGTGCGCCTGCGGTGATGACGGCACTGCGACGTCCTCGTCCGGTTCGGGAACGACTTCGGCCACCGGCACGGGCCCCGGGACCGGAACGAGCCAGACCTCGTCGACCACTTCGACCGACACGGACTCCGGATCGGGCACGACCACCGGCCAGACGTCCGACCCGACGACCGGTACCGGCTCGACGGGTTCGACCGGGTCGTCGGGCGGCATCAAGTTCGACGTGGGCGTGGGCACCGGCACCACGGGGGGCCTGGACGTCTGCAAGATTCAAGATGGGATGGATGCGCCCCAGCCGTGCACGGACAAGGCGCCTCCCGGAAGCTTCGATCCCGAGGTGCAGTGGAGCTGGGGCGACGAGGCGAGCGGGCCCGCGAGCGTCATCCCGCTCGTCGCCAACTTCACGGACGACAACGGCGACCTCGAGGTGGACCTGTGCGACACCCCCGACGTGGTGCTCGTCACGTGGAGCACGGGCGTCACGATCACCGAAGGCGACCTACGGCTCTTCGACGGGGCCACCGGCGCGCTCCACTGGACGGCCGGCACCAAGGTCCGCCGATGGGACACGCCCGCCATCGGCGACGTCGACGGCGACGGCCTCATGGAGATCGTCACGCGCGCGGCGTCCGGGGCCATCGCCATGTTCGACGACAAGGGGGCCATGGTGGCCAGCGGTCCGACCGACACGTCGGGCATCGTGGCGTGGGGCCTGGCCGACCTCGACGCCGACGGCGACGTGGAGATCTACGGCGGCGGCTACGTGCTCGACCACCAACTCGCCCAGGTGGCAGCGTACCCCACGGGCGAGAACTGGTCGGCCCACGTGGCCGTCGATCTCGACGGCGACGACGACCTCGAGATCCTCGCCGACGGCGGCGCCTACCACCACGACGGCACGGTGTACTTTCCGAACCCGGGCCTTACGAGCGCCTACCACGGCCTCTATCCCCACGTGGCCGACTTCGACGGCGATCTCGATCCCGAGGTGCTCTATGCCGCCGCGGACGGCGCGGCGCTCCTCGACCACCAGGGCAACGTCCTGTGGGAGAAGTTCGCGGGTGGATCGGGCGACGCCAACCGGCCCATGGCGATCCACGACTTCGACGGCGACGACGCGCCCGAGTTCGGTGCCAGCGCCCTCGGCGGCGGGTTCGGCTTCGGCGTCTACGAGGCCACGCCCGGAACCCTGTGGACCGGCGGCGCCGTGGACACCTCCGGCCAATCGGGCGGCACGGCCTTCGACTTCCTCGGTGCGGGCATCGCGCAATCCGTCTATGCGGACGAGAAGACCCTGTGGGTCTACGACGAGGTCGGCACCGTGCTCATGCAGGTGCCTCGCAGCAGCCTGACGCAGATCGAGTACCCCGTGGTGGCCGACGTGGACAACGATGGTTCGGCAGAGCTGCTCGTCGTCTCGAATCCCTACAACGGCCCGCAGACCGCCCCGTCCCTGCAGGTGATCCGCGACGTACAGGATCGGTGGGTGCCGGCCCGCCGCATCTGGAACCAGCACACCTACCACGTCACCAACGTGCTCGAGGACGGCACGATCCCGCAGGTCGAGCCCAAGCACTGGACCCTGCTCAACACCTTCCGCACCCAGGCCCAGGTGGCCGCGGGCGGCGGGGTGTGCGAGCCCGAGGGCTGACAGGCGGTCGATCCCGGGCCATCCTCGCCCCGGCCGCGCACACCGTCCGGAATTCCGGATCCCACGGCGCCGGAGGGTGCGGTAGGGTCGTGCGCGATGCCCGCATTGCCGCCGGGAGCCCGTCACGCCCACTTCACGCCGCCGCCCACGCCGCCCCACCCGGTTCCGTTTCAGCCGCAACCATACGAATGGTGGTACTTCGAGTTCCACACGGGCGCGGCCCCCGTGGACGGCTCGGGGCTGCCGGATCCGAATCTCGCCCCGGTGGACGACTGGGTCGTGGTGGTCTCGTGCCACCTGCCCCACTTCTTCGATCCCGTGCGCCTGGTGGACGTCTCCATGGCCGATCACCCCGGCGGCCACCCGGTCCATCCGCCCTTCGCCTACAGCGGCATCGCCACCAGCATCTACCGGCTCAGCCCCACGATGCCGCTCATCGACACGCTGGTGGGCTTCTCCGCCACGCGTACGGCCACGGCCCGCGCCGAGACGAATCCCAACGCGCCGTTTTCGGCCGAGTTCGGCGCCAACCCGGTCAAGGCGCGAATCGACCAAACGGGGACGTCGCCGTTGACCTATCGCCTCCGCGTCGAGCAGCAGGGCTACTTCACGACCCGTGGCCTCGTCGACAAGGTGTTCCAGGGCCGCAAGGTGCGGGAGGTGACGATCCGCATGGACGTGACGCTGACGCAGGAGACACCCGGCTTCGCCGTCACGCCCGACGCCACGCTGATGGTGGACAAGTGGGGGGGCCGGCACCACTGGGCCGTGGTCATGCCCACCGCCCGGGTCCAGGGCACCCTGGAGATCGCGGATGCGCAGCGGATCTACGCCAGCATCGACGTGGACTCGCGGGCCTACCACGACCACCAGTGGGGCCCCCACCTGCCCTTGCTCGTGATGAAGGACTGGAGCTGGGGCCGCGCCCTCGTGCATCCCGACGCGGCGAGCAGGCCCGACCAGGAGGACCTGGTGGTCTACTTCCATGCCGAACCCTTGCCCGGCGGAAGTGCCCAAGGTGGAACGTATCTGGCCTACGCGCCCCAAGGCGAGCCGGCGCGCGTCCTCGTGCCCACCGGCCCCGCGACGCCGGTGGTGCTTCTTGGCGGCTGGGACGACGACAACTATCCCCTTACGGGCTACGATCCCGCCCAGGTGCGCTGGCCCGCCGAGCGCGCCCTGCCGTCGGTGTCGGGCAGCGTGGTGACGGCCGGCCCCCCGCGACACGGACCCCCCTTCCCCGTGCCGGCCGACGACAGCCTGCCGGCGCCGTTTCGCCAGCTCGTGATGGCGCTCGCGCGCCCCATGGCCCGCAGGAGCCTCGCGGGCACCGTGGGGTACCACGGGATCGTCGCCTGCCAAGGCAGGTCCCCCATCCCGGCCGATCCCCTCGTGCCCCCCGTCGCCGCCAGCTTCATCCAACGGGGATCGACCGTCGAGCCGTGGCCCTTCTACAACCGCTACGTGCCCGCGGTGGCCGTGGCGGACCCGACCACCGGCGCCCGGCGCCACCGGGTGACCTTCGCCCTGTCGGAGTACATGGAGATCGCCGAACTCATGCAGAAGCCTCCTTGGTGGATCGGCGGCGTGCCCGTGCGGCCGTCGCTGCTCGGGGTGGCGGGGTTTTCCGAGGTGATGACCCAGATCGAACCCGGAGCACCCAAACTCCTGCCGACGGTGCTCGGCCACCTGTTCTGACGCGGCGACCGCCGGGGCCCACCGGGGGCTGGTACCTTTCCGGCACGCGGTGCGCCCTCGGTCGAACACCGAGCGCGCCGGTCTCCTCGGCGCGTTCCTCCTCCTATGGGCCGTCTACAGCTGGGCGGGGGTGGGCCTCGTAAGCTCCAACGACGGATCCCACCTCGCCCTGGCCCGAGCCCTCGGCCTGCGCGGCACCACCCGCATCGACCCGGACGTGCCGTTGACCTTGGGCGTGGACCTGGCCCAACGCGACGGACACTCCTACTCGGACCGGCCACCCGGCACCGCGTTCTCGGCCCTCCCCGTGGTGGCCGTCCTGGGCCGGGCGGACGAGGCGTTCGCCGAAGCCACCCGGCGGCGAAAGGCGGTCCTCGTCCAACCGGCGTCGCGGCGCTATCTCGTGACCTACGCCCTGCGCTTTCCCGACCCGCCGCCGCTGTACACCCTGCAGGGCTCCGTCCTCGCCGCCCGGGTCGCCGCGGGTGCCTTCGGGGCCGCGGGGTCGGTGCTCGTCTACCTTCTGACCCGAGCGCTGGGCGGTTCCCTCGCCGCCGGGGTGTTCGCCACGGCGAGCCTCGCATGCGCATCCCTGTGGGCCGTCTACGGCACGGTGTTCTTCTCCCACGTCTTCGCCGGCACGTACCTGACGGCCTTCTTCGTGTGCGCCCTTGCGTGTCGCGGTTGCGGGAGCCCACGCCTTGCGACGGCGGCCGGCGTCTTGGCGGGCGCCGCGGCCATCTGCGAGTTCGCCCTGGCCCCGGCGGTTGCCGTAGCCTTCGCCGTCCTCGTGCCGCGACGAGAGATCGGGCGTGCGTTGGCGGGAGCGGCCATCCCCGTGCTCCTCGCGGCCGCCTACCACACCGCAGCCTTCGGAGCCCCCTGGGCCCTCGGCTACGACTTCGCCCGCTTCGACTTCGCCCGCGACCGCGCCTCGACCTTCTCGGGCGATCCGCTCCACGGGCTCTCGGTGCTCTTCGGCGTGGGCCACGGCGCGGGGCTCGCCGCGATCTCCCCGGCCCTGCTCGCCGGTGCCATCGCCCTGGCCGCCCTCGCGCCGCGGGTCGCGGTCGTGTGCGCCCCGTTCGCCCTCCTCCTTTGCTTCCACAAGACGCCCGAGGGCGGTGCCTTCGCCGACCACCGCTACCTCGTACCCCTCCTGCCCGCGTTCGCGGCCGGCGCCGGCCTTCTGCTCGACCGGATCGTCCCGGCCCGGCCCGCCGTGCGCTACGTCGGTCTCTTCGTGCTGCTCGCCGCCACGGGCTTCGCGGTGTTGCGCGTCCTGTCCCACGCAGCCTTCGTCTACGATCTCTGATCCCTGTCCGGGCGCGCCGGGTGGTAGGGTCGTCCCGTGCACAAGTGGCTCGCCCGGGCGGACGCCGAGGTCATCGGTCAGGCCGCGACCATGCTCTTCGTGACGCTCCTTCGCGTCGAGGAGCTGTCGGCCCTGCGGCGCCAGGCCAAGGCGGTGGTGGACGCCCTCGACCGGGGCGAGGTCGAGGACGCCCGGGTGCTGCTCGCCGCCACCTTGGAGAAGGCGCGCGAACTCGAGGGGATCGGCCATCGCCTCGCCCGCATGGACAAGCGCGGGCCGGATTGAGGCGCGCCCCGTCCCGCGATCAGCCCGCAAGCAGGCGCGCTTCGATGGCGGCCACCAGGGCGCGGGCGCCGAAGATCTCGCCTCCCTTGGGGCGGCCCGGCTTGGCCGAAGTGTTCCACGCCATGGTGTCGATGTGCATCCAATCCTGTCGCTTGGGCACGAAGCGGCGCAGGAACAGGGCCGCCGTGATGGCACCGCCGTAGCTGCCGGAGGCCACGTTCGAAAGGTCCGCGACGTCGCTGGCGAGCAACTCGTCGTAGGCGTCCCACAGGGGCATGCGCCAGAGGGGATCGTCGAGCCTCCGCCCCGCCTCGAGGACCGCCTCGGCCCATGGATCGCGGTTGGCGAACAGGGCCGGAAGCTCCGTGCCGAGGGCGACCCGCGCGGCGCCGGTCAAGGTGGCGACGTCGAGCAGGAGCCGGGGGCGCTCCTCGGCCGCCGCGGCAAGGGCGTCGCACAGGATGAGCCGCCCCTCGGCGTCGGTGTTGCCCACCTCGACGGAGAGCCCGGCGCGCGTGCGGATCACGTCGAGGGGGCGGTACGCACTGCCGGAGATGGCGTTCTCGACGGCCGGGACGAGCACGCGCAACCGCACCGGAAGCTCCCGGGCCATGATCATGTGGGCCATGGCGAGCACGGTGGCCGCCCCGCCCATGTCCTTCTTCATGAGCTTCATGCCAGCCGCGCTCTTGAGGTCGAGGCCCCCGGAGTCGAAGACGACGCCCTTGCCCACGAGGGTCACGGCCGGCGCGTCGGGATCGCCCCAGGAAAGGTCCGCCAGACATGGCGGACGGGCGCTGCCCTTGCCTACGGTGTACACCGTTGGAAATCCCGCCTCGAGGAGTTCTTCACCCTCGATCACCGTGCACGTTCCGCCGAAGCGGTCGGCCAGGTCGGCGGTGGCCTGGGCCAGTTCGGCCGGGCCGAGGTCGGCGGCCGGGGTGTTGATCAGATCCCGGCCCAGGCGGATGGCCTCGGCCTCCGCATGTACCCGCGCACGGTCGGCGCCTTCGGGCCAGACCAGGGTGGGGCGCCTCTTGGGCGCGAGGTAGCGTTCGAATCGATAGCGCCCGAGGGCAAAGCCCAGGGCGAAGGCGGTGGCGTCCTCGGGCGCCAGCCGGGTCCGCACGGCGTACCGGCCCGAGCCGAGGCGGGCGAGGGCACCTGCGCTCCATACGTCTCCCGGCCCCCTGCGCACGAGGAGCACACGGGCCTTGCCGCCCGAACCCGGCAGCACCGTGGCCCGTCCCGGCTTGGGCTCGAAGCCCTGGGCGGCGAGCACCGCCCGGGCCGAGGCCGGCAGCTTGCGCACGAACGCCTTGGCCGCGGCGGCGTCCACCACGTCCACGGGAACGGTCTTGGCGGTGGGGCGGGGGGCGAATCCATCCATGGGCGGCAGGCTACCACGGCAGGCGGCAACGTGCGGCCGATGCGCGAACGGCCCTTCGGACGGGACGAACAAACCCGGACCCGAGCGGACTCACCGGATACCCCGCCGCCGCAGCGGTGCGCAGGCGGTCGTCCCATCGTCTCCCGTACCGAACGACACCAACGAGGTCCATCCCATGTCCGATCCGACTCGCCTTCCGATTTCGTGCCTCGGCCTTTCCGTCGCGGCCGCCCTCGCCGTGGCGGCCACGCCCCGACCCGCGCGGGCGTGCGGGTGCGTCTCCCCGCCGGTCGTCATGGAGGGCGACTATGCGGTCAACCAGCAGGCCGAGGAGATCATCTTCGAGGTCGGCGAGTCCACCGTGACCGCCCACGTGCTCATCCGTTACCAGGGCGACCCGGCCCAGTTTGCGTGGCTCTTGCCCGTGCCCAA
Organism: Deltaproteobacteria bacterium; assembly: GCA_003696955.1. Classification (GTDB taxonomy): domain Bacteria; phylum Myxococcota_A; class Polyangia; order Nannocystales; family Nannocystaceae; genus J032. Next base: position 451 of record RFGU01000197.1, on the reverse strand, counting down.
CCAACCGGAGCTTGCGCTCTCCGAGACCATGGCCTTTCCGCTGCTCGATCAGGTGACGGCACCGCGGGTGAACGTGACGACGCAGACGGCGTGTCCGGGCTCGGCGTATGCGTGCAACTACCATTCCGATCCGTGCGACTACGGCGACACGGATTGGGGCGGCACCGGCGGGGTCACGAGCGGCGGCGGCAGCGGCGGGGACGGGGGCGGCGACCCCCCGCCGGGCGTGGACGTGCTCGACATGCAGGTGGTCGGCGACTACGAAACCGTGACCTTCGCCGCGAGCGACGCGGCCCTCGCGGTGCAGTGGCTGCAGGACAACGGCTTCGTGGTCAACGACACCATGACGCCCTACATGCAGCCCTACATCGACGCAGGGATGGTGTTCGTCGCCGCCAAGCTCGTCGCCGGTGCGGGGCTCGACTCGATCAAGCCCCTGAAGATGACCTAC
>RFGU01000196.1 GCA_003696955.1 Deltaproteobacteria bacterium | reverse complement strand
GTCGTCCCCACGCTCGTCCCCGTCGTCGTCCCCGACGTGCTCCCCGTCGTCGTCCCCACACTCGTCCCCATCGTCGTCCCCACGCTCGTCCCACTCCCGTCCGTCCCGCTCCCACAGTTTCCGCCGGCACCACCGTCGTCTCCGCATCCCCACACCGCCATCGCCGCCGTGAGCGCCAGTCCTTGCCGCCAGTTCGTCGTCACGTGCTTCATGGCCGCGCACCCTACTCGCTCCCTCCCCCCGAACGCAAGCAATTAGCTCCATCTCGATACTTTGCCCATCCACCGGCCCACCGGCCTCACGGCCGTCCGGCATACCGGACACCGGCCCGACGGCCGTCCGGCATACCGGACACCCGTCGAGGTCCAGCGCCCCACCGCCACCCACGTCGACCCCCCAATCACCAGCCTCGCGTTCGGCCCGCGGTCGCCGTCGTGCTTCGCGGTTCGCTGCCGCCCCTATGCCGTGTCACCCGTCGCCGCTGGGAACGGCCCCGCCCGAGCCGCACGGTGGCCACGCCCCCCGGGCCATCACCCGCCACCTGACGGACGTGTTCTCGGCGGGAGCCACACCGTGCCGAGCGCGGAAGGCCGGGCCCCGCATGCGGACGCACCCGCAAGGCCTCCGCCACGCGTCACCGAGGGTCGACGGATCGCCGCCGGCGACGCGAATGACCCGAGCGCACGACGACCGTCGCGCGTGCTGCCGAGGGCGCGCCGCGTTCCGATCCACCGCACGCGGTCCGCCATCCAGGGTCCGGCGTCTGCCGTCGGCGGTCCTTCGTCTCCCGTTCGCCGCTCGCGGTCTCCCATCCGTGCTCTGCCTTCTCCCGCACGCCACCCGCCGCACGCGGCGCGCCATTGGCCGACCGCATTGGATCGTCGTGCCCGGCGTCTCGCCGGCTCGTTCGGAGGGCGGACGATTCCGAGCATCGATCTCCATGGGCGCCGAAATCGTTGCGGCGCACCCTGCGTTGCACTAAGCAGATCCCATGCGGAAGTGGGCCCAGGCCATGTGCCTACCGGCCGGGTTGGCCGTGGCCGCGTGCGGTGACGACGGCGGAGTCTTGCCTCCGATCGGGGGAACGGTGGGGACGGGGACGGATACGGGCGATCCGGAGCCACCTCCCCCCGTAGGTCCTCCCCAGGGCTTCGTGGACGTCACGGAGGAGGCGGGGCTGTCGTACCTACAACACGTTCGGGTCACCGATCCCAACGACTGCATGTTCGCGGGCGTGGCCGCGTTCGGCGAGTTCGCGTGCGATCCGCAGCACATGAGCGGCGGCGTCGCGGTGGCGGACGCAGACGGCGACGGTTGGCCGGACGTGTTCGTCACGCGGCTGTTCGCCCGGGATCTGCTCTTTCGAAACCGCGGCGACGGTACCTTCGAGGAGGTCGGCACCGCGGCCGGACTTTCCCTCGTGGCGAACACCAACGGCGCGGCGTTCTTCGACATGGAGGGCGACGGCGATCTCGACTTGTACGTGACGGCGATTGGCGAGGGCCGTAACTTCCTGTGGGAGAACCAAGGCGACGGTACGTTCGTCGAGGTTGCGGCGGAGCACGGCGCCGCCCTCGCGGGACCTCCGCTCGACGTGGGGACGAGCGTCCTTGCGACGGACGTCGACCGCGACGGCGACGTGGATCTCTACGTTGGGGACTGGCGGCCCGACAGGCCGGGACCCGACGGGGCGAGGGCGGCGCTCCTGCGCAATCGCGGGCCCGAAGCGCCCGGATATTTCGAGAACGCGACACTCGACGCGGGCATCGTCGTCTCCGACGACGACGGCGGCGTATGGGTCTTCTCGGCGGCGGCGACAGACTTCGGTGGCGACGGCCAGATCGATCTCTACGCCGTATCGGACTTTCGGACGTCCCGGTTCTTCGAGGGACGCCCCGGCGGCACGTTCGAGGACGTGACCTTCGCCTGGGGTGCCGGGCGCGAACGCAACGGGATGGGCGTGGCCGTCGGCGACGTGGACCTCGACGGTGACTTCGACCTCTACGTCACATCCATCGGCAACCCGCCCGTGCCGTGCACCGGCTGCATCCGGGGCTCCGGCAACTTCCTCTATCGCAACGACGGGGCCGGCTTCGCCGACGTGACCGACCTCTACGGCGTGCGCGAGGGGTATTGGGGATGGGGGGCCGTGTTCGCCGATTTCGACCAGGACACCGATCTGGATCTGGTGGCGCTTTCAGGGATGTTCGCGCCCAGCGCGTTGGCCACCGGGGGCGGTGCGTACGCGGAAAGTCCGATCCGATACTTCGTCTCGTCGGGGCCCGCGGCCAAGATGGAGGATCTCGCGGCCGAACGCGGTCTCGATGCGTCGGGTTCGTGGAAGGCCGCCGCCACCTTGGACTTCGACCGCGACGGGGACTTGGACCTCTTTCTCACTCGCAACGCCGGCGAAGGCGTCCTCTATCGCAACGACACGGACGATGGGACCACCTCCATCGTCGTGGACGTGCGCACGCCCGCGGGAACACCCGCGTTGGGGGCCGTCGTGGAGATCGAGGATGGCGCCGACTTCCGCCGCATCACCTACGTGGGGGCGCACGACGGATTTTTGGCCCAGTCCGAGCCGGTGGCCCACTTCGGCCTGCCGGCCTCGAACGATCCCGTCGACCGCATCCGCGTGACCTACCCCACCGGGGCCGTCGTCGAGCGGACGCAGGTGCCCCGTGGGATCCGGCTGCGGATCGACCCGCCGTAGGCCCGCAGCCGACGAGGGGCCGCGCCACGGTGCTAGATGCCCACGAGTCCGCCCGAGCGTTGCCAGGGCGGGCGCCAGTCGGCCGGGAGCGGGTCCGGGGCGCGGATCAGGGCCAGGATCTCCGCAGGCGCGCCCGGCAGGTCGGGCAGGCCCGCCGGATCGAGGCGAGCGATGGCGGCGAGCAGCGCGGCCGCGTCCCGCCGCAGGTAGACCGAAGGCGAAAGGACGCGGACCAGTCCGTGCCGCAGGAAGGGACGCAGGGCGGCCGAGGGCAGGTCGAGGCGTGCGCGGGCGTAGGCGGTGCCGAGTCGGAATCCGTCGGCCGCCGCCGGGGCCCGCTCGGGGTCCGCGGCGTGAAGCCGATCCACGGCGTGGGCGACGAGGGGCGCCACCGGTTCGAGTTCCTCCACCAGGGAGGACTCGAGGACGTGACGGCCGCGGAGATCGGCGGCCTCGACGGCGCCCGCCACGGCCGCCCGCAACCCGCTACAAAGCCCCACGAGGACGGCCACGACTGGATCTCCCACCATGGCTCCGGCCTCCTCTCCGAAGGCCAGCTCGGCCAGCAGGCCGTGGGACGGCAGCGGATCCACGGGGTGGATCGTAGCAGCCGGAAGCTGCGGCTCGCGAGCGGCCGGGCGTTTCGGGGGTGCTCCTACGTTGCAACGGGGAAATGCACCGAGGGCCACCCCCTTCCGGAAGGTAGCCCTCGGCCGCACGAGATTCGCGCCCGGCGGCGCACTCAGTCGTGCATCTTGACGTACTCGAAGTCGATGGGCTTGCCCTCGATGCCGCGCTTGGGCGGGGCGATCCAGTTGGCGAACTTCCCGGGCTCGTACACCGGCTTCATGATGGAAAGCAGGTAGTCGTTGTCGGCCGGCGTCAGCAGCCACTTGTGCCGATTCCGCTCGAACTCCTCCTCGGTGATGAGGTTGCCCTGGGGATCGAAGTAGTGGCCGGCGTAGATGCCCTGGTGCCGGTGGAACCGGCGCGAGGGCAGGTAGAGGCGCGTGGACGAGCCCATCTGCTCGAGGGTGCGGTTCCACTTGCGCAACGCCCGTTCGCAGTCGGCGACGTACGCGTCGCGCAGCACCTCGTTCATGGCGTGGCGCAGGGGCACGTCCTTCTCGACGAGGCGGCCGTTCTCCACCACCGGAAGCCGGTACGTGCCCGCGATGGCCTTGTGATCCTCGAACTTGTCCTCGCGGTAGCGGCCCTTGAGGCCCGAGGCGAAGAAGTCCGACGCGTTGTTGGAGATCTCGCCGCCGAAGAGGTCGAGGCTGTAGCTGTACCAGTAGTTGATCGTGCGCTGGATCAGGTCGAAGTCGATGCCACCTTGGGCGCGCACGTCGCCGTTCGGGTCCTCGCGCTCGAGCTCGGCCGAACGCCGGATGATCCGGTCGAGGCCGGTCTCGCCGACGAAGAGGTGGTGGGCCTCCTCGGTGAGCATGAACTGGGTGCTCAATGCAAGTGGAGCGAAGCCGCTTTCGGACAGGGCCGCGAGCTGGTACTTGCCGTCCCGGTCCGTGAACATGGTGAACGCGTAGAACGAGAGCCAGTGGTCGCAGGGCTGGTTGAAGGCCCCGAGGATCCGTGGCTTGTCCGGATCACCGCTGCGCCGCTGGAGGAGTTCCTCGGCCTCGTCCCGGCCGTCGCGGCCGAAGTACTTGTGCAGCAGGTAGACCATGGCCCACAGGTGTCGGCCCTCCTCGACGTTGACCTGGAAGAGGTTCCGCAGATCGTAGAGGCTCGGCGCCATGTGGCCGAGCATGCGCTGCTGCTCGACGCTCGCAGGCTCGGTGTCCGCCTGGGTGACGATGATGCGCCGCAGGGCGTTGCGGTGCTCGCCGGGGATCTCCGTCCACGCAGGCTTGCCGGCGTCGTCGCCACACTTGATCGTCAGCGGCCCCTTGGGGGGCGCGAGGAAGATGCCCCACCGGTATTCGGGGAGCTTGACGTAGTCGTAGTGGGCCCACCCGTCCGACGTGACCGACACGGCCGTGCGCAGGAAGACGGGCTTGTCGTAGAAGTCGCTCGGCCCCATGTCGTTCCACCACTCGAGGTACTCGGGCAGCCACTTCTCGAGGGCGCGGCGGAGCTTGGGATCGTCGGACAGGCCGACGTTGTTGGGGATCTTGCTGTTCAGGTCGACGCTGGAAACTTCGGTCATGGTCGGGGACTCCTTGGCGATGTGGGGGGATCAGACGCGCTGCCAGTCGAACTGCGGCCGCTCGGGCCGTCCGTAGAGCGACAGGGCGCCTTGGGGGCCCGTGGCGTTGGGGCGGATGAAGATCCAGTTCTGCCACGCGGAGAGCCGCGCGTAGATCTTGCTCTCCATGGTCTCGGGACCGGGGAATCGCAGGTTCTGCTCCATCCCGGTCAAGGCGTCGGGCGAAAGGGAGAGCCGCTCCTCGATGGCCACGCGGGTGTCGTCCTCCCAGTCGATGTCGTCGAGCAGGACGGTGACCAGGCCGGCCTCGTCGGCCTCCTCGGGATCCTTGGGGCTCGTGTCTCCCGCGAGGGCCTCGAGCTTGTCGGGCTCCCCGTGGAAGTGGGCCGCAAGGCGCGTCATCCCGTGGTGCATGGGGAGGGCGCCGAACGAAAGCTCCGAGAGCGCGACCTTCACGGGGTGGTCGGGATCGTCGAGCAGGTAGAAGCGATCAGCGCCGAGGGCCAGCTCGAAGAGACACCCCGCGAACGCCGTCCCCGCATCGCCCATGGCGAAGAAGGACCGGGACGTGTTGTCGTACCGACGCAGGACCCGGGCCATGTGCAAGATGACCTCGCGGCCGAACCAGTGATCGCGGTTCTTCGCAAGGGCCGTGTCGTGGTCGACGATCGTCTGGGCGTCCCCTTCCGCGCGCACGAGCACGAGCCCGACGTTCATGTGGTTGAGCCGCAGGTGCAGCAGGGCGTCGTCGAGTTCCCGAAAGGCCCGCAGGGCCCACAGGTCGGCCCCCGCGTCGAGCAGGGCGTCCCCGCCCTTCTCGAGGACGGCCACGTCATCCCGCGTGGGACCGCGCACCGTCAGGTGGGCGAGGCGGGCCTCGTCGTCCCAGGTGAGGGTGACGTGCCGGTACGTCCGGGACTTCTCGGTGACCTCGGGCGCGAGGGGAGGCAGCTCGACCGGCCGGCGAGTGCCTCCGGGCAGCCCCTCGGCGGCGGCCTCGGCGAGGGCCTTGGCCCGCTCGCGCACCTTCTCGTCGAACTTCGAGCGCGGGAAGACGGCGTCCACCAGGCGCCACTTGACCGCCTTCTTGCCGCGCACGCCCTCGGCCGTCGTGCAGAAGACGTCCGCAAGGTCGCGCCGCACCTTGCGCTTGTCCGTCAGCCGGGTCAGGCCACCCGTCCCCGGCAGCACGCCCAGCAGCGGCACCTCGGGCAGACTCACCGCCGAGTTGCCGTCGTCCTGCAGGTAGATCTCCTTGCAGGCGAGGGCCAGTTCGTAGCCGCCGCCGGCGGTCGTCCCGTTGCAGGCGGCCACGTAGATCTGCCCGCTGTGCTCGGTGGCGTCCTCGATCTCGCAGCGGGTCTCGTTGGTGAACTTGCAGAAGTTCACCTTCCACGCGTGGCTCGACGAGCCCAGCATGTTGATGTTCGCCCCGGCGCAGAAGACGCGTTCGTTGCCCGAGGTGATCACGACGACCCGCACCTCGGGATGCTCGAACCGCATGCGGCGCACGATGTCGGCCAGCTCGATGTCCACGCCCAGGTCGTACGAGTTCAGCTTGAGTTCGTATCCCGGGCGGATGCAGGCGTTCGGGTCCACGTCCATCGTGACGGTGGCCACGGACCCGTCGTACGCCACGCGGAAGTGGCGGTACCGCGTAGGGTCCGTCTCGAAGTCCACGGGGTCGAACGTCGTGGTCGCAGTCGTTGCGCTCGGCTGGTCCATATCGACGCAAAAGTTATCACCTGCCTGGTCGCCGGTCGGCCCGAATCCGACGGGGGCGACGTGTGTCGTCGCACGTTCTCGGGCCGAGGCCGTGCGTGCACACACACGCGACCACACGCAACGTGCGTCGTCACACGAACCGGTCCGCCGCGCCACCGACCCGTGCGCAGACGCACGGAGCGGCGTGGGACGGCCTCACGCCGTGCGCGCGCCCTCGACGAACCGCAACAGATCGTGGGCGGGCCGCGCCCCCGCCATGCGGGCGGTCTCGGTGCCCCGGTGGAACACGGCGAACAGGGGGATCGATTGGATCCGGTGGCGTGCCGCCGTCTGCGGGTCCTGCTCGGTGTTCACCTTGACGACCAGGAACCGGCCGTTCGACGCCTCGGCGACCTTCTTCACCTCGGGCGCCACCATGCGGCAGGGCCCGCACCACGGAGCCCAGAAGTCCACCAGCACCGGGATCGCGGAGTTGCGAACGATGGCGTCGAGCTGGCCCGGCGCGAGTTCATGGGGAACCTTCGTCGGTTCGAGGGGCGTCTTGCACTTGCCGCACTTCGCCGGCTGGTCGAGCCGCCCTACGGGGATACGGTTCTTGGCGCCGCAGGACGGACACCGGACGATGAGCGCATCTTCCACGCACCCAACGTGGGTCCGGGAGGTTCGGCGTCAAGCCCGGCGGCGACGACGCCCCCATAGCGCGACGAGCAGCCCGAGGCTCCACGGACTGGCCGGACCGTCCGCACGGCATGCGCACCCGGACGACACCTTGGAGCCGCCGGCCGCGCCCGTGTCGCCGGTGGCCCCGGTCGAGCCGGTCGAAGACGTGCCCGCCCCCGACGTCTGCGGCCCGTCGCAGCTGTCGGGATCGGGGGCAGGCGGCGGCACGAGGTCCTCGGGATCGGGCATCGATCCGTTGCAGAACACGCCGTTGGCGGGCAGTTCGCTGGCAGCGAGCGGCTCGAGCCACCCGTCGGTGCCGCACGTCGGCGGTTCGGCGAAGCACACCGGGATCGCGGCTCGGGCGGCCGAGAAGTCCTCGGCGCCCGGCGAGCCTGCCGTCGCGGTGATCGGCTTGCACGTGGGGACCAAGGGGCCGTTGGCCTCGCCCGGGGCGACCGCCCCGAAAGCTCCGCCGCAGGCACACGCTGCAAAGCCTCCTAGATCGACGCAACTTGCGCCCGGGCCGCAGTCCACGCCGGCGCAGGGGTCGGGGAGGTCCACGTCCTTGTCGAGGATCACGGGTGGCGTCGAGGGGACGCACGTCACCGACGGCTTTCCGTCGAGGTCCACGAAGGCGCGCGCCACGTAGCCTGCGTCGCACGCACACCCGGGGCCGTCCTCGGTCGCCACGCAGGTGCCGTGATCGCAGTAGACGGCACTGCACGCCTCGATGGCGTCGACGTAGCCGGCGGCGGCGGTGTCGAGGACGTCGGCCTCGCAACCTTCGAGGACCTTGCGGGACGCAGAGAAGGTGTGGATGACGGGCTCTCGATTCGGCGCGGGTTGGAAGGCCGGATCGAAGGTCATCTCCTCGGCGGACAGGCGCGTGGTCAGGCGGGTCGCGTAGAAATAGTCCGCTTGGAGGCTCGCCAAGAGTTCGGCGCCCTCCACCAGCCCGGGGATCTCGGCGCAATCCGCCATGTCGAAGGCCGATGCCGGGCACTCGCACTGGCCGTTCGAAGCCAGATTGCAGATGTCGCTATCGCTGCTGCAGCAGCCCGAGGGATCGTCGTCGGGCCTGGGATTTCCGTTCGGCGGCGAGCCCGCGTATTCGATCACGAAGGCGTCGCGTCCCGCGTCGTCGATGGTGCGGGCGAGCACCATGGGGTAGTTGATGCGTCCGGACGGGTCGACTGTCAACCGAGTCGGGTCGATGTCGGTCACCGGGTGGTCGATGGGTTCGTAGAAATACGTCTTGGAGTAGATGTAGGCCGTGACGGTGAGGTGGGGCTCGGTGGCCACCGCCGTAAGCTGCAGGGGGATCATGGGCGTCGTGCCCTGGTACGTCATCTTCAGGGGCTTGATCGCGTCGAGCCCCGCACCCGCGACGAGCTTGGCGGCCACGAAGACCATCCCCGCGTCGATGTAGGGCTGCATGTAGGGCGTCATGGTGTCGTTGACCACGAAGCCGTTGTCCTGCAGCCATTGCACTGCAAGCGCCGCGTCGGAGGCGGCGAAGGTCACCGTCTCGTAGTCGCCCACGACCTGCATGTCGAGCACGTCCACACCGTCGGGGTCCTCGCCGCCGCCCTGGCCCGCATCGAATTGCGGACCGACGAAGCCCCCGCCGGTGCCCCAGTCGCCGGAGTCACCCGGATAGCACGGATCGTCGTGGTACGCGCAGCGATAGGCCGCGCCGGGACAGACGTTGTCGACCGACGGATCGACGGACGGGCGCGTGGCGCTTTCGAGCAGGCCGAAGGCCAGGGTCTCGGAAAGATCCAATTGCGGTTGGTTCGGCACCGGAACGATCCACGCGAACTGGGCCGGATCGCCCTGGTAACGGATCAGCACGTGGGCGGTGACGGTGGACTCGCCCACCTCGAAGATGATCTGTTCGGCCGATTGGTTGACCGCGTAGTCACCCTCCGTCACCACGGGCGGCGACAAGCACCCGCACGCGTCGGCCGGATTCGGACGGGCGAGCAGGGCGAGGGCGAAGGAAGCAAGGGGAAGGAGGCTCCGGCGGGCGACGGACGACACGAATACGAAGCGCATGATGTAATCCTAACATACCTAACTTGGCGCTCCTGGCGCTCCTGGTGCAAAGATCCCTCGCCCGCCTTCGGCCACCGCGCGCGGACGGCCGCACCGGGCCGCCGCCCGTCGCCGCGCGGAACGACCGGCGGGCGACGGCCGCCGCCCCCGCGCCCGCCGCGGGGCCCGGCCAAGCCCTTCGGGCTCGTCTACCGCCGCCGCCGTTCGAGTCGCAAGAGCCCGAGGAGGCCGAGCCCGACGATGCCGCCGAGCCACCCGGTCGGATCGCCTGCCGTGCAGGCGCAGCCCGCTGCCTCGTCCTTGTCGCCCCCCGCGGTAGCGCCGGTGCTCCCACCGCCGTCGTCGTCACACGTATCGTCGTAGGGATTCGGCGGCACCTCGAGGGCGGCAGGATCCGGCATGGACGACTCGCACAGGACGCCGTTGTCCGCCAACTGGCCTGCCGGGCGGGGCTCGAGCCAGCCGTCCGGGCCGCACGAAGGCGGCGCCGCGAAGCAGATCGGCAGGGTCTTGCGGCCCTCCGTGAAGTCCTCGGCGCCCGGCGCATCGGACATGGCCTCGATGGGGTGGCAGGTGGGCGTGAGCGTCGCGGCGTTTCCGATCACGGCCCCGTGGGCGCCGTCGCAGGCACACGCCGCGAAGCCTCCGAGGTCCACGCACGTCCCGCCGCCGCAATCCACGTCGGCGCAAGCATCGGGCAGTTCCACGTCCTTGTCGAGGATCACCGGCGGGGTGTCCGGGACGCAGGTGACCGACGCCTGCCCATCGAGGTCCGTGAAGACCCGCGCGACGAACCCCGCATCGCAGGCGCAACCGATGCCGCCCGCGGTGCGCACGCACTGGCCCTTGCCGCAGTAGACGGCGGCGCAGTCCTCGATATTGGCGATGGCGGCGGCCGCGGACGCGTCGAGTACGTCGGCCTCACAGCCGTCGATGACCGTTCGCTCGCCGGCGAGCCGTAGCCGGCCCGCCACGGGGGCCGACAGGACGGGCTCGAAGGCCGGGTCGAAGGTCATCTCCTCGGCCGAGATCCGCGTCGTCAGCCGGGTCAGGCGGCTGTAGGTCGCGGCCAGTTGGTCGACGAGGGCGGCACCTTCGAGAAGGCCCGGAATGTCGGCGCAATCCTCCATGTCGAAGTCGCTGCCGGGGCACTCGCATTGGCCGTTGAATCCCAGGCCGCACCAGTCGCCCCCCTCGCTGCAGCAGCCCGACGGGTCGTCCTCGGGGGCCGGGCCGGCCTCCGGCGGTGCGCCGGCGTACTCGGCCACGAAGGCATCGCCGCCGGCCTCGTCGATGGTCCGGGCGAGCAGCATGGGATAGTTGTTCCGCCCGGTGCTGTCCTCGGTGAGCCGCGTCTGGTCCACCGTCGCCAAGGGATGGCCGATGGGCTTGTAGTACGTGCCGTTCGCGTAGATGAAGGCCGTGACCGTAAGGTGGGGCTCGGTGGCCACCGCCGTAAGCTGCAGGGGGATCATGGGCGTCGTGCCCTGGTAGGTCATCTTCAGGGGCTTGATCGAGTCGAGCCCCGCACCGGCGACG
>RFGU01000036.1 GCA_003696955.1 Deltaproteobacteria bacterium | reverse complement strand
TTCGAGATGCACAGGTTCAGGTCGCGCAAGAGGCCGTCCTCGAGGGCGTAGATCCACCCGTGGACGGAGAGGGGTTGGCCGCGTCGCCATGCCTCCTGAACGATGGTCGTGTGGCAGACGTTGCGCACCTGGGCGGCCACGTTCAGCTCGCAGAGCCGATCCACGTCCTCCTTGCCGCCGGTGCGGTTCTTGGCGAGTTCGCTCGTCTCGTAGACGTCCTTGATGTGCCGCAGCCAGTTGTCGATGAGGCCGAAGGGCTCGTTCTGCAGGGCCGCCGCCACGCCGCCGCAGCCGTAGTGGCCGCAGACGATGACGTGCCGCACCTTCAGCACCTCGACGGCGTACTGCAGCACCGACAGCACGTTGAAGTCGGTGTGGCACACCACGTTGGCCACGTTGCGGTGCACGAAGACCTGCCCCGGCGGAAGCCCGAGGATCTGGTTGGCCGGCACGCGGCTGTCGGCGCAGCCGATCCACAGGTAGGGCGGCTTCTGCTGCTTGGCGAGTTCGTCGAAGAACGACGGGTCCTGCTGCCGGACGGACTCGGCCCACCTGCGGTTGTTGTCGAACAGTTCCTTGAGCTCGCGCATCGCCTCGTCACTCTACCAGGTAGTCGGGCCCCTCCGCCCGCAGGTCTCCTGCGGGCCACGACGGGGCGCCCCCCGGGCGTCGCGGCGGCGCGGTCCCGACCAACCCGGCCCGTCAATGCCCGGCGCGGAGTCGGCGGTCGCGGTCGGCCAGGAAGCGAAACCACCTTTCGTCCGTGTTGGCGACGAACCCGCGTTCGAGCACCGGATCGAGCATGGCGCCCCTCGCGTCACATGGGGATCGGTTGGCCGGTCACGCCCACGGGGACGGCGTAGACGACGCCGGGCATGCCGGCGACGTAGAGGGTCGTCTCGTCGAAGCCGTCGCCGCGGCCGAACTGGGCGTTGGCGACGTTCTGGGGGAAGGTCGCGAGCAGCTCGGGGCCGCCCACGGCGTCGCCGTTTGCGTCGAGGAAGAAGCGATAGAGCTCGCCGTCGCCCTGATCGACCACGTAGAGGTTGCCGCAGGCGTCGAGCACCATGCCGTCGGCGCGCCCGTCGATGGTGCCGACCTCCTCGGGCGTGCCGAAGGTGCCGCCGTCGACCGTGACCTTCGCCACCCGGCCGGTGAAGTAGTTGTCGTAGAAGACCAACCCTCGGTCCGGGTCGTAGACCACGCCGTTGGCCGCCGCCGCCTCGGGTCCCTCGACGACCACCTCGACCGTGTCGTCGGGCCGCAGGACGCTCACCCGGTCGCCGCCGATCTCGGTGAACCACACGTTGCCGTCGAAGTCGGCGTAGACGCCGTTGGGGCCGTCGAGTCCCATCAAGAGCGTCGTCGACGCCCCGCTGGGCTCGACCCGCACGAGCCGCCCCTGCTGGGCGTGGGCCACCACCAGATCGCCCCCCGGAAGGTAACGCAGGCCGAGGGTCTGTCCGGGCATGTTGGTCAGGGGGCTTACGTTCTCCGCGGCGTCGACCAGCACGAGCTGGTTGCCCTGCTTGCCCGCGATGTGGCCGAGCCCGTCGAAGGCGATGTCCTCGCTGCCGTCGAAGACCATGGTCACCACCTCGGGATCGATGGGTCCTTCGGGGAGCATCGCGCAGACCGGGTCGCCCGTGGTGCCGCCCGTGGCCGTGCCCGACGTGCCGGCGGTCGTGCCGGCCGTGCCCGACGTTCCGGTGGTGCCCGTCGACGAACCGCCCGATGTAGTGCTCGTCGTGGATCCGGCCGTCGTCGAGCCCGCCGCCGTCGAGCCCGCCGTCGTTCCAGAGGCCCCCGTTCCGTCCGTCCCCGTGGCGCCGCTGCCTGCGCCGCCGTCGTCACCGCACGCGGCGAACAGGAACACGAGAAGACCCATGGCCGAAGGCGGACGCGTCATGCCGCGATCCTACACCAGGCCACAGGCCGATCGTGCCGCGCCCGACGAGGGCGCGCGCCGGCCCGATCGCGGCGCGGCGGCTACGTCGCCGGAGATGCTGCCTCGCCGCCGCCGGATGCGCCCGCCGGAGACGCCGCCTCACGGGCGGCCTCGGGATGGATCTCGAGTTCGGCCGCCCCACCGGGGATCAGCAGATCGGACACCTTCGTCCCCTCCGGGATCGGGGTGCCGTCGAGCCGGCGGATCACGATCTGCGGGTGCTCCTTCTCGTGGGCCGCAAGGGCCGCCTCGAGCCGCTCCTTCTCGTCGTCGGGAAGCGACTTCCAGGCGATGCGGCCGCGGCACTTGGGGAAGGTCGAGCATCCGAGCCACGGCCCGCGCTTGCCCCGGCGAAGGTGCATCGGCGCCCCGCACTTGGGGCACGACAGATCGGTCACCAAGGGCGGCGGCGATGGATACTTGATCCCCCCCTTGCGGTCGAGGTTGATCACGAAGCTCGTCTCCGGATAGTTCTCCGAAGCGAGGAACGGCCCGAACCGTCCCTTGCGCAGCACCATGGGCGAGCCGTCCTCGGGGCACGCCACGTCCACCCGCTCGGGAAGCTGCGGCCGGCCCTGGCGGTCGATGGGCGCGGCGTAGTCGCAGTCCGGATAGCGGCTGCACGACAGGAACCGACCGTTGCGTCCAAATCTATATTGTGTCCGGGCGCCGCACTTGGGGCAGGCATAGGGGGCCGGCTGGATCTCGGCCTTGGCGTGGGACATCTCCTCGAGGGCACGTTCGAGATCCCGGGCGAAGTCGGCATAGAACGCCTCGAGCATCTCCACCCAGTCGGCGTGCTCCTCCTCGATGGCATCGAGCTTGGCCTCCATCTGCCGCGTGTACCCGATGTCCATGAGTTCCGGGAACGCCTCCATGAGCTTGTCGGTCACGACCTCGCCCAGATCCGTCGCGTGGAAGCGCCGATCGATCTGCTCGACGTAGCCGCGATCCTGGATGACGCTGATGATCTGGGCGTAGGTCGACGGCCGCCCGATCCCCTCGGCCTCGAGGGCCTTGACCAGCGAGGCCTCCGTGTAGCGCGGCGGCGGGTTCGAGAAGCGCTGCTCGGGCTCGATGGCGAACGGCGCCACCTCCTGGCCCTCGGCCAGCGGCGGCAGGGTCTGCTCGTCGCCGCCCGCCGGCACGCCGAGCACGCGGTAGAACCCGTCGAAGGCCAGCGTCCGGCCCGTCGCCCGCAGCACCGCCCCCGTTGCCCGATCGGCGCGCTCGAACAGCACGGCCGTCTGATCCCACTCGGCCGGCACCATCTGGGAGGCCACGAACCTGCGCCAGACGAGATCGTAGAGCTTCCACTGCTCGGGCGTCAGCACGCCACGGAGCTTGTCGGGCGTGCGCGCGACGTCCGTGGGCCGGATCGCCTCGTGGGCCTCCTGGGCGTCCTTGTTGGACGAGGAGAAGAAGTTGGGCTTGGCCGGCAGGTACCGCTCGCCGAGGGCGCGGCCGATGTGCGATCGCGCCATGGCGAGGGCCTCGCCCGAAAGATGGGTCGAGTCCGTGCGCATGTACGTGATGAGCCCGACCCGGCCCTCGCCCGGCACGTCCACGCCCTCGTAGAGCCCCTGGGCGATCCGCATGGTGCGGCTGGCCGACATGCCGAGCTGGTTGGCAGCGGCGATCTGGAGCGACGAGGTGATGAACGGCGCGGGCGGTCGCGTCTTGGTGCGCTTGCGCTCGATGGAGATCACGCGGTAGCGCGCCGCCGGATCCACCCGTCCCGTCACCGTACGCCGAAACCTCGCCGGCCCCTTGCCCTCGGGATCCTCCACGGTGGCGATCCGAACGTCGGTAAGGCCCACCGCCTCGGCCGCGGCACGCACCTCCTCCGAGAGATCCTTGGGCTCGTCGGCGGTGCACCCGAGTTCGAAGCGCTTGCCCCCGAGCTGCCACAGCACGGCGAAGAAGCCGCCACGCTCCGTGGCGAACGCCTGGCGCGCCTTGGCCGAACGCGGCTTGCCCTTCTCGTCGGGCGTCGCCACAAACTCGGCGTAGGCGGCCGAGAGCGCCGATGCGCCGTCGATCTCGGGCGTAAGTCCCGCGGAGATCCGCCAACTCTCGTCGGGCACGAAGGCCGCGATCTCCCGCTCCCGTTCGACGATCATGCGCACGGCCACCGACTGCACCCGCCCGGCCGAAAGGCCGCGGGCCACCTTCTTCCACAGGAACGGCGAGGCCTGGTACCCGACGATCCGGTCGAGGATCCGCCGGGCCTGTTGGGCGTTGACCTTGTTCTCGTCGATGGGGTGCGGGTGGGCGAAGGCCCGCTGCACCTGATCCTTCGTGATCGCGTTGAAGACCACGCGCTTTGCCGTGGCGGGCTCGACGCCGAGGATCTGGGCGAGATGCCACGCGATCGCCTCACCTTCGCGGTCGAGGTCGGTGGCGAACCAGATGTCCTGGGCCTCGCGCGCCTTCTTCCGCAGCTCGGCCACCGTCTTCTGCTTGCCCGGCAAGATGACGTAGCTGGGGCGGAACCGGTGTTCGAGGTCGACCCCCGGCACGGGCTGCTTCGATCCGCGGGGCGCCTTCGACGGCAGGTCCCGCACGTGCCCCACCGACGCCGCGACCTCGAAGTCCGGCCCGAGGTACTTGGCGATCGTCTTGGCCTTGGCCGGGCTCTCCACGATGACGAGCTGCTTGCCGCCCGCCTTGGGCCGAAACGGCCGCTTGGCAGCGCCCGAATCGTGCGCAGCTGCGGCCGTCCTCTTCGTGGCCGCCTTCTTCGTGGCCGCCTTCTTCTTCGTGGCCGCCTTCTTCTTCGCAGCCGTCTTCTTCTTCGCAGCCGCCTTCTTCTTCGCAGCCGTCTTCTTCTTCGCAGCCGTCTTCTTCTTCGCAGCCGTCTTCTTCTTCGCAGCCGTCTTCTTGCC
>RFGU01000035.1 GCA_003696955.1 Deltaproteobacteria bacterium | reverse complement strand
GGGCTGGGGCGAGGCGGTCGCAGGCGCGGACGGCTCGTGCGGGCGCTTGGGGCGTTGGACGGGTACGTCGTCCGTGGCGCGTGCCTGGGACGGTCGGGTCGAAGGCGGCGGTGTGGTCGCCGGGGCGTCGGGCGGTGCCGGTGGCGGATCGGGGGAGGTCGGGGTGGCGGCCGGCGGTGGCCCGTCGAGGTCGTCCGAGGGACCCGGGGCGGGCGCCGGCGGGGCTTCGTGGGATCCCCCCGGGGACACCGGGGCGTCTTCCGGCGAAGGCGGGGTCGTTTCCGCCGCACCTTCACCGCCCCCGTCTCCCGGGTGAACGGTGTCGTCGGGCGGCAGGGGCGGTGGCGTGGGGCCTTCGCCTCCCGGTGCGTGCGTGGCATCCGCGGTCACGGGCAGGATGGCGGACGGGGTGCGGCCGTGCGCCGCGGTCGTCGGGCCCAGGGCGAAAAGGCCGATGAGGGCGGCCGTAGGCGCAGATCGCACGGGGGGCACCATGGCACAGAGCTGCCTCCAACGCCAACCGAACCGTGCGCCTGGCATCACGCGTCCCGTCCTCCGGGTCGAACGTCTCTTGGTAGGGTTCCTCCCATGCCGCGCGCGGAATTCCTCCCCCTCGGCTGTGCCGTCGTGACGGTCAGCGACACCCGTGACGAACGGACCGACAGGTCCGGCGCGCTCGTGCGCGCCCGTCTGGAGCAAGCTGGTCACCGGATCGAACGCCGTCGAATCGTGCGGGACGAGCTGACCGAGTTGCGTGCGCTCTTCGCCGAGCTTCGCGACGACGACGGCGTCGACGTGGTCGTGTCGACGGGTGGTACCGGGATCACACGGCGTGACGTCACCCCCGAGGCCCTCGCCCCCCTGGTGACCAAGTCGATCCCGGGATTCGGCGAGCTGTTTCGTCACCTTTCGTTCGCGGAGATTGGAACGGCCACGATCCAGAGCCGCGCCCTGGCCGCGGTGTGCGGGCGCACCCTCTTCTTCCTGCTCCCCGGATCCACGGGAGCCTGCCGCCTGGCGATGGACGAGATCGTCCTGCCGCAGCTCGACGCCCGCAGCGCGCCGTGCAACTTCGCCGAACTCCTCGAACGTCTCTAGCGGGGCTAGGGGGGCGTGCCCTTGCGGGACGATGCGGACCATCAAGGTCCGCCGCGGGCGGTCGATGGTCCGTCGTGAGCACCATGGCGACCTCCATCCTTTTCGCAGATTCCCGCAGGCGTCACCCTCGCGAACCCGTCCGCTTTCACGTCTTGTTCGAGGACGGCGAGTCGTTCGACATCGCCACGGTGGAGAACGTCTCCGACGGCGGGCTCTTCGTGCGAACCGAGCAACCCCTCGTGCCGGGTACCGAGGTCCATCTCGCTCCCCTCGGCGAGGTGGACGATCTCCTCGACCCCGTTCGAGCCCGGGTGGCGTGGTCGAGCGCGACACAACCGGGCGGGATGGGTCTCGAGTTCCTCGAGCCTCCGGCCGAGTTCCTCGCGGCCCTCGAACGCGTGCGGGCTCGCTTCGGAAGGGCCGCCTGACGGAAGGGGATCGGCACGCTCCGGGGCGCCCCCGCCACGGCGGCGTCCCGGAGCCTGCGACCTAGACCGGCTCGAAGTACGTCTCGCCCCGCTCCGCCATTTCGACGAGGGCCTTCGGTGGCGTGTACCGCGGACCGAAGCGCTCGGCGAAGTCGCGCATTCGCTCGACGAAGCGGCGTGGCCCGACGCGGTCGATGTAGCCGAGGGGGCCGCCGCGGTTGGGGGCGAACCCCACCCCGAAGACGGCACCGACCTCGGCGTCCCGGAGCCGCTCGATGATCCCGGCCTCGACGGCACGAGCGGCTTCGAGGGCCTGAAGCCCGAGCAGCCGATCCCGCAGCTCGTCGAGGTCCGTCTTCTCGTAGGGGATCGATGCGTCGGCCAGGTCACGCAGGCCCGGCCAGATCCCGACGCGCTTGCCCCGGTCGTCGTAGTCGTAGAAGCCGCGGCCCGCGGCCCGCCCCGGGCGGTCGAACTCCCGGACCATGCGCTCGACCAGCTTCACGCCGGGCACGTCCGGCAGCCGGCCGTACCGTTTGCCCTGCTCGAAGGCGTGGACCGCAAGCTTGAGGGTCACCTCGTCGAACACCTGCAGGGGCGGGACCACCATGCCGGCGCTGCGGGCCGCCCACTCGACGAGCACCGGGTCGAAGCCCTCGGCCACCAACTGCGCACCTTCGAGGATGTAGGCCGAGAAGACCCGTGTGGTGTAGAAGCCGTATCCGTCGCCCACGACGATGGGGAGCTTCGAGATCGCCTTGGTGTAGCCGAGGCAGCGAGCGACCGTCTCCTCCGAGGTCTTCTCGCCGCGCACGATCTCGATCAGTTGCATCTTCTCCACGGGCGAGAAGAAGTGCAGGCCGATGAAGCGGTCGGGATGGGCCGACGCCTTGGCGAGATCGGTGATCGGGATCGCGGACGTGTTCGACGCCCAGATGCCGCCTTCGGCCAGCAACGGCTCGAGTTCCCGTGTGACCTGGTGCTTGATCTCCAGGTTCTCGATGACGGCCTCGATGACGAGGTCCGTCCCCTCGAGGGGTTCGGCCTCGAGGGTGGGCGTGATGCGGCCCAAGACGGCGGCCTTCTCCTCCGCCGAGAGATGCCGGGCCTTGGCGAGCTCGGATTCGATGTGCTTCATGCCGCGGTCGAGGGCGCCTTGATCGATGTCCTTGAGGACCACCTCGAACCCTGCGCGTGCGGAGATGTGGGCGATGCCGGCTCCCATCATGCCGGCCCCGAGGATGGCGACCTTATGGATCTTGGGATCGTCGGTGCGCGGCAGCCCCTCGTGCTTCTCGGCCGCGGTACGATGGTACCAGATAGTACGAATCATGTCCTTGGCCTGATCGCCCACGGCCAGTTGCGTGAAGTAACGCGCCTCGACCTCGAGGGCGCGATCGAAGAGCAACGGCGTGCCCTCCTGTACGGCCGAGAGTGCAAGCTCCGGAGCGCGATAGGCACCCGCGGTCTTCTTGCGCAGCATCGCGGCGGCCGCCATGAAGATCTGGCGCGCCATGTCGGAGCCCGGCTGGGGGCCGGGATAGCGGAACGACTTCTTGTCCCATGGCTGGGTCGCGTGCCGTGGGTTTTCGCGGATGAACGCCTTGGCGGCCTCGAGCACGGCTTCGCGGCTGGGGGCCAGGGCGTCGACGAGCCCAGAGGACTTGGCCTTGGGCGCTCGCAGCATCTTGCCCTGGAGGATGATCTCGAGGGCCGGTTGCAGGCCGATGAGCCGTGGCAGGCGCTGGGTGCCGCCGGCGCCGGGCAGCACGCCCAACGTGACCTCGGGAAGGCCGATGCGGACCGCGGGATCGTCGAGGGCGACGCGGTGATGGCAGGCGAGGGCGAGTTCGTAGCCGCCGCCGAGGGCCGAACCCGTCAAGGCGGCGACCACCGGGACGCCGCAGGTCTCGATGGCGCGGTAGAGCTGGCCGAGTTGCCGGACCCGTTCGAACATGCGCGCCGCATCGCGTTCGCGATACAGGGTGTCGATGTCGGCGCCGACGCAGAAGTCCTTGTGCGCCGAGGCGATGACGATGCCCGTAAGGCCCTCGCGGGCCTTGGCCCACTCGAGTCCTTCGAGCAAGGTGGCCCCGAAGTGCTCGTCGATCTTGTTGGCCTTGCCGGGCATCTCCAACGTGATCGTGGCGATGCCGTCCTCGAAGGCGAGGCGGGCCATTTCGTTCTTCGTACGTTCTTGGGTCATGGTCGTTGGATCTCCTAGACGCGTTCGATGACGATGGCCACGCCCATGCCGCCGCCGATGCACAGCGTGACGAGGCCGGTTGAGAGGTCCCGCGCTTCGAGTTCGTCGAGGACGGTCTGCAAGAGGACGCACCCGGTGGCGCCGAGGGGGTGGCCGAGGGCGATGGCACCGCCGTTGACGTTGACCTTCTCGTGGGGCACGCCGAGTTCGCGCATCCACATGATGGGCACGACGCCGAACGCCTCGTTGACCTCGAACAGGTCGATGTCGTCGACGGTCATGCCGGCCTTGTCGAGCGCGCGACGGGTCGCCGGCACCGGGCCGGTGAGCATGATGATGGGCTCGGTGCCCACCACGGCCATGGAACGGATCTTCGCCCGCGGCGTAAGGCCGAGGGCCTTGCCCTTCTCCTTGGTGGCCACCAGGATCGCCGCGGCGCCGTCGACGATCCCGGACGAGTTGCCGGCCGTGTGGACGTGGCGGATACGCTCCACCTGGGGGTACCGGTGCTTGGTCAGCGCATCGAGACCGAACTGTACGCCCATGGTCTCGAAGGACGGCTTGAGCTCGGCGAGCTTGTCGAGGGTGGTGTCCGGGCGCGGGTACTCGTCCCGGTCGAGCACGACGAGGCCGTTGTCGTCCTGCACCGGTACCACGCTGCGGTCGAAGCGACCGCCGTCCCGCGCGGCGACGGCGCGGCGCTGGGACTCGAGGGCGAAGGCGTCGATCTCCTCGCGGGAGACGTCCCACAACGTCGCGATCAGGTCCGCGCTGATGCCCTGGGGCACCGAGCCCACCTTCCACTGGGTGGAGGGATCGAAGATCGCCCCGCCGTCGGATCCCATGGGAACCCGGGACATGCTCTCGACGCCGCCGGCGACCACGAGGTCGAAGAACCCGGAGGCGACCCGGGTCGCGGCGTCGAAGACCGCCTGCAGGCCGCTGCCGCAGAATCGGTTGAGCGTGACACCGGGCGCGTCGAAGTCGTAGCCGGCCTGCAACGCGGCGAACCGTGCGATGCAGGCCCCCTGATCGCCGGTCTGGGTGACGCAACCCACGACCACGTCGTCCACCTGGCTCGTGTCGAGTTCGTTGCGGTCCCGCAGCCGGGCGAGCACGCCGGCCAGGAGATCCACGGGGCGAACGGTGTAGAGACTGCCTTGAGCCGGCTTGCCGCGACCGCGTGGGGTGCGGACGCCGTCGAATAGATACGCATCGGGCACGGGGGCTTTCGTCCTTTCTTTCGCGAGGATGCGAACGTGCGTGGGGAGCCGACCCGTCGTCGGCTCCCGAGTGCCGATACTGAGCATGCTCGCGATGTGTTGCAAGCCCGTTTCGGCGTGGGGGAGACGTGATGCGGCAGCTGCGCGTGGCGCAGTCGGCGCACGGCGGTTGGCGGGCGACGACGCCCGGGACCGGCGCGGCCGTTGCGCCGCGGCTGGGGTGCGCAAAGACCGACATTCGGGCGAGATCGGGAGGCGTGCGGTGCGCGACACCCCACCACCAGGTGGCTTGTCCTCGTGGTGGGCGCGGGTTAGGGTCTCCGCCCATGTCGCTGTCTCGCACCAAGTTGCGCCAACGTCGCCTGCAAACGGAAACGTATCTCGAGCTTTCGCGGATCCACCGCGTGATGGAGGCGCGAGTCGCGGAACTGCTCGAGGAGGCCGGACTCGGCGACATCACGCCGGCCCAGGCCGCGGTGCTCACGCATCTGTTCCAGGAGAAGGAGACGCCGCTTACGGCCCGTGCGCTGTCGCGACGACTCTCGTTGTCGGAGGTGACCGTCGGCCGGTTCGTGCGGGCCCTCGCCAAGAAGGGGTGGGTCAGCCGAACCGTCGACCCCGACGACGCGCGTGCGTACCTCCTGCGGCCGACGCGCAAGGCCTACCGGGCCCTGCCCAAGCTCATCGGCGTGTCCAACGCGCTCATC
This sequence comes from Deltaproteobacteria bacterium, assembly GCA_003696955.1. Classification (GTDB taxonomy): domain Bacteria; phylum Myxococcota_A; class Polyangia; order Nannocystales; family Nannocystaceae; genus J032. Next base: position 22,892 of record RFGU01000035.1, on the reverse strand, counting down.
GACGAGGCGTTCTCCGGCTTTCGGATCCGCGACGTCCAGCGTCTCCACGACGACCTGGTGCAGATCCGCACGAACCTCGGGGCCGGCGACGAGGACTGACCGGCGCGGTCTACGAGGTCCGTGGAGCATTGGTGACCGGCGCCTCGCCCCCATGGCGTCGGGTCCACTCGTACATGGCGATGCCCGCGGCGACGGCCGCGTTGATCGAGCGGGTCGAGCCGAACTGCCGCACGTACCGGAGGGCGGCGGCCCTGCGCACGGCTTCCTGCGAGACCCCCGGACCTTCCTGTCCGAACACGAACATGCAGCGCTCGGGCAGGGGCGCCGTGTCGATGGGCAGCGCCCCGGGCACGTTGTCCACGACCACGAGGGGGAGGTCTTGGGCGGCGGCGAAGTCGGCGAGGGCGTCCAGGTCCGGATGGTATCGCACGTGCTGGTAGTGCTCGGTCATCATGGCGCCCCGCCGGTTCCATCGGCGGCGGCCGACGATGTGCACGGCCGCGGCGAGGAAGGCGTTTGCGCTGCGTACCACCGAGCCGATGTTGGGATCGCTGCGCCAGTTCTCGATGGCGACGTGGAACGGATGGCGCCGGGCGTCGAGCCTGCGCACGATGGCATCGACCCGCAGGTAACGGAACTCGTCGGCCACGTTGCGACGGTCGCCTTCGGCGAGCAGGGCCGGATCGTAGTCCGGATCGTCCGGCCATGGCCGTGGATGCGGACCGACGCCGACGGCGTCGCCGGGTGGAGCGCGGAGGTCGTCGGACATGGGGAGCCTCGAGCGTCGAAGGGATCATCCCCCGGAAGCCGGGGACCCGGGCAGGGGGCCGAACAGGTGGCCCCATAGGTCGAGCACGAAGAGTCCGGCCATGGAGGCTGCCAGGCCGCCGGCGAGGGCGTGGTGCATGCGCGGCCCGTGCCTTCGGTGAGCCGGGAAGAAGGGGAACGTGACGACGAAGAGCAGACCGTAGGGGATCGAGCCGACCCACAGCATCGCGGACTTGCTCGCGTACCCGAAATAGGGCGCCAGGGCTTCGACGTGCATCGTGCCCGTCTCGGCCATGGCGAGGAGGTAGCCGAGAACCGCGAGGACCACCGCCCGGCGTGGCCAGGCCGCGTGCTCGGGCGGTGCGAGGGATCGCACGCCGAGGGTGAGCACGGTGTAGTAGGTGGTGAAGTAGGCCATCGTCAGGGGGTAGAGGAAGACCGGTACCGTCCGACCGCTGCGGCCGATCCCCCAGGCCTCGGCGTGCCAGGTGGTCGGGAAGGCGTAACGCATCCCCATGAGGTCGAAGAAGTAGTGCGTCCACGCGTACGTGCCGAAGAAGACCACGATGGCGAGCCACAGGTTGCGCGCCAGCAGGAGCGCCCGGGCGCGGGTCCGCGTGGTGGCGTCGAGGTCCCGCACGAAGGGGGCGGGAAGCCACCAGGTCGGCAGGGCGACGGCCAACCCGAAGGCGATCAGGGAACCGTCCGACATGCGGCCGATGGCGCCCGTGAACATGACGATGGCCACGGCGACGATCCACACCGGGGCGAACGCGAGGTGCCAGCGCTCGACGGCGGCCTCGGCCGGATCTTCGCTCCATCGTAGGACCATGGGGAGCTTCAATCCTCCTGCTCGGTGGGGCGCACCAGGATGTCGTGGATCTGGACGTGGGGCGGCCGGGTGACCGCGAAGGCGACGAGGTCGGCCACGTCGTCGGCCGACAGGCATCGGTAGCGCCCGTAGGTCTCGGCGGCGGCCCCCGGATCCCCCCAGTAGACCTCGGCGAATTCCGTCTCGACGAAACCGGGGCTGATCTCGGTCACGCGGATCCGGCTTCCGGCCGCCCGCAGTTCGCGGCGCAGTCCTTCGGTGAGGGCGCGGACGGCGAACTTCGTGGCCGCGTAGACCCCGCTGCCGGTGGGAACCCGGTGCGCCGCCATGGACGCGATGTGCACGACGTGTCCCTCGTCACCGTGGGCGCGCATGGACGCCGTCGCCTTGCGGGTCATCACGCACAGGGCGAGGACGTTGGTGTCGAGCATCTCCCGCCATGCCTCGACGGGGCCTTCGAGGAGTGGAGCGTTGCGCCCGAGACCCGCATTGTTCACGAGGACCCGTACGGGGCCGAGGGCGTCTTCGACCGCGTCGACGCAGGCCTCGGCCGCGGCCGGGTCGCGCACGTCGCAGGCATGGGCGAAGGCGAGGCCGCCCGCGTCCTGGATCGCCGCGGCGACTGCCTCGAGCCGATCTCGGCGGCGGGCACACAGGCCGACCGCATAGCCCTCGGCGGCGAGGCGCCGGGCGGTGGCGGCGCCGATGCCGCTCGATGCGCCGGTGATCAGGGCGACGGGACGGGGGGACGGAGCGCTCATGGCCCCGTTCTACTGCGTCCGCGGACCCCCTGCGAGGGGGTCCGCAGGCGCTTCGGCCCGGCGAGACGGCCGGTGCATCGTTCGGCAGGCGGCAACCACCTCGCGGGCCGCCTTCGCCGCCTCGGTGCGCGCCGCCCCGTCGAGGGGGCGCCCGCCGTAGCGCACGGCGGCATGGACGGCCGCGAACCTCGACAGGGCCGGGGCGACCGGGTCGCCGTCGGCCGCCAGGGACGCCGCATGGGCGCCGAGGCTGCGGTGCAGGGGGCGGGTCCGGCCGCTGCGCGCCAGCGCCCGATCGACGCGGGCCACCCCTGTGGCGAGGGGATCTTCGGCCCGGCGACGCCACGTGCGGATCCGCCGAAATCCCCACGCGAGGACGAAGAGACCGCCGACGACGGCGGCGAGGACTTCGAGGGTGCGGCGTGCGAGGCGCCGCGGTGATCCGGCCCGCGGCGCCACCTTGCGCAAGATCTCCATCTGTCGCGCCAGGTCGAACCCGATGACGCCCGTAAGGTAGGCGTTCTCCATGGCGTCGTAGAGGCGGCGCCACCACGACGTGCCGACGTCGCCCACGGCGGCAGCCCGAGCATCGGCCGGAGTTGGATCGAAGCGTACCCATCCGAGGGGACCGAAGTGGACCTCCACCCACGAGTGGGCATCGGCCTGTCGCACGACGAAGAACCCGCCCAACTCGTTCCAGGTCGCGCCCTGGAAGCCGTTGACGACGCGGGTGGGGATGCCCATCTGCCGCAGGAGGAGGGCCAGGGCGCTGGCGAAGTACTCGCAGTGGCCCGCCTGGCTCTCGAAGACGAAGGCGTCGACGGGGTCTTGGCCCGGGGCGCGCACGCTGCTCGTGACGTCCTCGAGCGTGTACGAGAACCCGGCGAGGTGGTCCATGGCAGCCTCGACCTTTTCGAGGCGGGTCGACTTGCCTGCAGCCAACCGCGAGGCGAGGGCGGCAAGGCGGGGCGAGATCTCGGGCGGGCGGGCGTAGTCGGCCAGGGCCGGCGGCACGGCGGGCGATCCGACCGCAGACAGTTCCTCACGGGTGGGCAGACCCGTACGCGCCACGAACTCGTAGAGCACCGATCCCGGCGGTCGGACGGCGTGCCACGTCTCGCCGGGCCCTACGGCCAGGTGGATCCGCATCTCCTCCCACGGACTACGGGGGCGGATCCGCAGGGCGACCGGCCGGTCCACGGCCACCAGGGTGTCGACCCCGAGATCGTCGAGGAGGATCCGGCCCCGCAGTCCCTCGGTGGACGCTGCGAAGCCGGGGATCTTCGCGGGCGAAAGGCGGGGCCACCCCCGGGGAGACGCCAGTGCTTCCACCTCGGGGGCGAGTTCGGTACCGAACGCCATGAATCCCGAGATGCGGGTGTGAGCCGGCGGGTCGGTCGCGCGCCGTGCCCACCGGCCGTCGCGGTAGGTGTCGAACACGGTCCCGCGCAGGTACCAGCCACGGGCGCGGTCGACGTACGCCCGCTCGTCCTGCCCGTCGAGGTAGATGCGCAGGACCGGCGTCGGGTCGCTGCGGATCCTTCCGAAGTCGCCGAGGACCACGGCGTCGGAGAATCCGCTGCGCGCCGTCTTGGCCATGGGGCCGTGGAGGAAGACCCCGGGACCGAAGCGCGGGAAGAAGAGGAAGACGAACAGGGCCCCCGCGAACGCGGCCAGGGCGGCAAGCGCCGCGGCACGGGCCACCGGGCGCACGATCTTCGGAGCGTCGCGGTCCACCTCGAAGGCGATGCGGCGCCCGAGGGTCTCGGCCTCGCGGCGGATCTGCAGCAGCATGAGGTCCGCCACGGCCGCGACCACGTAGGCGGCGGCGAGCGGCGGGTACGAAAGCCCGGTGTGGACCACGGCCGCGGCCACCACGAGCAGGAACGAGAGTGCGGCGAGCTGCAGGCGAAGGCGCACCGTCGTGCCGGCCAGCAGGCGCTGCGCCGCGAGGAGCACGAGGTAGTCGACCCCCGCATCGAGCAGGTCGTCGATCCAGAGGCCGCGCGCGACGGAGAGGGCGAGTCCGAAGGCCAGCACCCACGTCCAGGTTCGGTGTTCCGGCGGGCGCCGTTCGGGGTGACGCGCGACCCAGGCGGCACAGGCGAACGCCACCACGGCCGCCGTCCACGATCCGACGCCCCCCAAGCGGACGAGGGCGACCGCGAGCACCAGCACCACGGCGCCGAGTCGGTCCGAGAGGTGCGCGAGCCTCATGCGGCCGCCTCGCCTCCCTTCGCGGCCGTCTCGGGATCGTCCGACGACCCGCACGTCGCCAGAAAGCTCAGGATCCGGTCGAGCTGGTGCGGTCCGGTGCCGGCCTCGACGGCGGTTCGCGGACCGTAGGCCAGCTCGACGGCGCGTCCTTCCTCGGCCAGCAAGCGTCGGGCGGCACCGGCCGCGCGTGCCACGGCGGCCTCGAAGGGGGCCGATCCCGTCCTCCCGGGCGAAAGGTGCAAGGTAACCACGTCGAGACCACGGGCCTCCTCCTCGCGCACGAGGAGGCTGCCGGCATGGGCCGACGCCCGCCAGGCGATCTTGCGTGGTTCGTCCCCGCGCCGGTACTCCCGCAGGGCGAAGAAGGCGCCGTGCCGGGCCCTTCGTCCGCGGCTGCGGTCGTCGTCCGCGTTCGGCCGACCGCGGTCGCCGGCCTCCTGCGCCCCTTCCTTCATGGTTGGATATACGAGGGCGGGGGCGCCGGGGCCGAGTCGCCGCCGCTTCTCGAAGAGGCCGAAGGGAAAGCGCGTGGCGACGACCGCCGGCGGAAGGGCATGGACACCGCGCCGCCGTGCCCGGGCCCGAACGGTGCGCACGACCCGTCCCCCGGGGGGAAGATAGGGGACGTAGGCCGGGTCCACGTCGATGGGGGCGTCGCCCGCGGCCTCGGGATCGTCCTCGCAGCGAAGGGACAGCAGGATCCGCCCCCGCGTGCGGTTCTCGAACACGACCTCCACGACGCCGCCGTCGCCGGCCACCAGCGGGGCCGGGGCCGTGCGGCGGATCCGCACGCCGCCCACCATGGCGTCGCTGATGACACCGCTTGCCAGGATGAGCGTCATCTGGGCGCCGAAGAGGGCGTGTAGCAGGTTCGAACCCGTGTTGATCGCCGCAAACCCCACCGCCAGGGTCAACAGGACGAAGAGCTTGCCCGCCCGGGTGACCACGAGGCTGCGCTCGCGGTAGGAAAGGAGGCGTCGCGTCCACGAACGCCGTCGGCGCCGGGCGCCGTCCTGGGCTGGCCGGGACACCTTCCCAGGCTAGCAGGTGCCGGTGCCTACGTCGGTACGGGCACCTCCACCAGGATGCTGCGCACGACGTCCTCGGCGGCCGCCCGTTCCGCCCGCGCGCCGGCGCCGGTCACGGCCAGACGGTGGGCGAGTACGGGGACGGCCAGGGCCTGCAGGTCGTCGGGCTCGACGTGGGAACGCCGATGGACGAGGGCCCGCGCCCGTGCGGCGGCGACCCATCCGAGCACCGCGCGCGTGCTCGCCCCGAGCATGACGTCGGGATGCTCGCGGGTGGCCGCCACGATGCGACGGGCGTAGGCGGCCACGGGCCGCGTCACGGTGACGGCGCGCGCCGCCTCGTGCAGCGCGACCATGTCCTCGGGGCTCGCCACGGCTTCCACGTCGGCCGCGGTGGGGAGGTCGCTTGCCGTGATGAGGTCGATCTCGGTGTCCTCGTCGGCGTACCCGAGGGACAGCCGCATCAGGAACCTGTCGAGTTGGGACTCCGGAAGATCGTAGGTCCCGTGGTGCTCGAGGGGGTTTTGGGTGGCGAGCACGAAGAACGGTCGCGGCAGGTCGTGGGACGTCCCGTCCACGGTGATCCGGCCCTCCTCCATGGCTTCGAGCAGGGCGCTTTGGGTCCTCGGCGGTGCACGGTTGATCTCGTCGGCCAGCACGACGTGGGCGAACAACGGGCCCGGCTGGAAGTCGAAGGACTCGGTGCGCGTCGAATAGACGCTGACGCCCACGAGGTCGGACGGCAGGAGGTCGCTCGTGAACTGCACCCGGCGAAAGGTGCCGCCGATGGCCCGGGCGAGGGCGTGGGCGAGGGTCGTCTTGCCCACGCCGGGGATGTCCTCGAGCAAGAGGTGCCCACCGGCCACCAGGGCGATGACGGCCTGCTCGACGATCTCGTCCTTGCCGCGCACGACGGCCGAGACGGCTTCGACGATACGGGCCGAGCGAGCAGCCAGCGGTTCGGGGGCGATCGTCATCGGCGCAAGGCGATGGTCACGCCGTCGCGCACCGGCAACAGGAGCGACTCGAACCGGGGATCGGCGGCGATCTTCTCGTTGAATCGGGCGATGGCGCGGGTGGCGTCGTCGAGGGGCCGGACCACGTGGCCGCCCCACAGGGTGTTGTCCGCCACGACCAGTCCCCCCGGGCGTACCAGGTCGGCCGTGGCGTCGAGGTAGGCCGGATAGTTGCCCTTGTCGGCGTCGATGAAGACGAGATCGAAGACGGTGCCGATCCGGGCGAGTTCGGCGATGGTGGACAGCGCCGGTCCGATCCGCCGCTCCACCACGGCCGAAAGGCCGGCCTCGTCGATGAAGGCCTGGGCGATCCGTCCCGTGGTCTCGTCGACGTCGCAGGTGACGAGCCGTCCGTCGGGGGGCATGGCGAGGGCCATGGAGATGGCCGAGTAACCGGTGAACGTACCGATCTCGAGGACGCTGCGCGCGCCGAGCAGGCGCACGAGCAGGCGCAGGAGTGCCCCTTCGACGGGCCCGACGAGCATCTGGGCCATGGGAACCTCCGCCTCGGTCTTGGCGCGGAGGCGGGCGAGGACGTCGGGTTCGGGCGGGGCGTGCTCGCGGACGTAGGTCTCGAGGACGGGAGCGAGGGCCAGCATCGTGTTCGGCAGCGTACCAGCCCGGGCGGGCCATGCTCGATTCCGAAGTGGATCATGCCCAGGTGAGCCGGTCCTGCGCGAACCTGCGCAGGTCCGCGATCTCCTCCGCGTAGAGGCGGGCCGCCGGCACGGTACGGGCAAGGGCCGCCTCGAGGTCCGCGGCCTTCGGCACGCGGCCCTCGGCGAAGGCGACGAGGCGGGCGTCGCCCACCGCGGAGGCGAGTTCGGCTCCCGTACACCCCTCGGCACCGTCGGCCAGTGCAAGGAAGGTCTCGATGGGATCCCCGAGGGGCGGAACCCTGCCGAGATCCCGGGCCGGTCGCCGTCGCAAGTGGACGTCGAGGATCTCGCGCCGGGCCTCGGCGTCCGGCAGATCGACGAAGAAGCGCCCGTCGAACCGTCCGGGGCGAACGAACTCCGGCGGCAAGCCGGCCAGACGGTTGGCCGTGGCCACCACGAATACAGGTCGGTCGCGCTCTTCGAGCCAGGTCAGGAACGTGCCCACGACCCGTGCGGCCGTGCCGGCGTCGCTGCGCCCTGCGTCGCTGCCGGCAAACCCCTTCTCCACCTCGTCGATCCACACGACGCACGGCGCGGCGCGCTCGACGGTCGCGAGCGTGGCCCGCAGGTTGGCCTCGCTCGCACCGACGGTGCCGGCGAAGAGCCGTCCCGGGTCGAGCCGGAGCAGGGGTAGTCCCAGGGCGTCCGCGCTCGCCTTGGCCAAGAGGCTCTTGCCGCACCCGGGGGGGCCGAGGAGCAAAAGGCCCTTCGGCCAGGGGATCCCGGCCTCGCGCGCCCGCGGCGAGAAGGCCCGCGACCGCAGGGCGAGCCACGCCTTGACCCGCCGGGCGCCCCCCACCAGGTCGACGGCCACGGGTTCGGCGAATGCAAGGTGGCCTGCGGCCGCGACCTCGCGGCCCTTGGCCGCCAGCAGGGCGCGGTCGAGGGCCGAAGGGGCGGCCGTGCTCCCGCGGGCGAGGCGAGCGAGCAGCCTACGAAACCGCAACCGGGAAAGGCCGAGTCCCGCTTCGGCCAGGGCAGTGGCCACGGCGTCGTCCACGTCGAGGAGCGCACGCGCCTCGTCGGCGAGGACTTCGCGGCCGGGTGGCGGGAGGATCTCGATGGGCAGATCGGGGATCGTCGCCAGCTCGAAGGGTTCGTCCTGGACGAAGACGAGGGCCGGGCCGGCCTCGGCGGCGATGCGATCGCGCAGCCTTCGACGGGCACCGGGCGAGAGGGGCTGGCGTGCGGCATCGAGGACGAGCCAGACTTCGTCGGCGGGGCGTGCGTCGAGGGCCACCAGCAGGGTGTCGAGGTCGGAGGCATTGGAAGGGCCGGGATCGGTCGCGGTCCAGATCCGAAGGGTGCGTCCGGTGCCGGCCGCGGCCGCATCGGCAAGGTCGAGCACCGCATCCTCGTCGGCGGCGAGCACGACGAGGGTGAGGTCTCCGGCGTTCCAGCGGGCGACGAGGTCCTCGGGGGTCACGGCGCGGGCCTTCCCGAAGGTTCGGTGCGCGTCGCGGCGTAGCGCACGAAGGCGTCCACGAAGTGGCGGCCGAGGGCACGGTCGCGCCGGCCGCGGGCCATGCGAAAGCCGTGGATCCACAACTCGGTGCCCTCGATCTCGAGGGCGCGGGGGACGAGCCACTCGAGATCCCGCGCCACCCGGGCGACCTTCCCGGCCAAGGTGCCCGCACCTTCGAGCACGGCGACCCGGTAGTAGGTTCGCGAGCCCACGGTGAGCACCTCGACCGCGCCTTCGAAGGCGATGGCGAGGCGCGCGAGCACCTTCGGGAAGACGCGGGCACGGGAGCGGGGGACCAGTAGGACGAGTCCCCGCGGCGCTTCGGAGCCGTCGTGTCGGATGCGGGCGACGCCATTTCGGACGGCGCGGATCAATCCTTCGACGACGCCGGCGATCCCGCGGGGTAGCTCCAAGAGGGCGGGGACGGCCGCGGCGTCGGCCTGGGCGCCGAGCTTGCCGGCGACGGCCCGGCTGCGTCCGGGGACCAGGGGCGTAAGGTCCGCCAGCTCGTGACACTCGCGGGCCGAGAGCGGACCGCGCTTGCCCAGCAGGGCGTCGGCGCGGGCGAGGGCTGCGCGGCGCGGGTCCTCCATGGCTGCGTCCATCCTACTCGCCTCGGCGGAGGGCGCGTTGCATCTCCCGCCGCGCGTCCCGCTCCTTGATCTGTTGGCGCTTGTCGTGGGCCTTCTTCCCCCGACCGAGGGCGATCTCCAACTTGATCCGGCCCTCTTTGACGTACAGCCGGACCGGAACGAGGGTCAGCCCCTCCTTGCGGACCGCGCCGTGGAGCCGATCGAGTTCCCGCCGGTGGAGCAGCAGCTTGCGCGGCCGCATGGGGTCGTGGTTGCGCGCGTGGGCCAACGGATAGGGCGCCACGTGGGCCTGCTCGAGGAAGAGTTCGTCGCCTCGGAAGGCGCAGTAGGCCTCGGCGAGGCTCACGTTGCCGGCACGGATCGACTTGACCTCACTGCCCGTCAGCACGAGACCAGCCTCGAAGCGCTCGAGCAGTTCGTAGTCGAAGGTCGCCCGACGATTCGTGACGATGGTCTTCGTGGCGGCGGGCCGTGACACCGGGCGCCAAGCTATAGATCCGCCCGGAAGAGGGCAAGGCGGTCCACGCGGGCGGCACCGGCGTCGAGCAGGCAGGCACGGGCGGCCGAGAGGGTCGCGCCCGTGGTCACCACGTCGTCGCAAAGCAGGATCGTCGCGCCTACGATCCGTGGCCGGCGGCGGGGCACCACGTCGAAGGTGCCGAAGGGCGCGCGTCGGCGCCGCGCCGCCGACTGGCCGCGTTGGCGGGGGCCGACGAGCGACGCGCGTCGCAAGGTGCCGACCGAGCGTCGCCCGTGGCCCGAGAGCCGTGCGGCCGCACGCACGAGTTCGGCGGCGGGATCGAAGCCCCGTGCGAGCGTGCGGAGGGCATAGGCCGGCACCCACGTGACGAGGTCGTAGGCGGGCCGCCGTCGTAGGGCGGGTGCACCGGCCAGGGCGCGCGCAAGGCCGCCCAGCAGGTCGAGGCACCCTTCGAGCTTGTAGGCCGCATAGGCCCGTGCGGCCGGACCGGTCCACGGCAAGAGGGCCTCTACGCCCCGGACGATACGCTCGTCGGCCGTAAACGGCGGGCTCTCCGCCTGGCAACGCGCACACAACGGGAGGGGGACCGTAGGTCGATGTAGGATGCTTGCGCACCCGATGCAGGCGGGGGTGATCAGGGCGATCTCGGGATACGAGGGAGGCACGAAGGGGAGATCGTCCCTCGTCCGAAGGGCGTGCGCGCACCGAGGCGTCCGTCGCCCGGCCCCGGCGGAAAGGGCGGAAACGGCGGAATTCGACCGCGTCCAACCCGATGCGCGACGATGTACGCCCGCTCGGCGAAAAACGATCCGCCTGCATTGCCTACCCGTGCAACGACGTCACAGTGAGGTCGAATGGATGGATGAACGAGGTCCCCCCGTAGCCCCACCACGAAAGGACGATGCCATGTCGCTTGCCAACGTCTCCACGCTCACGGGCCCCATCAATGCGCCGTTTGCCCTTCGGGCCGGGCGTCACGTGGTCGGCCGCGGATTTCGGATCGTGCCGCCGGGACCCGATCTCTTCGAGGCGTTGGCCGAGGTCGAAGGTCGCCGGCTGGATCCCGTCGCGGCCGCCCGGGACCTGCGCCTGCGTGCGACCTGCCTGCGGCGAAACGTGCTGCGGGCGGCCGTGGGGCACCTGTGTACGGTGGTCGTGGGTGCCGAGCCGGTCTACGTCGACGACGTACGCTGGACGCGGAACCCGGTGGTGGGGGAGAAGGTGGCTCCGGTCGCGACCGTGGCGTTCGCGTCCGAGCGGTGTGGCGTGGTCCATCTGACCCTCCGCGTCGAGCTCCTCGACCGCCGGGGAAAGCGACTGGTGACCTTTCGGGTCGGGGCGAACCTGCGCCGCCGGCGGATCGACCGCGCACGAGCGGCCCTCGACGCGGCGGCGTGAGTGCGTCGGCCCGGCGCGATTGACGGGGAAGGCGACGACGATATCGTAACCGGGTGCATCGACTCCCTCGTCCCTGCTTCGCTCCGCCGGTAATTGCGACCTTGCTGCTTTCGAGCTGTGGCGGTGACGGGGGGACGGGGGCATCGGGGACCTCGGGTTCGGGGGGGACCGGGGCCAACACGTCGTCGGTGGATTCGACGAGCTCGGGTTCCTCCGAGGGGGCGACGTCCGGCGGCACGGCGACGGCGGGGCCGGGCACCGATTCCGCCTCGACGTCGACGGCGACCGGGGGCGGCACGACCGGCGGCGGGGAGACCTTCGAGCCCTGTCCACCCTTCGAACCGCCGGCCGGCCCCGTCGTGGACGTGTCCCCGGAGATGGCGGACGAACTGCCCGGCCTCGTGGCGTCGGCGGCGCCCGGTACGGTCTTCGCGTTCGCGCCGGGCACGTACGACCTTTCGGGGGCGAACCTCCTGCACGTGACCACGCCCGGCCTCGTCTTCTACGGCACCGGAGACGACCCGGAGGCGGTGGTGCTCGATGCCGGCTACGGCATCGGGGAGATCTTCCTCGTCGAAGCGCCGAATACCACCATTGCGAACCTCACGGCGCAACGGGCCTTCTACCACCCGATCCACGTCACGGGGGGCACGGACGGCAACACCACCGGCACCCGGATCTACCGCGTCCGGGTGGTGGATCCCGGGCAGCAGGGGATCAAGATCAATGCCTCGTCGGCGGGGTACTTCTCCGACGAAGGCGAGATCGCCTGCAGCGAGATCCGCATGACGGATGCGGGGCGCGGATTCGTGACCGACTGCTACACCGGGGGCATCGATGCCCACTCGGCGTGGGGATGGACGGTGCGCGACAACTACATCGAGGGGTTCTGGTGCGACCAGGGCCTTTCCGAACACGGTGTGCACTTCTGGGTGACGAGTCGTGACACCGTCGTCGAGCGCAACGTCATCGTCGACTGCGCCCGTGGCATCGGATTCGGGCTCGGGGCCATGGGCAACGGCAAGACACGCGTCTATCCGGACGATCCGTGCCCCGGGGCGGGCTACCTCGGACACATCGATGGGATCGTGCGCAACAACGTGATCGTGGGGAAGCGCCCCGAACTCTTCGCGAGCGCCTCGGGGATGGATTCGGGGGTGGCCCTCGAACAAGCGTGTGGGCCCATCGTCGTCCACAACACCGTGGTCGCCCTCGAACCGCCCTTCGTGTCCATGGAATATCGCTTCGAGAACACGTCCGCCGTCATCCGCAACAACCTCGTAACCCACGACATCGTTGCGCGCGACGGTGGGCAGGCGACGCTTTCGGGCAACGTCGAGCAGGCGCCCCTTTCGGAGTTCGTCGATCCGGCCTCGGGCGACGTCCACCTCGTCGCGGGGGCCGCTGCGGTGGATGCCGGGGACGTCCTCGCAGGCGAGGAGGCCGTCGAGCGCGACATCGACGGTGACCCGCGCGACGCTCTACCGGACCCGGGGGCCGACGAGTTCGTCCCCGGGCCGTAGGCCGACGTCCCGCCGGAGGCTCGCGCCAGGCCGGCCGGGGGCTCGGGAACGTAGCCTGCGCGGCTGTGCGGGGGCTTTCTCGGCGCCCATGGCCTCACCGGTCCTGCGCGTTTGGGCAGGCGGAACGGGCGAAGGCGAGCACGTCTTCGGCGATCCGGGTGGGATGTTCCGCCGGCAGCGCGTGGGTACCTTCGTCGACGACCTCCCACCGTGCGCCCGGGATCGAGAAGGCGGTGTTGCGCAGCACCGAAAGGGGCACGAAGCGGTCCCGCGCTCCGGCGATCACCAGGGTGGGCCGGTCGAGTCGGGGGAGGAAGTCCGAGGGGTCGTACCGTGCCGCCTCCTCGAGCATGGCCAAGAAGAGCTCGGGGTCCATGCGGGACATCTCGTGCAGGTAGATCTCGAGGTCCTCTTCGTGCAGGCGCTCGGGATCGACCTGGGTGTAGAGCCCGATGAGCCGCGTGATCTTCGACGGGAGGACCGTGCGCCAGATGGGCAACAGCAGGTCGTGGGCCAGGGTCGCCGCCCGGTGCACGATGGGGACGATCTCCCGAAAGACGTCCGTGCCCTGGAAGTGATCCAGGACGCGCCCGGCCGGGCCCGCGATGGAGACCAGGCCGCAGACGTTCGACGGTGCGACACGGGTCATCTCCAGGGCGACGGAGAAGCCCAGGGAGAACCCCACCGCGCAGACCGGGCCGAGGTCGGCGGCATCCACCGTCGCGATCGCGTCGGCCGCGAGATCCCGGACCGAAAGGTTCCACGGCCGGGGCGGCAGGGGCGACTTGCCGTGACCGCGGTAGTACGCAAAGACCACCGGGGTCGCGCGGCGGAAGATCGGGATGATGCGCCGAAACGCCCATCCGGCGCAGCCGATTCCGTCGAGGATCAGCAGCGGAGCGGTTCGTTCGGGGGGGGCCCTGGTCGGCAGGAACACGTCGGCGGCGACGGTCGCGCCGTCGGGCCGTTCGATGCGGAGCGTCCTGTCCGGCCCGAGGTGCGCGAGACTACTCGTCTCGGCCACGCTCGTCGTCCGCGTCGTCCTCGATGTCGTTGACACTGGGATATTTCATGATCTCCTTGCGGGCGATCTTCCAGGCCTTCTGGACGATCCACGAGAGCGACCGGTCCTGGCGCGCCGCCTCCTCCTGGATCTCCTTGAGCATCTGCTCCGGGAAATAGAGGCTCTGCTTGCGCTTGTCCGACGTTGCCATGGCGATCTCTCCGGGGGCGGCGGGGGAGGCCAAGGGTAGGGCAAGGTAGGAGGCGCGGTCAAGGCGAGCGGCGGTCTCTGCGCCGGTCCGTTCGGCCGGGAGGTCCCCGGCGGCGCGGCGCCGGCCCCTCGGCGCCCGTTTACGCCGGGCCTCGACGGGGCTAGGCTCGCGCGCCCGTAAGAAACCGCCCTCGCGGTGGTCCGAAGATTTCGACGGAGATACACCATGGCACTTTCCAAGGCCCAACTCGAGGAGTTTCGCGACATCTTGACCAGAAAGCGCGAGCGCCTCGTCGAAGAAGCCAAGCGCACGCTCAAGACGGAGATGGTCATCGACGAGGCGGAGCGCATGGACGAGGTGGACCAGGCCTCGAGCGAGTACATGCAGGAGTTCGCCTTCCGCCTGCGGGGGCGCGAGCGCTACCTGATGGAGAAGATCGACTACGCCCTGCGCAAGATCGACGATGGGACGTATGGGCTTTGCGAGGAATGCGAAGAGCCCATCAGCATCAAGCGCCTGCGCGCCCGTCCCGAGGCCCAGCTGTGCATCCAGTGCAAGGAGGCCCAGGAGAAGGAAGAGGCCACCTACGTCGAGGACTGAGGATCGTCCACGCGCACGATGGGGACGGTCGCGGTCCGGGTGCCGTCGTAGAGGGCGGCGACCAGGTCCGCACAGCGTGTCCGTACGCGTGCCTCGTGGACCGACCCCTTCTCGGTGATCTCGCCGGCGGCCGGGTCGAGGGCGCGGGCGACGAGGGCGGCGGCCCGGACGATGCGGCTCGACCCCCCGCCGTCCGCCGCAAGGTGCGTCAGGACGTCGCGAACGCGGCGCACGAGACCGGGTGCCGGATCCCCGTCGACGAAGAGCAGGGCGGCGAGGAATGGGGCGTCGGGGCCGACGAGGACGACGTGGCGGACCTGGGGGCCCAAGGCAGCGGCCAGGCGTTCCCGCACCGCCGCCACGGGAACCCACGTTCCGGTGGCCAGCTTGAAGTTCTCGGCGAGGCGGCCGTCGATCCGCAGGCCGGCAGCGACGTCGGCCGGGTCGAGCAGGCTGCCCGCGTCCCCCGTGTGAAACCACCCGTCGACATCGGCCACGGGGGCTCGGGTGCCGTCCGGGCCGACGTAGTACGGGGCCACGGCCGGACTCGAGACCCACAGCTCGGTGCCGGCGTCGGCGCGGGCGAGTCGCACGGACGCCCCCGGGGCGGGGATGCCGATGCCCCGCGGATCCTTGCGCGTGCGAGCGAGGGCGGCGGGGACCGCCGTGACGAGGGGGCCGGTCTCCGTGGCACCGTAGCCGCAGGAGACGAACGCGCCGGGTGGGCCGTGGCGCGCCAGCAGCCGACGCAGGCGATCGAAGGTGTCCGCCGAGAGCGAAGCGCCCGCGTAGAACACCACCTCCGCCCGTGAAAGGGCCCGCGCCGCGTCGTCCGTAGCCTGCTCCCAACTTGCCACGAGGCGATCGAACACCCGCGGCACGTCGAAGATGGCGGTGGGGCGAAAGGCCGAAAGACGCCGCAGTCGGCGCGACAGGTCGGGGTCTCGCGCGGGGCCTTCGTCCACGACCAGCGTGCCCGCGTGGGCCAGTACCAGGTGCAGATCGTGGTTGCCGCCGAAGGTGTGGCTCCAGGGCAACCAGTCCACCACCACGGGCGGGCCGGCGCAGGCCTCCGGCAGGAGGGCTGCGAGCATGCCCTGGTTCGCCGTGAGCATGCGGTGGGTCTGGGCCACGGCCTTGGGGACGCCCGTCGAACCCGAGGTGAGCAGCAGCTTGCAGACGCTCGCGGGGTCGGGCGGCCGAGGCGGAACGGCGCCGGTGTCGGCGTCGGCCGCAAGGAGCGTCGCAAGGGGGGCCGCCGGGCCTTCGGGCGTCGTGGCGGCGAAGACGGGGGCGTCGAGGCGTTCGGCCGCGGGCACGCAGCGCCCCGAGGGGACGGCGACCAGGCCCGGTCCGACCGCACGCAGAAGGCGCAGGCGGACCTCGTCGTCGTGTTCGAAGACGGCCGGTGACACCGGCACGACGGGCCGACCGGCGACGTAGGCCGCGAGGGTCAGGAGGAGGTGGTCGACGCCGGGCGGCAGGGCCACGACGACGGCGCCCGGCGGGGTCGTTGCCGCGAGGTTGGCGGCGATGCGGTGCGCGGCATGCCGGGCTTCCGCGTAGGTCGTTGCGCGGGCCACCGCGTCCGGGCGCGCGGGCGCCGTCTCGATCACGAAGGGCCGATCCGGAGCGTGCCGGGCGGCCCGGTCGAGCAGGGCGACCAGGGTCCCGGGCATGTCCGAAGGTCGCGACGGGTTGCGCAGGATCCCGTCGGAGCCTGCGAATTCGAGCACCGAAGACGGTGGCGCGGTCACCGTCCCGAGGATACCGGAGGCGCCGCGCGGCCGCCGTCGGCATCGTCGTCGGGCGCCACCATGCGGTGCAGGTTCGCCACCTGTTCGGCGGTTCCGATGACGATGAGGGTCTCCCCGGGAGCGATGCGGTGATCCGCCGGCGGCGCATGGACGGCGGTGCCGTCGGGGCGCTGGATCGCGATGACGAGCACCCCGGTGCGCGCCCGGATCCCGGAGTCGGCCAGGGTCTTGCCCACCAGCGGACTGCCCTCCGAGATGGCCGCCTCCTCGATCCGCAGGCTCATGGTGGGATCTTGGAGCATGCGATCGAGGAAGCGCACCACGGTGGGACGCACGAGTTCGGAGGCCAGGCGCATGCCCCCGATGAAGCTCGGGGACACCACGGCGTCGGCACCGGCCCGCACGAGCTTCTTCTCGGCCGCCTGGTCCACGGCCTTGGCGACGATCCGCAGGCCCGGATGACTCTGGCGGGCCGTCACCACCACGAACATGTTGGTCTTGTCGTCGTCGAGGGTCGCCACGAGGCCGCGGGCGCGATCGATGCCGCCCTCGGCGAGCACGTCGTCGTCGGTGGCGTCACCGCGCAGGGGCAGCGCGCCGAGCTGCGCGGCCTCCTGCAGGTGCGCGTCGTTCCAGTCGATGGCGACCACGGGGTAGCCCACCGCGAGGAGTTCGCGTGCCACGTGGATCCCCGTGGTGCCGACGCCGCAGACGACGTAGTGGTCCCGCAGGGTGCGCATCTTCTTGCGGAGCCTACGGTACTTGCGCAGCTGCAGGAAGTCGCCCTCGAGGAAGAAGCTCGTCAAGGACGAGATGACCCATAGGTTGACACCCGTCCCGGTGGCGATGACGAACATGGTCCACCCGGTGGCGAACGGGACTTCGGAGACGCCGAGGACGTCGGAATAGCCCACCGTCGAGAGGGTGATCGCCACCATGTACAGGCTCTCGAAGAACGACCACGCCCGGCCCTCGAGGCGTCCGATGGCCATGTAGCCGAAGGTTGCGGTGAGGATCGTCAGGGCGAAGACGAGCAGGGCCCGCCGCAGGCGCCGGCTGGCGAGGGAGGCCGCATCGCCGCGGTCGCCGGCCGGCGGCCCGCCGGCGGGGGCGTGGGGCGTCTCGGTCCGCGCCATGGGGTGGCGCCATGGTACGAGGATCCGGGGGGCGGCGCCCCGTGTCGCGGCGGGCGCCTTGTCACGCGGGGCCGGGACGTGCCAAAAGCCGAGGGCGGCATGTCGCCCGTCCTCTTCACGATTCCGGGGCTCGACTGGCAGGTCCAGGCCTACGGCTTCCTGCTGGCCGTGGCCCTCGTGGCCGGTTGGTTCCTGGCGCTGCGCCTCGCCCACCGCGCAGGCCTGCCCGTCGAGCCCCTCGGCACGGTCTACGTCGTGGGGGCGGCGGCTGGCATGCTGGCGGCGCGGGTGGGGTACCTGCTGCAGCACCCGGACCGATTCACGAATTGGCGCGACGCCCTGATCCTCGCGCCCGGGGGGCTCGCGCCGTTCTTCGGGGCCGTGGTGGCTCTGCTCGTGTCCGCCGTCATGGTGGGCCGGCGCAAGATCCCGGTGCTCCGCTGGTTCGACTGTCTGGCCCTGCCGTACATGGTGGGCGTCGTACTCGAGCGCATCGGGGCCTTCCTCGCGGGGTCGGGGTTCGGCCGCTACGTCGAGCCCACGTTTCCGCTCGCGGTCCGGTACCCGCCGGGGTCGCCCGCCTATCGGTTCCATCGGACACGACTCGACATGCTCCTGCCCGAGGGGGCCGAGGCGTCCTTGCCGGTGCATCCGTCCCAGCTCTACGGGGCGCTGCTCGGCCTCGTGGGGGTGGCCCTGGCCGCATGGGTGTGGCGCCGACGCCGCGTGGACGGCCAGGTCTTCCTGAGCGTCTCCATCTACTGGTTGCTCGCGCGCGCCCTCGTCGAAGAGTGGTTTCGCGCCGATGCGGTGCCGGGCATCTTCGGTCCGCTGGCCCCGGGGCAACTCGTGGCCGTCGTGCTGGCGGCGGCCCTCGGGGCATTCTTGTGGGTCCGCCTTCGCGGCACGACGACATGAAGCCCATGGTCCGGCGACCGGTGGTCCTGATCCACGGGGCGTTGCGCAGTCGCCTCGGACTTCTGCCCACGGCCCGAGGCCTCGCCCGACACGGCCTGCACCCGTACGCGTTCGGGTATCCGAGTCGCCGCGGTCGTCTCGGCGACCATGCGGCGCGTCTGCACACCTTCTTGGCCCTGCGGGGCCTTTGGACGGAGACGGACGTGCCCCTGGGCTTTCTGACCCACAGCATGGGGGCGCTCGTCGTGCGGGCCTTTCTCGCCCGCGGCGCGGGCCGTCGGCTGCCGCGTCCGGTTCGCCTGGTGATGCTGTCGCCGCCCAACCGTGGTGCCACGCTCGCTGCGCGCTTTGCGGGGCGCTTGCACGCGCGGCTCCTCTACGGCGACGCCCTCGAAGAGCTCGCGCCCGAGCGCGTGGCTCGGCTCGGCGCCTTGCCCGAAGGCGTCGCGGCCCTGGTGTTGGCCGGGGGCCGCGGCGACCAGCGGGGCTACAACCGATGGATCGACGGCGACGACGACGGCGTGGTGGCCGTGGCCGACATGCCCCTAGCGGGCGCTGCATTCGAGTTCGTGGGCGGGTGGCACGCCCTGCTGCAGTGGCGTCCCGACCTGCTCGCGCGCGCCGCCGCCTTCCTCGCCGAAGACGGGGAGGCGAACGCGCCGGTGCCGGGGGGCGGACTTGAACCGCCGACCTAGGGGTTATGAATCCCTCGCTCTAACCAGCTGAGCTACCCCGGCGGGGAGCGGGAGGGTTGCAAGAGCGGTGCGGGTCGTCAAGGGGGAGGTGACGGGCCTTGCGCGCCCGAGCGGCTCGCGCCGCAGGGTGTGCATGAGGAAACGCATTGACTCCATGGGCGGTCGTGGTAGTTCCCGGGGCGTCGTGCGGGGCCGGGTGGCGAGCGTTTCGGTTCGCCGCGACCGTCCCCCCCCCTTCGCCACGAAAGGACTCCCATGCCTCGCAACGTCGTCATCGCATCCGCAGCACGGACCCCCATCGGCAGCTTCCTCGGTTCCCTCGCGCCGGTTCCCGCCCCCAAGCTCGGGGCCACGGCGATCCGCGCGGCCCTCGATCGGGCGGGCCTCGAAGGCGGCGAGGTGGACGAGGTGCTCATGGGCTGCGTCCTGCCGGCGGGGGTGGGGCAGGCGCCGGCGCGGCAGGCGAGCCGGGGCGCCAAGATCCCCGACCACGTCGGCTGCGTCACGGTCAACAAGGTCTGTGGCTCGGGCCTGAAGACCGTGATGATGGCTGCCACCGAGATCATGGCCGGCGAGGCCGACATCGTGGTCGCCGGCGGCATGGAGAGCATGTCCAACGCCCCCTACTACGTGAAGAAGGCCCGCACCGGCTACCGCATGGGGCACGGTGAGTTGCTCGACGGCATGATCTACGACGGTCTTTGGGATCCCTACCACGACCACCACATGGGGCACGCCGGCGAGTTGTGCGCCCGCGAGTGCGGGATCGATCGCGAGCGCCAGGACGCCTACGCGGCCGAGAGCTACCGCCGTGCCCTCGCCGCCATCGAATCGGGGGCCTTCGACGAGGAGATCGTCCCCGTCGAGGTGCCCCAGCGCAAGGGCGATCCGGTGGTGGTCGCCAAGGACGAGGAGCCGTTCCGCGGCAAGATCGAGAAGCTGCCATCGCTTCGCCCGGCCTTCCAGAAGGAGGGGACGATCACGGCCGGCAACGCCTCGACGATCAACGACGGTGCCGCAGCCGTGGTGGTCATGGCCGAGGAGGTCGCCAAGGCCCGCGGCATCGAGCCGCTCGCCCGGATCGTGGGGCAGGCCGGCGCCGCCCAGGCGCCCGAGTGGTTCACCACGGCGCCTGCGGTGTCCATCGAGCGGCTCCTCGAGAAGACGGGGCGCAAGGTGGACGACGTGGATCTGTGGGAGGTCAACGAAGCATTCGCCGTCGTGGCCCTCGTCAACCAGGACAAGGTGGGGATCCCGGCCGATCGGCTGAACGTGCGGGGCGGGGCCGTCTCCCTCGGCCATCCCATCGGGTGTTCGGGCACGCGGATCCTCGTGACCCTTCTGTACGCCATGAAACAGCTCGACAAGCACGTCGGCGTGGCCTCCCTGTGCATCGGGGGCGGCGAGGCCGTCGCGCTGATGGTGGAACGCTAGACCGCGAACGAAAGGCAGACCATGCAGGAGATTCGAACCATCGGAGTGCTCGGGGCCGGACAGATGGGCGGCGGCATCGCCCAGGTGGCGGCGCAGACCGGGTTTCGCGTGCTGCTCGCCGACCGCGACCGCGCGACGGCCGAGGCGGGCAAGGCGAAGATCGCGGGGGCACTCGCCCGTCTCGTGGACAAGGGCAAGATCGACGACGGCAAGCGGTCGGCGATCCTCGATGCCATCGAGCCCGTGGACGGGATCGAGGCGTTCTCCGAGGCGGACATGGCCATCGAGGCCGCCAGCGAGAACATCGACCTCAAGAAGGATCTCTTTCGCAGGCTCGACGCCGCCTTGCCCGAGGGCGCCATCCTGGCGAGCAATACGTCGTCCATCAGCATCACGTTGCTCGGGGCGCAGACGGGCCGGCCGGAGCGGGTGGTCGGCATGCACTTCATGAACCCGGTGCCCGTGATGAAGCTCGTCGAGGTCATTCGCGGCCTGCCGACGAGCGACGAGACCTACGGGACGGTGCTCGCCCTGGCCGAGAAGATGGGCAAGACCTGCATCACGTCGAAGGACTCGCCCGGCTTCATCGTCAACCGGATCCTCATTCCGCTCATCAACGAGGCGTGCTTCGCCCTGCAGGAAGGACTCGGCACCGCCGAGGACATCGACACGGGGGCCAAGCTGGGCTTGAACCACCCGATGGGCCCGCTCGAGCTTGCGGATCTCATCGGGCTGGACACGTGTCTTGCCATCGCCGACGTGCTCCATCGGGAGCTCGGGGACGACAAGTATCGGGCGGCCAACGTGCTGCGGATGCACGTGGCGGCCGGCTGGCTCGGGCGCAAGACCGGCCGCGGCTTCTACGACTACACGAAGAGGTGATCATGACCGAGTTTGCGACCCTGCGGTGCGAGGACCGGGGCGACGTTCGCGTCGTGATCCTCGACCGGCCGAAGGTACTGAACGCCATCGATGCTACGGTCGTCGACGAGCTCGCCCGTGCCATCGAGTCGGCGGCGACGTCGGGCAAGCGCGGGCTCGTGTTGACGGGCGCCGGCAAGGCGTTCGCCGCCGGGGCCGACATCTCGGCCATGGCCGAGATGACCCGCGACGAGGCCCTGGCGTTCGCCGAGAAGGGCCACGCCGTCGGCGACATGCTCGCCCGGATCCCGATGTGTACCATCGCCGCGGTCGGAGGCTTCGCCCTCGGCGGCGGCTGCGAATTGGCGCTGGCCTGCGACTTCGTCTACGCCTCGACCCGCGCCAAATTCGGCCAACCCGAGGTCAAGCTCGGGGTCATTCCGGGGTTCGGCGGCACGCAGCGGCTGGCCCGCCGGGTGGGACTGGCGCGGGCCCTCGAGTTGTGCATGACCGGCGAGATCATCGACGCCGAGGAGGCGTTGCGCATCGGCTTGGTGAATCGATTGTGCGAGCCCGATGCGCTGCTCGACGCGGCCGTGGCCACGGCGCAGAAGATCGCCGAGCAGGGGCCCTTGGCCGTGGCGCGGGTCAAGGACGTGTTGCATCGCGGGATCGACATGCCCCTTGCCGAAGCGAACCGACTCGAACAGGAGGCCTTCGCGGCGCTGTTCGACACCGCGGATCAGAAGGAAGGCATGAAGGCCTTCCTCGAGAAGCGTCCGCCGAACTTCACGGGGAAGTGACGACGATGGACTTTCGACTCACCGAAGAACAAGACGCCCTGGTCCGCATGGTGCGGGAGTTCGCCGACCGTGAGGTTCGTCCCGTGGCGGCCGAGAACGACCGCAAGGCACGCTTCCCCGCCGATCTCGTGCGGCGCATGGGCGAGCTGGGGTTGATGGGTATCGAGGTGGACGTGGAGTACGGAGGCAGCGGGCTCGACCCCGTCTCGTACGTCCTCGCCATGGAGGAAATCTCGGCGGCGTGCGCGTCCACGGGTGTCATCATGAGCGTGAACAACTCCCTGGTGTGCGACCCGCTGGTCAAGTTCGCCAGCGAGGAGCAGAAGAAGCGATTCCTCGTGCCGCTCGCCAGTGGGGAGAAGCTCGGGTGCTTCATGCTGTCCGAGCCCGAGGCCGGCACCGATGCCGCAGCCCAGCGGACCACGGCCGTCCGCGACGGGGATCACTACGTCGTCAACGGCACGAAGAACTGGATCACCAACGGGCCCCAGGCCGACTACGGGATCCTCTTCACCATGACGGACAAGTCCAAGGCCCACAAGGGCATCACGGCCTTCATCGTGGACATGAACGCGCCCGGCGTTCGACGCGGGCCCAAGGACGACAAGCTCGGCATCCGCGCAAGTCACTCCTGCCAGGTGTTCTTCGAGGAACATCGCGTGCCCGTCGAGCAGCGGCTCGGTGAGGAGGGGCAGGGGTTCAAGATCGCCATGGCCACCCTCGACTGCGGCCG
>RFGU01000195.1 GCA_003696955.1 Deltaproteobacteria bacterium | reverse complement strand
GGGGGGGGAAGGACGGATCCCGCGGCCACCACCGGTGCTCCGGCTCCCACGATCGCGACGACGGGCACCGGCACGGCGGCCACCGCGGCGTCCGGAACGGCGACGCCGGCCGGCGCCACGCCCCGGACGTCGGGCACCTCGGGCACCACCTCGTCGAGCGGCGGATCGTCGGCGGACACGGCCGTGTCGACCGACACGGACGGTACGGGCGGCTCGGCCGGAAGCGCCCCCCCTTTCACAGCGCGACCTTGCGCAGGCGCAGGGCGTTGGTGATCACCGACACCGAGCTGAAGCTCATGGCCGCGGCGGCGATGACGGGCGACAGGAGCAGCCCGAAGGCCGGATAGAGCACGCCGGCGGCGATGGGCACGCCCAGGCTGTTGTAGACGAAGGCGAAGAAGAGGTTCTGCTCGATGTTGCGCATCGTCGCGCGGCTCAGCCGGCGCGCGCGCACGATGCCGCGAAGGTCTCCCTTGACCAGAGTCACGTCGGCGCTCTCCATCGCCACGTCCGTGCCCGTGCCCATGGCGATCCCCACGTGGGCACGGGCGAGCGCCGGCGCATCGTTCACCCCGTCGCCCGCCATGGCAACGATGCGCCCTTCGTTCTGCAGGCGCGCCACGACCTCGGCCTTCTCGTCCGGGAGCACGTCGGCGATCACCTCGTCGATCCTCAGGCGCGCAGCGACGGCCCGCGCCGTGGTCTCGTCGTCCCCGGTCAGCATGACGATCCGGATCCCCTCGCGGTGGAGGTCGCCGATCGCCTCCGGTGTGCTCTCCTTGATCGGGTCGGCCACGCCGAGCAACCCCGTAAGGCGCCGGTCCACCGCGACGTACATCACCGTCTGGCCCTCGCGGCGAAGCTCTTCCGCCCGCGCCGCGACCGCCGTCACGTCCACCCCCACCTCTTCCATGAGCGCCCGATTGCCCAACGCCACCTCGCGGCCGTCCACCCGGCCGCACACCCCCCTGCCCGTCACGGCCTCGAAGCCGTCCACCGCGCCAGGTTCGATGCCGCGCGCCTTCGCACCCGCGACGATGGCGTCGGCCAGGGGATGTTCGCTGCCGCGTTCGAGGCTCGCCGCGGACCGCAGGAGCGTCCCTTCGTCCGTACCGTTCACCACCTCGACGGTGACGAGCTTCGGTCGCCCCTCGGTCAATGTGCCCGTCTTGTCCACCACCAGGGTGTCGACCTTGTGCATCAGTTCGATGGCCTCGGCGTTCTTGAAGAGGATCCCCATCGTGGCGCCCCTGCCCGTCGCCACCATGATGGACATGGGCGTCGCAAGGCCCAGGGCACAGGGACACGCGATGATGAGGACCGCCACCGCGTTGACGAGGGCATGGGCCATCCTGGGCTCCGGGCCGATCGTGCCCCACACGACGAAGGTGACCACCGAGACGACGATCACTGCCGGCACGAAGTAGCCCGACACCACGTCGGCGAGTTTCTGGATCGGTGCACGACTTCGCTGGGCCTGGGCCACCATGGTCACGATGCGCGCGAGCAGGGTCTCGGCACCGACCTTCTCGGCGCGGATCACCAGGCTGCCGTTGCCGTTGACCGTCGAGCCGATCACCGTGTCCCCGGGCCCCTTCTCCACGGGGATCGGTTCGCCCGTCACCATGGACTCGTCCACCGAACTCGTCCCCTCGAGCACGACGCCGTCGACCGGGATCTTCTCCCCGGGCCGCACACGGAGCCGATCCCCGACGACGACCGCCTCCAAGGGCACGTCCACCTCGGTGCCGTCGTCTTGGATCTTGCGGGCCGTCTTGGCCTGCATGCCCAGGAGTTGCTTGATCGCCTGGCTCGTGCGGCTGCGCGCCCGAAGTTCGAGCACCTGTCCGAGGAGGATCAGCGTGACGATGACCCCGGACGCCTCGAAGTAGACCCCCACCTCCCCGTCCCGCCGGAAGGCCTCGGGAAAGATGCCGGGAAAGAGGGCCGCCACCACACTGTAGACGTAGGCCACGCTCACCCCGAGTCCGATGAGGGTGAACATGTTGAGGCTTTGGTGCTTCACCGACTGCACGGCCCGCACGTAGAACGGCCAGGCCGACCACAGGCACACGGGCGTCGCGAAGGCGAGTTCCAGCAGGGTGCGCAGCCGCGGCGAGAGCAGCCGGGAGATCGGCCTCCCCGGCAACATGTCCCCCATGGCGAGCACCAGCAGGGGGACCGTCAGCGCGACCGCGAACCAAAACCGCCGGCTCATGTCGCGCAGCTCGGGATTGTCCTCCTCCTCGGTCACCGTCACCGTCCGCGGCTCGAGGGCCATGCCGCAGATGGGGCAACTGCCCGGGGCGTCCCGCACGATCTCGGGATGCATGGGACACGTCCACTCCGTTCGGGTCGAAGGGACGGGCGGCCCCATCGGCTCGAGGGCCATGCCGCACTTGGGACAGGCCCCGGGATGGTCCTGCTCCACCTCCGGATCCATCGGGCACGAATAGATCGTGCCCGGGGGTGCCGTTCGTGCAGAGGCGGGCTCCTCGCGAAGGATCCCTTCCGGATCGGCGCGAAACTTCTCCATGCACCGATCGCTGCAGAAGTAGTACGTCACCCCGTCGTGTTCGATCCTTCGCGGAGACTGCGGATCCACCTGCATCCCGCAGACGGGATCGCGCAGCACGGCTCCGCCGTCGTCCGCCGCCGGGCCGGCATCTCCGTGACAACATCCGTGTTCCATCGTCCGGGCTCCCTGTGGGTGCGGCGATCCTAGGTGCGGCAGAATCGCTCGTAGACGTCGAGCAATTCCGCGATCTTGGCGTCGCGCTCCCCCGGCTCCCCCGCCTCGAAGGCCTCGGTCACGCAGGTCCGAATGTGGTTTTCGAGGAGGATCCGCCCCACCTTGCCGAGCGCCGCCCGCACGGCGGCGATCTGGACCAGGATGTCCACGCAGTAGCGGTCGTCGTCGACCATCCGCTGGATCCCCGCCACCTGCCCCGCGATGCGCGACAGGCGACGGGCGAGGGCACGTTGCAGATCGGGATCGCGCATGGAGAGATACCTATACCCGGGTATGGGTATGGGGGCAAGCCCCCGCGTCCCGCATGCTCGCGACTACTCGGCCTTCTTCGCCGATGCCTTGCGCGCGAGGGCCTGCTTGCGCTGCTCCCACTTGCGCTTCTTGTGCTTGATCCACGGGCGGTAGGGGGCGTCCTCGGGCAGCGGCGGAAGCCCGTGGCGCTCGCGGATCCAGTTGGGAAGCTGGCCCATGATCGCGTGCTTGCAGTGCTCGGTGTAGACCACGCGCTCGTGGCCGGCTCTGGCCAGGAGATCCTCGGGGATGTAGTAGCCCTTCTCGCGTACCTGCTCGGGCGTCGGGATCGTGTACCAGACCTTGACCAGCTCGACCTTCTCGGGGATCTCGCCGCCGTGGTCGAGCTGCCACTTGCGGCAGTAGTAGCGTGCGTGCCACTTGCGGTACCACTGGGTGGGCCCCGACTCGCCGCCGATGATCCGACGGTTCATCTTGCGCAGGCGCGTGTTCCAGATCCACGGGATGGGCTTTTGCTCCTCGGCGTAGACGTCCGTGCGCATGTCCCAGACCTCGCCGCGCGGATCGGTGACCAGCACCTTCATGAAGATGTTGGCTCGCGGGGGATTGGGGGCGAACATGCCCCAGCCCTGATCCGTCGTGGTCACCGTCAGCCACTTGCGCACCACCTTGACCGCCTCCGGCCGCCACTTGCGGGTGACGTCCTTGTTGGGCGAGAGCCAAATCGCCACGGCGACCAGGTGCCAGGGGATCAGGACGCCGGCGACGAACCGCCCCACGGGACCGTAGGCCCAGACGAACTCGGAGGTGGCCTTGGCGGCCCTGGCCCGGCGCACCTCCACGGCCATCCACCCAGCGAGCACGACGAGCCCCGCCACCCACACCCAGCGAAACTCGAAGCTCGCGGGCCCGTAGACCTTGACGAAGATGCTGGCGACCACCGTGCCGAGGCCGAAGACGAGGGCTGCATCGGGCAGTCGCGCCGCGTCCCGGTGGAGATGGGGCAGGTCGAGGGATTCGGTGGGTATGGGTGGCTTGCCCTCGGCCACGTCCTTGGGGATCCACGGTACCCCGAGCTTGGCGAGCCGGCGCCCCACCAGGCGGCCGAAGCGGGCGATCTCCATCCCTTCGAAGAAGGGGATCGTCGCCGAGAGCATGGCCGTCTGGAACTGCCCCACGTTCATCAGGCTGAAGATGTGGCTGTGGAAACCGATGTGCCAGAGCAACCAGATCCGCCGACCGAGCACCCAGCGGCAGAACCAATCGCGGTCGAGCACGTAGGCGCGCGAGAGCTTGCGCCCCAAGAACCGCCGCACGACGAAGGGCCGGTAGGTCAGCTTCCACATCAGCGCCCACACGGCGGCCCACAGCGCCACCCAACCGGCGACGAAGGCCTCGCGCGGCACCGGCGGCGTGAAGTGGACCGGATACGCGACGTAGACGATCGCCGACGACGCCACCACGAGGGTGGCGAAGGCCGCCCGCAGCCCCCAGATCCGCGCCTTGGACAGGGGCGGCTGGTAGCGGGCCCACCGCAACACGAGGCCCAGGATCACCACGGAGAAGCCCACCTGCCCGACCTTCACCATCCACGTAAGGGCCCGGAAGACCGTGGTGCCGAGCAGGGCGGAGGTGAACTGGGGCGGGAAGCGGTAGAAGTGATCGAGGTTCAGGGCGTAGTAGAGCGAGTCGCCCCGCATCCACACGTTGCCCGTCTTGAGCAGCCCCGTCGTCAGATAGATGGTGGCAAGTTGGAGCATCATCAACCGCCGCGGCCAGGCGGGGATCCGGCGGTAGATGGCCTCGAGCCCGTGGGGGTGCTCCGGGGAAGGGGGCGCTCCGGCTCCGTCGCCGGGAAGCCCGGGTTCGGACAACCGCCCCTGCTTGCGCAGCTTCCGGCAGCGCAGCCAGTTGTCCACGCTGTAGGCGTGCCCGCACCGGGAGAGCACCAGGTAGACGAGGAAGACGCGGTAGACGAGTTCGGTGCCCTCCCAGAACAGGTGGTTGCGCACGAAGAGGCTGTTCATGAGAAACCACGTCAGCACCCCGGCGATGCGGGTCTTGAACCCGATCACGAGGCACACCGCGGCGATCTCGAACGCGACCAGATGCGCCCAAAAGAACGTCGGCGAATCCCAGAAGTAGAGCAGGGAATACTTGGGGCCGGCGAGGAACTGGAAGAACGCCTGGAGGTCGAAGAAGCCCCACGGCTCGTCCTCGGTGAAGCCGTCGCCGAAGCCCGCGAACTGGTGGGAGGCGAAGACCTGCCGCGCCACGTCCGCGGTGAAGATCCCCTCGTCGGTGAAGAGGTATTCGAAGAACTCCCACAGCCCGTTGACGTTGGCGATCGCGAAGAACCCGAACACGATGCGAAACAGGGCCACCGTGCGCGGGTCCTCGGTGCCGAGCCACCACCTTCGCCACCGTTCCGACTGCAGGATGAACACGAACGCGAGGGCCACGGCTCCGACGAGCACCCACCATCCGATGGTGGGGGACAATGCGATGGCCTCTTGGTTCGGCGTGCGGTCGGCCAGGGCGTGGGAAAGACCAAGCAAAGCGTGAATCATGGCGACGAGCAGAAGGCTGACCCGAAGGCCGCCGTCCGGGGCCCGCAATGGCGTGCGGCCTGCTCCCGGCCCACCACGCAACGTTTGCGCGACCATTGGCCGTGCGATCACGCACGATTTGCTCGCTCGGCGGTCGACGGGGGCTGGACGAGCCAGAATTGCGCGGTCGCCAGGTCGCCCCTAGGCTGGTCCGGGTGGCTGCTCCCACGTTGATCGGCGAAGCCATGGCGGGCCTTGCGACGGCCCTTGCGGGGCTCGGACGGGGGCTGCGCGGGGGGCGAGCAGGCGCCGCGTACGTGCGGGCGACGGCGGTGGCCCTCGCGGCGACGGTCGCGGCCCAAGCGGCGCTGTTGCTCGCCGCGTACCACCTGCTGCCGTGGCCGGGCGATGCGGACGGTGTCCTTGCCCTGGTCGTGGCGATCCTGGCGTGGATCGCCGCATGCGCGGTGGTCCTCGTCGCTGCCCCGGTGCTCGTCTTCTTCGGCGCGCAGCTTCTGCTCCCCCTGTGGAACGAGCGAATCTTCTTCGCCGCCCTCGAGCCCGCCGACCCGGCCCTGGCCGCCACCCTTGCGGCGCTGCCGGCGGCTCCCGTCTCCCGCAGCCTGCGCCGCACCGCCGGTCGCTTCATGCGCTGGCTGGCCGCCCTGGCAGCCGCCGGGCTCCTCGGGCTCGTTCCGGTCGCCGGTCCGTTGCTCTCGGCGGCCGTCGGCGGCACGGCGACGGCGTGGGTCCTGGCATGGGAACTCTTCGATCCCGTGCTCGACCGGATCGCCCCCGATCCGGCGAGCGAGCGAGCCTTCCTGGCGCGCCACCGGTGGCTGCTCCTCGGGGCGGGCCTGCCGTGGGCCGCGCTGGTGGCGCTGCCGTTCATCGGTCCCCTGCTCTTCGGCCTCGTGCAGGCGGCGGCCGCACACGTCGCGGCAGGTCCGTTGCGCGAGCCGATCCTGGCCGCCGCGGCAAGACGCGGGCCGATCGAGTAGCCTCGCCGCGAGGAGGCCTAGATGAAGCTGCGCCTGCGCGACGACTCCCTACGTCTTCGGCTCGGTCGCTCCGAGGTCGCCCGCATCGGCCAGGGCGAATCGGTCTGGTCCGACACCCACGTCGCCGGGAAGGTGCTGCGCTACGGCCTCGTGCCGGACGAGGCCGCCGCTATGGTTCAGGCCCGGCTCGAGGGCACGACCCTCGCGGTCCACGTGCCCGCCGACCAAGCCCGCGCCTGGGCGGAAGGTGACACCGTGGGGTTCGGCGCCCGCCAACCGGAACCCGAAGGCCGCACCCTCAAGATCCTCGTGGAGAAGGACTTCGCCTGCCTCGCCCCCCGCGAGGGCGAGGACGACGCCGACGCCTTCCCCCACCCGCGGGCGGGCACGGACACCTGCTGAGCGGGGCCGGGACCCCGGCCGGAGCGGACCGC
>RFGU01000194.1 GCA_003696955.1 Deltaproteobacteria bacterium | reverse complement strand
GGCCTTCGACCGATCCCGCGGGGAGGGGCGGGCGGCCCTGGTGGTCTACCTAACGGCCTTCGACCCCGACGGGGACCGCAGTCTCGAAACCATGGTGGCCGCGGCCGAGGCGGGGGCGGACGTGCTCGAGGTGGGTGTGCCCTTCTCGGATCCGACGGCCGACGGTCCCACGATCCAGGCGGCGATGGACCGCGCCCTGCGGGCCGGGGCGAGCCTCGTCGGCACGTTGGAACTCGTCGAACGCCTGCGCCGGCGAAGCGAGATCCCGGTGGTGCTCTTCACCTACGCCAACCCGCTGCTGCGGCTCGGCGACGAGGCTCCGGCCCGCCTGCGGGCCGCGGGGGTGGACGGCGTCCTCGTCCTCGACGTGCCGGCGCCGCAAGGGGGCTTCCTGCGGGAGCCGCTGCGCGCCGCGGGGCTCGACTGGATCGGGCTCGTCGGACCGCGCACGTCCGCCGATCGGGCGGCGGCCATCGCGGAGGCCTCGAGCGGGTTCGTCTACCAGGTGGCCCGGACCGGCGTGACCGGGGAGGGGGGCGGCCTCGACGCCACGGTGCGCGACCGCGTCGCGCGCCTGCGGGGTGTGACGGACCTTCCCGTCGCGGTCGGATTCGGCGTCCGCACGCCGGAGGATGCGGCCCGTGTGGCGGCCCTGGCCGACGGGGTGGTCGTGGGCAGTCACCTCGTGCGCCTCGGCCACGCGGGGTGGTCCGCCGGGTCCGACGGCGCCTCGGCCGTGGCCCGTGCCATTGGGGACCTTCGCCCGGCGCTTCGCCGGTGAGCGCCCGGAGGGATCGTGACCCGCCGGCACCGCATCGCCCGACGCCTCCTGCCCTTGATCGGGGCGGTGGGGCTCTACGCGGGGTGCAAGATGCCCGAACACGCCGCCCGACCCCGCGTGGACGACGTCGGCGCCTGTCCTGCGCGCAGCGGGCCGAGGGTGTGTTTCGCCGAGGGCGCGGGGGCGGAGGTGGCCGTGGGCATCGTCTACTCGGATCGGAAGGGAGAAGCGCACGTCGGGCGCATCCTCTCGGGGGAGTGTTACGTGTTCCCGCCGGCGGCCGCGGGGGCCTGGGTACGGCTGGATCGTCCGGGGAAGGGGGCGCGCCGTCTCCGGTTGCGCGCCGGAATCCGGCACGTCGTGGCCCTCGACGGCCGCGTGCGCGCCCTCCGGTGTGGTCCCTAGAACGGCCGGTGGGGCGCGTTTGTCCTAGGCCGGCTGCCTCGAGGGATCCGACACGCTCCCTCGTGCGACGATCCCACCGATGATGGAGCCTGCACGAAGGAGCAGAGGCCCATTCGGCGCGGCACTTGCGGCCGTCGCGATGCTCGCCGCGGCCGGGTGCGACCCGACGGTACGTTTTCGGAGCGAGGAGGGACGCTTCGAGTTCAGTTCGCCGGGCCCGCCGCCGCCGACGGTGGGCGGCGACCTCGGCCCTTCGCCGGCCTTCGTGGCGGGCAGCAGGATCGACTTGGATATCGTGCGGTACTGCCCGCAGGGCTTCGGCGGCGAGTGCGTGGCTGGTCGTGAACTGAACGCGTGCGTCCGCTTCGAACCCCCGCCGGGCCTGCCCTTCGAAGAACCGGATGCCCAGAGGGGCGTGGAGGCCGAGGTCGAGGTCGTGGCGGGGATCCATCGAATCCCCATGGATGCGCGCGGGTGCGATGACGTCGCGGGGACCGAGGTGCACGACGACGCGCTCTTGCTGCGCGGCGTGCCTTCCGGGGAGGTGACCGTCACCTTCCCGCCCGAGTGGATGCCCATGTGGAACGCCGTCCGGGCCGCGTCGGGTGAGGATGGGGTTGTGGTGGCGGAGGGCGTGGCGCACGGAGCGGTACCCGCCCCGGTGGGCCCCGAAGATGTGGTGCCGGTGGGGCCCGGGTCGTTCTCGCCGCCCATCCTGCTGCGGGATCTCGCCGGCACGCCCCTGGCCACGGATCTTGGTTTCGTTCGATTTGCCACCTTGGAAGGGCGCCCGACCTACCGGACGGTGGGGGACACGAACGAACCGGTCATGGAGGGAGCGTTCGACGACGCCTGGGTGCGGCTGCACGAAGGCGACCGGATCGAAGTGACGGTGGAGGCCGCGAGGAACGAACTCGGCGCCTTCGAGGTGGAGGTGGTGCCCCCCGAGCGCGTCGTATCCGTGGAGCTGGCCGTGGCGTACGTCCCGGTGGGTGCGGTCGAGGACAACCAGGCGGGCCCCTTGATCGGGCAGGAGGGCATCTTGGTCGCGGCGGCGGCGGTGCGCGACGACCAGGGGCGGATGCTTCGATCCGGTGACGTGAGGTTCGAGGTGGAGGGTGCGGGGTTCGAAGGTGGGGGCGAGACCTTCGGCGGGGGGCTCGCCGTCTACGATGTGGACCCCCTCGGCACGCCACGGTCCCTGCGCTGTGCCACCGTGACGGCCTCCGTGGGCGCCCAGCGGGACGCCACCCAGATCTGCTGGGAACCCCCCGCCAGAGGCTGTGCGTGCACCACGGGCGCTCCCGCACCGGCCGGCCTGCTGCCAGGCCTCGGCCTGCTCCTCGCCCTTCCCCGCCGCCGAAGACGCGAAGGCACCTCCCAGCAGGCGCGGTGCGCTCGAGGGGCGCGCACATCGCCGTGATATCGTTCCCTTCATGTCGCTGCGACGACTCGGTGGACGCTTCGCGGGGGCGATCTTGGCAACGGCGGTCGTACCGTCGGTCGCGGCGGGCCCGATCAGGGTGCGAGCGGACGAGGTCGTCGGGCCGCTGCCGGCGATCCACGGCGTCAACTCGGGGCCCCTCGTGCGCGACGCATGGCGTCCCGACACCACCCAGCCCGACATCGACATGAGCGCCGAGTTCGCGGCGACCCGGATCCCGGAAAGTCGCCTCCACGACGAGGGGGCGGGGGACATGGATGCGCTGTGGCTTCCGCGAAACGGCGATGCATTGACCTTCGCGGGGTACGACCCCGCCGACGACGCCAACTGGAACCCGGTGGGGCTGGCCGCCCTCGATGCCCGCATGGCCGCGGCCGACGCGGTGGGTACGGCCAACTACCTCCGCTGCGGACACAGCCGGATCGAGATCCCGCCCGGGTCGGGCAACTTCCCCTACGCGAAGATCCCGGACGACTTCGATGTGTGGGCGGCGGCCTGCGTCGAGATCGTGGCGCGCATGCGTGCCGCCGGGCACGTGGTCGACCGCATCGAGGTCTGGAACGAGCCGTACTACGCCGAGTTCTGGGAGGGCACCGCCCTCGAATATCTCGACCTGTACGAACGCACCCACGCCGCCGCCCACGCCCGTTTCGGCGACGACATCGCCGTGGGGATCCACAGCATCCGCGGCCCTTGGGGCCAGGCCGCATCCCTGGCCATCCAACAGCGCAACACCGATGCCGATCCCGACAACGACGTGGTGGTGGACTTCTGGGTCGCCCACCAGTACCTGCGGCGTCCCCACCAGATCGTCGAGAACGTCTACGAGGACGTGGTCGACGTGATCGACGGCGTGCCCCAGAAGGTGCCGCCCATCGAGCAGTACTTCGAGGTCGTGGGGCTGCCACCGGACCTGCCCGTCGTCGTCAGCGAGTGGAACCGCGGCACCGGCGTCGGATCGGAGTTCGCCCGTACGGCTGCGGGGCTGCCGGTCCTCCTCGGAGGGCTCGCCTACATGGCGGACATGCATCCGAGCGCCGGGCCCCACAACGTCGTCATGGGCCATTTCTACTCGGCGCGGGGCGGGCTGTGGGACGAGGGGGAGGGGCCGCTCGCCGTGGGCGATCCGCGGCCGGCGGGTATCCTGTGGGAGCTCTACGGCGCGTCGATGCTGGCCACGACGCCGTCGCGCATCGGGATCGATGGCCTGTTCGCGACGGAGGATCCCAACGATCCGGATCGCGGGGAGGAACGCGTGGGGATCGGGGGGATCTCCGACGATCGGCGTCAGCTGCAGGTTCTCGTCGGGTGGTTCGACAACCGTGGCGCCGACCTCTACGTCGACGAGATCGGCGCCGCCGAGGCCACCGAGGTGCTCTTCGTCGGGTTGGAGCCCGGTTCGTGGGAGCTTTCGGCGGCACGCATCGAGGACGACGGCGGGCCGTTCTACGATCGCCACGGGCAGTTGGTGACGCTGGCCGAAGGGACCTTTCCCGTGGGGCCGGACGGCAGCCTCACCTGGACCGTCGACCTTTCGCGCAACGCCGTGACCTTCGTCTCGGCGCGCTGGATCGGGCCGCCCGACGATGGCGGGACCACGGGCACTACGGGGACGGGTACCGAAAGTTCCGGCACGGGGAGCACCGGCACGCCCGGTGGAACGATGCCGGGGGACGGGACCGGGACGAGCGCGGGCGAAGCCGACGGCGGTGGAGGCTGTACGTGTCGAAGCGCCGGGCCGGGCGAGGCGCCCGTCTCGCCGGCCCACGTCGCGTGGGTCGCCGTACTCGGCTTCGTGGGTCGTCGTCGGGGCCGGACGCGTGCTCGCCGACCGAGGTGCGCGCCCGGGGACGTCGGGCGCTAGGGGCTGGGCTCCCGTTCGAAGGCGTCGCCCCCGGGCGCGGGGGATCGGCCGGTGTGGCGCGTGGCACCACCTGCGCGGCCGGGGGGCACCGAAGCGCACCCACGCAGGCCGTTTGCTAGCGTGGTGCCGTGCCGCGTGGGGCCCATCCCGAGGATGCCCGCCTCTTCGCGCCCGAGCGCGTACCTTCGTTGCGGGCAGCGGTGGCGGACCTTTCGTGGCTGCTCGGTCGGGGGTACCCCGAACGTGCGGCGCGCAAGCTGGTGGGGGACCGTTATGGCCTTCGCCGCCGCGCCCGGGAGGCGGTGGCGCGCTGCGCCGCCTCCGACGAGGCCGTGGCCCGACGCCGCCGCCGTCGGGTGGAGGGCCCCCTCTCGGGGCGGCCCCTGCGGATCGACGGTTTCAACGTCCTCATCACCGTCGAGGTGGCCCTCTCCGGCGGCGTGCTGCTCTCGGGGCGCGACGGTTGGTTGCGCGACCTGGCCTCGGTGCACGGCACCTATCGCACGGCCCAGGTGACCGCCGCGGCCGCGGCAGCCGTCGCCACCGCCGTCACGGACCTTTCACCGGGCCCCGTGGAGGTGCTCCTCGACGCGCCGGTGTCCAACAGCGGCCGGGTTGCCGCGATCTTCCGGCAGGCCGCCGCTCGCGCG
The DNA here is from genome assembly GCA_003696955.1 of Deltaproteobacteria bacterium. Lineage (GTDB taxonomy): Bacteria > Myxococcota_A > Polyangia > Nannocystales > Nannocystaceae > J032. Next base: position 73,626 of record RFGU01000194.1, on the reverse strand, counting down.
GGACTGGCCGCCGAGGTGCGCACGGTCGAAGACCCTGACGCACGGCTGGTCGCTTCGAGCCGGGACGCGGTGGTGGCCACGGCGGACACCCGGATCCTCGACGCACCCGTCGCCGTCCTCGACCTCGCCGGGCGGACCGTTCGGAGCCTCGCCCTCCGGTCCGGGGTGCCCCGGCCGTGGATCCTCGATCTCGGCTCGGATGCGTGACCCGGCCCCGACGTGCTCAGGCGAGCTCCGCGTCCGCGAGCATGGCGGGGGCGAGGTCGAACGCGACCGCAGCCAGGGCCGTTCGATGGGCCGCAGGGCCCAGGCGCCCGAGGGCCGGCAGGTGGGGCGGCGCGGGCTCGTGGCGGGGGGGCCGGACCTCCGCCAACGGGCCTCGTGCGGCCGCTTGCACGTCCGAAAGGGCCGCGTGCACCGCCTCGGCCACCTCCGGCCTGCCGCGCCCGAGGCAGTGGAGGACCGCCCAGGCCAGCGCCGCGTGTTCGGCCTCGTCCGCGGCGATGCGGCGCAGGATCGCGGCGAGCACCGGATCGGCGCAGGCCGAAGCGGCTCCGTCCGCCACCAGGGCGGCGACACCCTCCGCCACGGCCCCCTCGAGGAACGTCGCGCGGGCGAGGCCGCGGGCGTCGAGCCTGCGCGGGGGCAGGGTGAGGGGTTGCGGGTCGATCCGTGCGGAAAGGCCCAGATGGGCGGCCGCCGCGAGGCAGGCGCGGGTGTGCCGGACCTCGTCCGCGGCCGCGCGCCGCAGGGCACGACGAAGGCGTAGCGGCGGGTCGAAGGGCAGGAGTTCCTCGACGGCGCGGCGAAAGGCCCAGACGGCCGCCCACTCGGCCCGGGCGTCCTCCACGTAGGCGAGGGCGGCGGCGCGGCGATCGGCGGTCACGCGAGCCCGACCCGTCGCCTCGGCCCGCGGCAGACGGGGTCGGCCCGCATCGTCCATCATGGGACGACCGCTACAGTACTCGAACCAGTGGTAGCAACAGATGTCGTCCTTCTTCTCGCGCTCTCGCCACAGACGGGTGCGGTTCTCGTTGAACGCGGCCATCATGGCGCCGTCGTGGGAGATCCCGCGGTAGACGGGATCCTCGGGGTTCTCCACGTTGCGAAACGAGGTGCCCGCCAGGCGTGCGGGGCAGCCCATGCGGGACGGCTCGTTGCCCACGGCCAGGGGCTCGACGGCCGCCCGCGGCGCGCACCAGTTGTCCGACGGACACGGCTCCTCCTCGGGGTTGTAGCCGTCCACCCAGGGCGGGTCGCCGGGGATCGGAGCCGTTCGGTCGTAGCGCTCCTCGGGGGTCGGTGCACGGGTGGCTTGGGACGGCGGGGCCTTCCCGGGCGTGGCGCGGCGGGAGCCTGCGGACGCCTCCGCTGGCGCCGCGGCGCGGACCGCCTCGACGTTCCCGCTCGCGCTCGGCCGTCCGCACCCGTGGAGCAGGGCCGGCGAGAGCGCGACCGCGCATCGGGCGATGCGGTGCGCGAACACGAGCCGCAGGCGGTCGAAATCGTCCATGGGCAGCAAGGGTAGCAAAGACGGATACGCTTCCCGCCGTCGCTCGAGGGCCGGACGAGCGGGGCGGTGAGGTAGACTCGAAGCGCCATGGACCGTTTGACTTGCACGTTACGACGACTTTCCGGGATCGCCCTGGCCTTTGCGGGCCTTGCCACGGGGTGCGGCGACGACGGCGCGGCCCCCGGGGTGACGGGGCCCCCGCCCACCACGGGCACCACGACCGGCACGACGGGGGGCACGACCGGCGGCAGCACGGGCGTGGACAGCTTCGGCTCTGCCGGCGGCTCCTCCGGTTCGAGCACGGGCGCGCCCCCCATGCTCGAGGTGGACTGCAACATGCCGCCCCTCGGGGCGGTCGGTGCCACGTACGACCACACGTTCCTGGCCAGCGGCGCCATGGGCTCGCCGACGTTCTCGGCGGTGGGCCTTCCGCCGGGGCTCGTGTTGAACCCGGTGACGGGCCAGGTGACGGGTACGGCCACCGCCGAGGGCACCTACGACGTCGAGGTGACCGCCGCCACCGGGGGCGCCATGGGGGCCACGGGGATGGCGACGTGCACCATCGAGATCGCGCCGGCCCTCGGAGTCGATCTGTCCGGGCTCGCGGCGCCCTGCCTCGGACCCGACGACGACCTGCTGTCGTTCCTGACCGGCGGTAACGGTGCCCCGGTGACGTGCTCGACGCCCGGCGGGACCGGCAACGGTACGCCGCCTGCGGGCATCGCCGTGGACCCGGACACCTGTGCCATCACGGGCACGTTGGCCGAGACGCGGTACGGAACCTTCGTGTGGATGACCCGCGTCGAGCAGCAGGGCGCGTATGCGTGGGTGCCCCAGTGTGTGACGAACGCGACGCCCGAGCCCGGCAGCTACACGATGGAGGTCGATCACGAGGGGCAGATGGACGCGGCCCTCGTGCCGGGGCGCGGTACGTTCACGGCGGGCCAACCCATCGCCTACGGCGCGGCCGCGGGCGATCCGCTGTTCCGGATCATCGGCGGTTGCGCCCCGAATGCTTGCTATTACGGCTACGCGTACGGGATCTCGGCTTCCCCGTTCGATGCGGACACCTTGACCCTTGCGCCGGCGAGCCTGCTGAGCGACCCCATGGGCAACAAACTCGGCATGACCCACGAGCTTTCGATCTCGGGGCCCGCGGTGCCGGCGGCCTTCGAAGGGCGCATCTGGCTCCTGCACCTGACCTTCGACTACTGCCTCGCTCCCGACGCCGCCACCTGCAGCGGCGTGGATGCGATCAAGCAGAACGGCAAGGGCAAGCTCGTCTACGACGTGGTGATGTTCCCCGCGCCGTGACCGTGACGCGACGCCGAGGAGGCGAGCGTCACACGTCCATGTCCTTGAGCTTGCGATAGAGGGTCGTGCGGTCGATCCCGAGCAGGGCGGCCGCCCGGGCCTTGTTGCCCCCGGTGGCCTCGAGGGCCGCGGCGATGGCGTCCCGTTCGAGTTCGGCGAGGGGACGGACGAGGTGGGTCGCCGCGGCTGCGGCCGTGGGGGGAACCGTGGGCGCCGCCTTGTGGAGTTCCGGCGGCAGATCGTCGGCCTCGAGGGTCGGGCCGTCGCCGAGGACCAGGGCGCGCTCCACCACGTTGCGCAGCTCGCGGACGTTCCCGGGCCAGCGGTAGCGCTGGAGGATCTCGAGGGCCTCGGGAGAGATCGCGAGGATCCGCCGGCCCATGGACTCGCCGAGTTCGTCGGCGAAGTAGCGCACCAACTCGGGGATGTCCTCGACCCGCTCCCGCAACGGCGGCAGGCGGGTCTGGATGACGCTGAGGCGATAGAGCAGATCCTCGCGGAAGCGGCCCTCGGCCACCATCTTGCGCAGGTCCCGGTGGGTCGCGGCCACGAGCCGAACGTCCACCTCGATCTCCTCGGTGCCGCCGACCCGGGTGAAACGCCGCGTCTCGAGCACCCGCAGCATCCGCGCCTGGGTGGCAAGGCTCATCTCCCCGATCTCGTCGAGGAACAGCGTGCCCCCGTGGGCCCGGGCGAAGACCCCGTCGTGCTGGGCGACGGCGCCCGTGAAGGCGCCCCGCTCGTGCCCGAACAGCTCGCTCTCGAGCAGGTTCTCGGGGATCGCCGCGCAGTTGATCGCGACGAAGGGGCCGGACGAGCGCGGCGAGAGGGCATGGATGAGGTTCGCCGCCAACTCCTTGCCGGTGCCGCTCTCGCCGAGGAGCAACACCGTGGCCTGGGTCTGGGCCACGCGCTCGAGGAACACCTGCAGGCGCTGCATGGGGGCCGAGGCTCCTACCATCCGCGCGGCCGGACGCCCCCGGGAGCGGGCCGCCGCCCGGAGCTGGGAGCGCTCGGTGGCGCTCGTCCCGAGGGCCGCGACGAGCTGGGCGGCGCACACGAGCAGGAGGAGGGCCCGGTCCTCCGGCAGCGCCGGTCCCTTCGGACCGCTCCACTCGGCGTAGAACACCAGGTCCCGGACGGGAGCCGCCATGGCGCCCCGGATCCCGCGGGCCACGATGGACTGGCGCCCGGCCAGATCCGGCTCGGCCGCCACGTCCCGAACGAGGAACGCCCGCTGCTCGGTACGAACGCGGTGGAGGATCGCGCGGGAAAGGGCCAGGTCCGGCGCCGGGCCGTCGGCCGCGGCTCCGAGGACGTCGCTGCCGTCCGCGCTCAGGACGAGCGCTCGGTCGCAGGGCAGGGCATCCACGGCCCACGAGGTGGCCGTACGGAAGACGGCCTGCAACGACCCGCACTGGGCCAGGCGTTCTCCGAGGGCCGCCAACGACGCAAGCTCGTCACCGGGCGCAGGTCCGGTGCGTACGTCCAATTCGAGGGTCCCCTTGGGTCCCGCGGCGGCGTCGGCCACTTGGATCGTCGTGTTGCCGAGGGTGAAACTCGCTCCGGGGGCGAGGCCGGTACCGGGAGTGATGCCGATCCGCTGGCCGTCGACGATGGACCAGACCGGGTTGACCCCCGGCACCTCGGCCACCTCGAGCACGTCCCGGTCTGCGGCTCGGCGCAGCACCAGATGGCGTCGGGAGACGGCGGCATCCGTAAGCTGAAGGGTGGAGCCTTCACCCCGCCCGACGACCACCGTGTCGGTGTCGACGATGACGGAGGCTCCCGCGTCCGGTCCGGCGCGTACGATGAGCGCGAAGCGGGCCACGCTCGACAGCCTATCAGCCGGTTCGCCGGCCTGCATGGAGGGGATGGGCCCGGGCGGCGCATCCGGTGCATAGAGGTTGACAGCCCCCTTTCGGGTGTTACGGTGGCGGGAAGCCGAGATTCCACCATGTCGACCGAAACCCACGAAGAACGGACGGTCCCCGAGCTGCCGGCGGAGCTGTCGATCCTGGCCCTGCGGGACACGGTGCTCTTTCCCGGGGCGATCATCCCCATCGACGTCGGACGGCCACGTTCGGTGCGCCTCATCGAGCAGGCCATCGCGGACGAGCGGCCGATCATCGGGGTCGTGACCCAGAAGGACCGCCAGGTGCAGGAGCCGGGAGCGGACGACCTCTACGAAGTGGGTTGTTCGGCGCGGATCCTCAAGGTCATCAAGCTGGCCAAGGACAACTACAGCGTCATCCTGCAGGGGGTCGCCCGCATTCGGATCGATGCCTGGGAGCAGTTCGACCCCTTCATCAAGGCCAAGGTCTCGCCCATCGAGGACCGGATGGACTCGGATCGCGAGGTCGAGGCCGCTGCCTTGATGGCGAACATCAAGGACACCGCCAAGAAGCTCATCGCCCTGGTCCCCGAACTGCCCCAGGAGGCCGCGGCCCTGCTCGACAGCGTCTCCGACCCCTCCCAGGTCGCGGATCTCGTGGTCGGCAACCTCGACATCGACCCCAGCGAGAAACAGGACGTGCTCGAGACGGCCGACGTCATCGAGCGCATGCGCAAGGTGCTGACCCTGCTGGCCCGGCAGCTCGAGATCCTCAAGATCCGCGAGCGGATCAACAGCCAGGTCCAGGAGGAGATGGGCCACTCCCAGCGCGAGTACGTGCTGCGCCAGCAGCTCAAGGCGATCAAGGGCGAACTCGGCGAGATCGACGACGAGTCGGGGGACGTGGAGGAACTGCAGCAGAAGATCGAAGAGGCCAAGATGCCCGAGGAGGTCGAGAAGGTCGCCCTCAAGCAGCTCGACCGCCTCAAGCACATGCAGCCCTCGAGTGCCGAGTACACGGTCACGCGCACCTATCTCGAATGGCTCGTGGAGCTGCCGTGGTCCAAGAGCACCGAGGACCAGATCGATCTGGCCCACGTACGTGAGGTCCTCGACGAGGATCACTACGACCTCGACAAGGTCAAGAAGCGGATCCTCGAATACATGGCGGTCCTCAAGCTGAACGCCTCGAAGAAGGGCCCCATCCTGTGTCTGCTCGGCCCGCCCGGCGTGGGCAAGACCTCCCTGGGCAAGTCCATCGCGCGCGCCATCGGCCGCAAGTTCGTGCGGATCTCCTTGGGCGGCGTGCGTGACGAGGCGGAGATCCGCGGGCACCGGCGTACCTACGTCGGCGCGCTGCCCGGCCGGATCATCCAGGGCCTGCGCAAGGCGGGGACGAACAACCCGGTCATCGTGCTCGACGAGATCGACAAGCTCGGGCACGATTTTCGCGGTGATCCGGCCTCGGCGCTGCTCGAGGTGCTCGACCCGGAGCAGAACCACACCTTCTCGGACCACTACCTCGAGGTGCCGTTCGATCTGTCGCGGGTCATGTTCATCGCCACGGCCAACTACGCCGATCCGATCCCGCCGGCCCTCAAGGACCGCCTCGAGATCATCGAGCTGCCGGGCTACACCCGCCAGGAGAAGATGGCCATCGCCCGCAGGTTCCTGCTGCCCAAGCAGATCCGCGAGCACGGCCTCGACGCGGCGGGCATCGAGATCGAGTTCACCGACGACGCCATCATGACCCTCATCGACAGCTACACCCGCGAGGCCGGCGTGCGGAACCTCGAGCGGGAGATCGCCGCCATCGTCCGCGGGATCGCCGTCAAGGTCGTCGACGGGGAGGTCGAGGGGAAGGTGGTCGTCGACGCCGAGGACGTGCCCAAGTACCTCGGGCCCCAGAAGTACCTGCCGGAGATGGCCGACCGCACCGCCGAGCCGGGCGTGGCGACGGGGCTGGCCTGGACGCCGGTGGGCGGCGAAATCATGTTCGTCGAGGCGACCAAGATGCCGGGCAAGGGCGGCCTCATGCTCACCGGCCAGCTCGGCGACGTGATGAAGGAGTCGGCCCAGGCGGCGCTCAGCTACGTCAAGAGTCACCTCGACGAGTTCGGCATCGATCCCCAGGACCTCGCCTCGTCGGACATCCACGTCCACGTGCCCGCGGGCGCCATTCCCAAGGACGGTCCCTCGGCGGGGGTGGCCATGGTCTCGGCGATCACGTCGTTGCTGACGGGGATCTGCGTGCGCAGCGACGTGGCCATGACCGGCGAAATCACCTTGCGTGGCCTGGTGCTGCCGGTGGGCGGCATCAAGGAGAAGATGCTTGCGGCCCACCGTGCCGGGATCAAGCGCATCGTCCTGCCGGAGCGCAACGCCAAGGACGTCGTGGACGTGCCCGAGGAGATCCGTAACCAGATGGACATCGTCTACGTCAAGACCGTGGAGGACGTCCTCGATGCGGTGCTCGAACGTCCGTTGCATGCCCGGGCCGAAGGGGAAGAGGCCGCCGCCGGCGCGTCGGCCACCGGCGACGACGCCCCCCCGCCGGCGGCCGGTTGAGGCGTCCCGTGGATTCCGGCCGGACGGCCTGCTAGGCTGCCTGCATGACTTTTCCTAGGCTCGAAACGCCGATTCTGGGCGTTTGCGCCCTGCTCGCAGCGTGTTCCACCACGGGTACCGGTGCGCCCTCGACGGCGACCGGCGGCACGAGCGCCGGTTGGACCTCGGATGCCACGGCCACGGCGGCGACGGGTCCTTCGTCCACTACGACGGGGGAGGGGACCACGGGGTCGTCGTCTGCGACGACGGATCCGACCACGGGGACCGTAACGGGAACCGCGGGCACGGCCGGGGGCTCGTCCGGGGCGCCGCCCAAATTCGATCTCGGCAAGATGCCCGACGCCCCGCCGCCCGACGACTGCTTGGCCTGCTCCATCTCGATCGCCTCCAAGCAGTCGGGGGCCCTCGAGATCCTCGGCAACGAGGTCTTCGGTACGGCGGAACTCATGAACGAGATCGTCTACGCCCTCGGAACGAGCGGCTCGGGGCGCTTCATCGCGTCCGCGGACAGCAGCCTCCCGTTCAACGAGGTCTCGGACTGTCCCATCGTCGAGTGGCTCGCCGGCACGGGCGCGTCTCCGAAGGTTCTGACCTTCGGTTGGGGGCCCCAGGACGGCCCGAAGCAGTTCTCCCTGCCCCAGGAGACGGTGGCCGGGATCCATCTACCGGCCCAGTACGTCGGCGATCCGGCCCAGCTCGCGGCCGATTTCGACATCGTCGTGTACATGGAGGGCTCGGGGCAGTTCGATCAGGGCGACCAGCCGACGGACGCCGAGATGCAGACCGTGGTCGACTACGTCGTGTCCCACGGCGGTGGCCTCTACGTCGTCTCGGAGTTCTACGGGTACATGAACGACGCCGACCTCGAGAGCGTCAACCGTATCATGGAGCCCTTGGGCGTGCGGGCCCTGGCCGTGAACCTCAATTGGGGCAACGTGGCGGGCAACATCGACTTCACGTGCTTCCCGAACCCGGCGGGGTGAGGCTGCGCACGCCGTGGTGCGGCCGGCTGTCCGGCCGTTGCAGCCCTTGACAGGGGAGGCGCACGCCTTAGCTTGCGGGTGCCCGTTGCGGCGGGCGCGCAGGCGCGGACGATCGGTCGAAGGCGCGGTGCGCGGCAAGGTTTCCATTCCCAAGAACCCGAGCGAACAAGAACGAAAGGAAGAGTTCCCATGGCGAAGATCATCGGTATCGACCTCGGTACGACCAACTCGGTCGTTGCGGTCATGGAGGGCAACGAGCCCAAGGTCATCCCCAACGAGGACGGCGCCCGGACGACGCCGTCGGTGGTCGCCTTCGAGGCCAACGGCAACATCCTGGTCGGCCAGCCGGCCCGACGGCAGGCGATCACCAACGCCGAGAACACCATCTACAGCGCCAAGCGTTTCATCGGCCGTAGGTGGGAGGAGGTCCAAGACGAGATCAAGCGCGTCCCCTACAAGGTCGTGAAGGCGGACAACGGCGGCGTGGAGTTCGAGATCCGCGGCAAGCGCTACACGCCGCAGCAGATCAGCGCCCACGTCCTCATGAAGCTCAAGAAGGCGGCCGAGGACTACCTCGGCGAGCCCGTCAAGGAGGCCGTGATCACGGTCCCGGCCTATTTCAACGACTCCCAGCGCCAGGCCACCAAGGACGCGGGGCGGATCGCCGGGCTCGAGGTCAAGCGCATCGTCAACGAGCCGACGGCCGCTGCCTTGGCCTATGGGCTCAACAAGAAGGGCAAGGAGGAATTGGTCGCCGTCTTCGACCTCGGTGGCGGCACCTTCGACATCTCCATCCTCGAGGTGGCCGAGAACGTGGTCGAGGTCGTGTCGACCAATGGTGACACGCACCTCGGCGGCGACGACTTCGACAACAGGATCATGGAGTGGCTCATCGAGGAGTTTCGCAAGGAGACCGGGATCGACGTCTCGGGCGACAAGCTCGTTCGCCAGCGGCTCAAGGACGCGGCCGAGAAGGCCAAGATCGAGCTTTCGAGCAAGATGGAGACGGAGATCAACCTGCCGTTCCTGACCGCGGACGCCAGCGGGCCCAAGCACCTGCAGATGACGCTTTCGCGGGCCAAGTTCGAGTCCATGATCGAGGACCTGGTCAAGCGCACCCTCGAGCCCTGCAAGAAGGCCCTCGAGGACGCGAAGAAGACCGTGGGCGACATCGACGAGGTGCTCCTGGTCGGCGGTTCCACCCGGATTCCGCTGGTGCAGAAGACCGTCACGGAGTTCTTCGGCAAGGAGCCCAACAAGTCGGTCAACCCCGACGAGGTGGTCGCCCTCGGTGCGGCGGTCCAGGCCGGCGTGCTCTCCGGCGACGTCCAGGACATCGTGCTCGTGGACGTCACGCCCCTGTCCCTGGGCATCGAGACCCTCGGCGGCGTGATGACCGTGTTGATCCCCCGCAACACCACGATCCCCACGCGCAAGTCCGAGATCTTCACCACGGCCGCTGACAACCAGAGCTCGGTGGAGGTCCACGTGCTGCAGGGCGAGCGCGCCATGGCCAAGGACAACCGGACCCTCGGCAAGTTCAGCTTGACGGGCATCCCACCGGCACCGCGTGGCGTGCCCCAGATCGAGGTGACGTTCGACATCGACGCCAACGGCATCGTGCACGTCTCCGCCAAGGACAAGGCCACGGGCAAGGAGCAGAAGATCACCATCACGGCCAACTCCGGACTGTCCGAGGAGGAGATCCAACGGATGGTCGAGGAGGCCAAGAAGCACGAGGAGGAGGACCGGCGGCGCAAGCAGGAGATCGAGGAGCGAAACGCCCTCGAGGCCATGGCGCTGCAGACCGAGAAGCTCCTCGAGGAGCACGGGGACAAGATCCCGGCGGACCTGCGCGGCGAGGTGGAACAGGCGGTCCGCGACGCCAAGGAGGCCGTGGAGTCCCAGGATCCGGCACGGGTGTCGGCGGCCAAGAACCGCCTGTCCGAGGTGTCGAGCAAGGTGGGGCAGGCCATGTACGGCCAGGCCCAGGGAGGTGCCGAGGGCGCCCAGCCCGGGGCCGAGGGACCGTCGGCAGGGGCCGATGCCGGATCCGCGAGCGGTGGTGGTGGCGACGACGTGATCGACGCCGAGTTCGAGGAGAAGAACTGACGGTCTCACCGTGACGTGCGGCGAGCGAAGGTCCACGATGGGCCTTCGCTCGCGCCGCTTGCGGGGCCGTGACCGAGATCACCACGGACCGCCCGGCGCTTCGGTGAAGCCGTGCGGCGCTGCTAGCGTCTTTGGGTCCGTGGCGCCCTCGGGCGCTCACCAGGAGGGACCATGACCATGAAACGACGATCGTTCCTGCAGACCGTGGCGGCAATGACCCTTTCCGCCCTTGCCCTCTCGGCGGCGTCTCCGACCGCGATGGCCAGTGGCGACGCCCGGACCTGGGTGGGCCGCGAACTGGTCACCACGAAGAACCTGCATCCGGACGAGGCGCGTGCCCGCCTCTATGCGGCCAACTTCCAACAGGACGGGCTGATCCCGGTGTGCACGAAGGTGCGGGTGGAGAAGGTCACCAGGAAGGCCATGGTGTTCACGGTGCTCGAGACCGGTCGCACCTACACCTACTACACCCACAAGTCGCTCCGGGAGCCCTTCTTCGACCATCTGACCCGGTACTTCGGCGAGAGGTGCCCGGATCTGTCGCGGCTTTCCGAGCGCGACCGCGAGGGGATCCGGAGGGGCGAGGCCCTCGTCGGCATGACCAAGAAGGGCGTGGCCATCGCCATCGGCCTGCCACCGGCCCACGAGACCCCGAGCCCCAAGAGCCCCCGCTGGAAGTACTGGAAGAACCGCTTCGACACGTTCATCGTGCTCTTCGGCGAGGACGGCAAGGTGGCGGCGATCCAGGACTGAACGCCCGTGGCCTTCGGCCGGGGCCTTGACGATCCGGGCGCATCGGCCTACTTCACCTGGCGTGAAGTACCGGTGCGCCCGCTGCCATACCGAGTTCTCCTCGGACGAAGACACCCCCCGGTGCCCCACCTGCCACGCCGAGAGCGGGATCGAGCCGGTGCATCGTGCCGGTCTGCCCATGCGCCTGTTCGGGACGGTGCTCGCGGCCGCCGCCTGCACGGCCCTGGTCGGCGGCATCGTCGCGCGGCTGAACGGATAGGGGAGCCGCGGACGTTCGCGATGGCGGCCGGATCGACCGCTGCACGGAAAATCCCGGTTTTCGTGCTAGGATCCGCGGCCGAACACCAGTGATCGTACGTTGCGCAAGCTGCCACGCCGAGTTTTCCCTCGAAGACGAGCAAGTCGGCCCCGAGGGGGTGTCGCTGCGGTGCTCGGTGTGCGGCCACGTCTTCACGGTGGCCCCCCCGGACGGCGGCGAGGGCGGAACGTGGCAGGTCCGCACGGTCGAGGATCTGCTGTTTACGGCCCCCGATCTCGCCACCTTGCGCCAGTGGGCCGAGGAGGGCCGCCTGCACCCCGACGACCGGATCTCGCGCACGGGCCAGCATTGGCTGCGGGTGGGCGACATGCCGGAGCTTGCCGGGATCTTCGGGGCGGGGCCACGGCTCGTGGAGCCGGTCGCGCCACCTGCGGAGCGTTCGGCGGCCGAACTCGGTCCTCCACCGGACTTCGGTAGCGAAGCCTCCGACGTGCGCCCGGGAGCTGCGTCGATGCTCGACGCGGTCTCCTCCATGGCCAAGCCAGGCAGTGGCCCCGTGGCCATCGCGGGCGGTCCTTCCCCGACGCCCCCCCGCGTAGGCCACACCATGACCTACGACGACCCCGAGGCCCACGCACCCACCCAACCGGCGATCACCCCACGGCCGGAGATCCTCGGCGGGGCACCCATGGCGCCTACGAATCGCCCCGCCGCCCCGCCGGGGCCACCTGGGCCGCCGCCTGCGCCGCCGGCCGAGCCGTCGTCCGCCGCCGGGACCGAATCTCCCTCCTCGCCGTCCCGGCGCAGGCCCAGCAGCATCATGCGCGAGATGGGCCTGGCCGACTCGCAACGGGTGGACGTCCCCGGATCGACGACCGCGTCGGCGTCCTGGGCCGCAGGTTCCCTGGCCGGCGAGTCCATCGAGGACTACGAGAACTTCGGGGGCCGCCGCAGGCGACGGCGCAGCCGCCCGATCCTGTGGGCCCTGGTCGGGACCCTCGGGGCTGCCGGGCTGGTGTTCGGCGTGCCCGCCGTGCGCAGCGTCGTGTTCGAGCAGGCCGGGCGTATCGCCGACATGGTCCGCCCGAAGGCGGCGGGACGGGTCGACGTCCCCGAACTTGCCGAGGTCGATGCCGTCCTCGAGACCCTCGACCCCGCGGGCGTGGGACGCACGGAAGCGGCACTGCAAGCACGGCTCGACGAGGGGGGACTTTCGGCCGCCGAGAAGGCGGCCGTGCAGGTCGCCCAGGCGCGGCTTCTGGCCATGCGGGCCCTCGCGGCCCAGGTGGGCGCGGCCCTGGCGAACGAGCCATCGATGGCGGAGGAAGGCGACCAGCTCGCTCGACAGGCGGCGGAGATTCTCGGTCGGGTGGACGTGGAGCAGGTGCCGGACCGCGACGCGCTTCGCCGTACGCGCGCCCTCGTACGCCTCGCAACCGGGCGCGGCCCGGAGGAGGTGCTCCCGCTCTTGCCGGGGGGCGAGCGCGACGTTCTCGCGCCGTGGGTACGAGCGGCGCCCCTGTGGCGGGATCCGAAGGCGCCCGTGCCGCCGGGCACCATCGCGGCCCTTCGAGACGGCCACGACGATCTCTTCAGCCAGTTGGTCCTGTCCCTTGCGATGCGGCGGGCCGGGGACGAGGCGGGGGCGCGCGCCGCCCTCGAAGCGGCCCGGGCCGTCTCCCCATCCCACCCCCTGCTCGAAAGGATCCTCGGCGGCGCGCCGGCTGGCACCTCGGGCGCGGGGACCGGCGCCCAGGAAGCCGAGGGGCCACCTTCCGGGACGTCGGGCGCTACCGCCGAGCCCGACGCGCCGGCACCGCCGACGGAAGCGTCCACGACGGCGCCGAAGAAGGGGGCGCCGGGCGGTTCCGGCATGAGTACGGATCGCCTCATCGAGCGGGGCTGCGACCTCGTGGATCGGGGCCAGGCCCGCAAGGGCATCGAGTTGCTCCTGCGGGCCTTCGACCGGAGGCCCGGGGATCTCGACGTGCTGGTGTGCCTGGCCAAGGGCAATGCAGCCCTCGGTAGGGGGGCCGTCGCCCAGGGGTACTACGACCGGGCGCTCCGACGTTCCCCCAAGCACCGCACGGCCCTGCTCGGGGCAGCCCGATTGGCGGCCAAGATGGGGCAGAAGGAGCGGGCGCTTCGGCTCTACGAGCGCGTGCTCGGAGTCGATCCCAACAACGCGGAGGCCAAGCGGTTCGTCGCCCAGGCCAAGCCGCCCGCCAAGCAGCCGGACGCGGCCCCGGTCGACGCGCCGGCCACACCACCTTCCCCCTAGCGGGCGCGGCGGCCGGCACCGGGTCAACCGGGCGGGTTCGGATTGATGATCCCGGTCCCCGTGCCCCCGAGGTACGCGTAGCTGTCGTAGGCGTCGAAGCCGACGACCACCACGGAGAACGGCGTGTTGCCACCGTCCAGGACGTGTACGCCGTCGGGGATGGAGATCCGTCCCACCTCGTATCCCGTCCCCGGGACCGGCAGGAAGTCGCCGTCGTTGACGGGCGCGCCGTCGATGGTGATGGGCGCTCCCTCCGGGCGGGTGATGACGAGGTAGTCGTTGATCCACGTGCCGGGGACGAGCACCACGTAGCGGGGCAGGTACTGCTCGATGGGGCTCATCTGCACCATGGCCGGATCGCCGGTGCTGCCGCAGCAGGCCTCCGAGCCAATCATGTAGCCGACGACGTTGATCGGCTTGTTGGAGGCCACCGCGAAGTCCCCGGGCGCCCCCGCCGGCCCCGTGGCGTTGAACTCCACGACTTGCCCAGCGTTGAGGTTGATGGGGCTCGGGGGCAGACCCGTCACGTTGGGATCGGCGGTCAGCGTCACCTGGGTGCCGTCCTCCGACGCCTGGATCTGCCAGAAGACGGCCTCGGGGTTGCCCGGGTTTCGCATGGGGAGGCGCGAGGCGATGAAGTTGGTACCCCAAAGGCGCACGCCGGCGAGTTGCTCCTCCGTGTGGTCGCAACAGCAGGTCGGGTTCGGGATCAGGGCGCACTCGTGGCCCGAGAACACCGCGATGGGGGCGGTGCTGTTGGCCTTGAGGCCCGAGATCGACGTGCCGAGCTGCGCCACCGCGATGTTGGCCACGTCCCCTTCGTTCAAGGTGATGTTGAAGGGGGTGTTGGGGCTCCCGGCGGGAATGCCCGGCCCGGCCTGGGTGGCGGCCAGCGGCGTCACCTCGACCTGGGTGCCGTCTTGGGTGCCGACCAAGGTGGCGTAGGCGTAGAGATTCGTGTTCGTGTTGTCGACGAGGCCGATGAGCCCCGTCACCCGGTTGATCGTGTCGAGGGTCGGGGCCGGGTAGAGCATGGATGCGTCGGACAGATACGAACTCTGGCCGTCCACCGGATTGAACTGGTAGGCGATGACCGGCACCGTCGAGGACACCCGATAGGCTCCGCCGGCGAGCAACTGGCTCTTGTTGGCGTGCTTGTCGGGGAGCTGGAACGTCGCGAGCTGCAGCGCGCCGACGGTCTGGGGGCCGGCCACCGTCTGCCATGCGCCGCCCACCTTCTGCTCGATGAGGACCTCCGCGTCCTGGGCGAGCTGGACGTTGGCGACCGCCACCGCGTAGGGGAGGTTCTCGGCGAGATCGTGGGAGTCGAGGTCCACGGCGTAGAACAGACAACCCACCGTGCTCTCGCCGGCCTCCGCCTGGGCGCACGTCTCGGGGATGATCGGCCCCTTCTCGCCCATGTCGGGCGGCGGCGGCTCCGGCGGCAGATCGAACTTGGGCGGCCCCGTCGTCACGGACGTCGCCGTGGTCGCCCCCGTCGCCGAATCCGATCCCTGGCTCGTGTTCCCCTGTCCGGTCGCGGAAGTTGCTCCACCGCTCGTGCTCGTCACCGAGTCCGTGGCCGTAAGGGACGTCACGTCGCTGTCCGCGGTATCGACACACCGTCCCCCGCGCTCACACGAAGAGCCGCCGCTGCAGGCGACGACGAAGGGCGAAAGGACCGCTGCGGCCGCAAACGTCAGGTAGTGTGCGTAGTTTGGTCGATCGTTCCCCATCCCACCAGCCACGCTACCCAACCGGAGCGCCCCGTGCAACGCCGCCTGCCGCCTGCGGGGGCAGGAGCCCCCAACTTGGGGTTACTGGAGTTCGTCCTCCGGGACGAGGTCGACGATGGCCAGGACGTGACGGACTTCCAGGATCCGCAGGTCGTCGTCCCAGGGCAGGGAGATGGCGCGATCCTTGAGGAAGAGGACCCGGGCGCCGAGGGGGATTCCACTTACGTTCTCGCCGAGATCGGCCTTCCCCTCGACCTCGTCGTCCTCGGCGGCCACCTCGATGGGGTCCGGCGTCTTGGGCAGGGTGCGCGCGACCTCCACCACCTCGCCGAGCAGGGCCTGGGCCGTGGCTTCCCGCGCGCCCGGCGGCAGGTAGAGGCCGGCATCCGAGCGGTTCGAGTCGCGCACGATCCGGACGAGGACCCGGGGACCGAGGGGTTGGACGTGTCGCGCCACCTTGGGTGGCGGCTCGATGCGCGGTGCGTGCTGCTTGGATTCGTCGGTCATGGGGCGGCGTTCGCAGGATGGCTCGATGGACCCTCCATCGGGTGCGCCAAAAGGGCTCTGCCGGTCGATCCCTCGACCCGGGCACGGACGATGCTGCCGGGCTGCGCGCTTCCGAGGGGGAGGAGGACGTTCCAGAAGTGGCGGCAGCGACCGAGGAGACGGTCGCCGCGGCGTGCCGTGCCCTCGACCAGCACTTCGACCTCGTCGCCGACACGACGCGAAAGGCTTGCGCGCGTGTGCCCGTCCTGCAACTCGATGACCTCGGCGAGCCGGCGCCGTTTCACCTCGGGCGGCACGTCGTCGGAAAGTCGCTTGCTCGCCCGGGTGATTCCCCGGTCGCTGTAGGCGAAACAAAAGGCCGTATCGAAGCGGATGGCTTCCATGGCGGCCAAGGTGGCGCGGTGATCGTCCTCGGTCTCGCCGCAGAATCCGACCATGAGATCGGTCGACAGGCAGATCCCCGGGATGGCGGCCCGCAGACGCTCGACGAGGTGGACGAAGGTCGCGAGGTCGTAGCCCCGGCCCATGCGGTCGAGGACGGTATCGGACCCCGACTGCAGGGGCAGGTGCACCTGGGGGCAGACGGCCGGCTCGGTCGCCATGACCTCGATGAGGGCGTCGTCGAAGTCTACGGGGTAGGGGCTCGTGAAGCGCACCCGGGCCACCCCGTCGACACGGGCCACGGCCCGCAGCAGATCGGCGAACGTGGCGTCCTCGTGTCGGTAGGAGTTCACCGTCTGGCCGAGCAACACGATCTCGCGGGCGCCCGCCTCGACCATGCCGCGAACCCGGCGCAGCACCTCGCGGGGAGGCACGCTGCGCTCGCGGCCCCGGGTGAACGGCACCACGCAGAACGTGCAGAACTTGTCGCAGCCGCGCTGGATCGTCACGTTCGCCCGCGGGCCCGTGATGCCCTCCGATTCGTCGAGGCCCGCGTAGTCCTCCCGTCGGTCCAATGTCACGTCCACCACGGGCCGGCCGTCCCGTGCCGCGTCCACCATCTCGCCGATGCGGCGGTACCCGTCGGGACCTACGACCAGACCCACGTGGGGCGCACGGGTGCGGATCGACGCCCGCAGATGCTCGGCCATGCACCCGAGGATGCCGATCACCTGGTCCGGGCGGTGGCGACGGTGGGCGAGCAGTTGGGTCGTTCGGCCGAACACCCGCTCCTCGGCCCGTTCGCGTACGGCGCAGGTGTTGAGCAGTACCACGTCGGCCTCGGCGGGGTCGCGCACGAGCCGGTAGCCCGCACGGCGCAGTTGGCCGCGCACGAGGGCGCTCTCCGCCTCGTTCATCTGGCAGCCATAGGTCTCCACGTAGACGGTGCCCTTTTCGGGAGCCGAGGCGTGCGTCGGGTCGGCCGGCGGGGTACCGGACGAGGGCACGCCCGGTCGGCGGATCTGAACGAGGTCTGCCACGGCGGACGCCCATCTTGGCAAACCGCAAGGCGAGGTGCCACCACCTGCGCGCGCTGGGCGCTTGGCAGCGGCGCCCCGATCCCGTACCTTGTCGCGCCGACGGCCCGGTTGGGCCGCGCCACGCCAATCCTCGGAGGCACCATGTATCGAACCGGGTATTCGACCACCTCTCCGCTGCGCATCCGCTTGCTCGCCGTGACGCTCGCCGTTCCGATGGGGCTCGGGGCCGCCGTCGGCTGCAACAAGACGCCCGAACCCGAGAAGGCGACCGACCTCGAACGGATCCAGCCCCAGCAGGACGAGAAGGGGGCCGCGGCCAAGAGCAAGCTGCCCCCGATCCCCGACGGGCCGGCCGCGGTCGTCGGCGGCGTCGAGATCCCGCGAGAGAAGTTCATGGCGATCTACGAACTCAAGCTCAAGAAGTACGTGGATCGCGGCCGTGAGGTGCCGACGGCCTCCGATCGGCGCTATCGCAAGTCCATCATCGATCGGCTCATCTGGGCGGAAGTATTGCGCCAGGAGGCCGCCAAGCTCGGTGTCACCATCGATCCCAAGGACGTGGAGGCCCGCTTGCAGAAGCAACGCGAGGGCATCAAGGACTGGGAGAAGCACCTCGAACGGCGCGGGGAGACCGAAGACAGCTTGCGCGAACTCGTGGAGATCGAGCTGCTCGAGAAGGCCATCTTGAACAAGCTCGGCCGTCTCGCCGTGACCGACGAGGAGATCCGAGCCGAGTACGAGAAGGTCAAGGACCACTACAAGTCGGACAAGCCTCGGGTGCGGGCCTCCCACATCCTGATCCCGGTCGGCCCCAAGGACCGCCTGCGGCCCGAGCCGGGCAAGCCTCCGCCCCCCGAGCCCACGGAGGAGGAGAAGAAGAAGTGGGAGGCCGAGGCCCTGGCCAAGGCCAAGGAGATCTACGAGAAGGCCAAGGCCCCCGACGCCGACTTCGCGGCCCTGGCCCGCGAGTACTCGGAGGGGCCGTCGGGCCCCAAGGGCGGCGACCTCGGGATCTTCACCAAGGACCGCATGGTCGAGGAGTTCGCCGAGGCTGCGTTCCGACTCGGCGTCGGCGAGGTCTCCAAGCCCGTCAAGACCAAGTTCGGCTACCACATCATCAAGGTCACGGGGAAGTGGCCGGCCGGCACGCTGCCCCTCGACGCCCTCGAGGATCAGATTCGCAAACGCCTCGAACAGCGCAAGCTCTTCGAGGGCAAGCGCGACCTCAAGAAGGAACTTCTGTCCAAGTACGAGATCAAGAACAACATCGAACCCACCCTAGGTCCGGATCCCCGGGCACGGCGCCCGAAGCCACCTGCCGCCAAGCGCACCCTCGGAGCCGGGGGCGAGGCCAAGTCCGGCGAGACCAAGGCCGGCGAGGCCAAGGCCGGGGGGTGAGCGACCACGGCAGGGGCGTTGCGCGCCTCCTTGCGTCCGGGTGAAGGACTCGCCGGGTTTGGCTCCACGAGGGACCATGGGCGCGGGCGTGGCCGTGCTATGGTCCGGGCGTGATGCGAAGGCAGATCCTCGTCCTCGTGGTCGCGACCGCCGTGGGTTGCACGGCCCGCCCGGTGCCCTACCAGGCGAAGGCCGCGACGGAGGGGGACGTGGAGGTGTGCGAGGAAGGGGAGTGCGCCGAAGGGGAGGTGTGCTTCGAGGGCACGTGCGTGGGGACCGGGCTCGTTCGCGTCTCGTTGGCGTGGGAGATCGTGACGGACCTCGATCTGCACGTCATCACCCCTGATGGTATCGAGGTGTACTACGGCAACCCCGAGGCGGCCGGTCTGACCCTGGACGTGGACGACTGCGTGGGGGGCTTTTGCGCCGACCCGGACGCGACCCATGTCGAGAACATCTTCTTCTCCAGCGGGGCGGATCGCGGTGAGTACACCGTCTTCGTCGTCAACTTCGACGGCCTGCGCGCCTCGGACTACCGCGTGGAGGTCGTGACCCTCGAAGGGGACGAGCTTGCGACGTGGTCGGGCTCCTTGCCGGCGCAGGAAGGGGCCACGTCCCCGGCGTTTGCCTTCACATGGTGACGAACGCCCCGGTGCGATCCGCCATCGGCGTGCTCTACGAAGACGACCGCTGTCTCGTCGTCGACAAACCGCCGCGTCTTTTGGTCCATCGGGGCCCATGCAACGATCGCGACACCCTGGTGGCGCGGGTTCGGAGGTATCTGGGCTGCAGGACGGTGCATCCGATCCATCGACTCGACCGCCAGACCTCGGGCGTGGTGCTCTTCGCGAAGGATGCCGAGGCGGCTCGCACCTTGCGCAGGGCGTTCGACGCCCGAGCCGTGGAGAAGCTCTACGTGGCCATCGTCCGCGGCGTGGCCCCGCCGTTCGCGGACGTCGAGCACGCCCTACGGCCCGGACGGGACGGAGCCGCGGTGCCGGCGTGGACCTTGGTACGTACCCTCGCCGTGGCGGACGTCGAACCGTTCCCCGTCTCGGTCGTCGCGTGCCAACCGCTGACCGGGCGGACTCACCAGATCCGGCGCCACATGGCCCACCTTCGCCGACCCGTGTTGATGGACGCCAACTACGGCAACAGCAGGCAGAACCGGGCGTTTCGGGCTCGCCACGGGCTTGCCCGGCTGGGGCTGCACGCTCGGCTCCTCGCCTTCCCGTCGCCGACGCAGGCGCAGGAGCGGGTGGAGGCCGTGGCGGACCTTGCCCCGGACCTGCGCCGCGTGCTGGCCTCCCTCGGGCTCTCCGAGGGGGTCGTCGAGGCCGAACTTTCGCGGGCCCGGGCCGAATTCGCCGCCCACCTCCGGTTCAGAACCTGCCCGAAAGTGCAAGCCCCACGCCGTGACGGCCGGCCATGGGCATGAGGCGTGGCCGGCGAGCCTGGTGGCCGGTCTTCTTCGCGCGGCGAAGCAGGACCGCACCTCCAGCCACGAGTCCGACACCCGCGGCCACCATGAGGGAGCCCCCGACGAACCAGGCGATCTGCTTCTTCTTCTCCTGGTCTCGAAAGTCCCGTTCCTCGTCGGGAGGGGGGTCCTTCTTCGCGATCTCGTCCTCGGTACGCCGCGGCAGTACCACGCCGCCGTAGACGAAGGGACCGATGCTCGCCAGCGCCAAGGCCGCGCCCACGCCGACGAGCGCGCCGCCCACGACCTTCTCGCGGGGGGGCTTGGGACGGTCGGCCTCCGGTGGCGGCTGCGGGTCCGGTGCCGCGGTGGCGCCTTCTCGTCGGCCGACCGCATCTTCGGCACCACCGGCGCCCTCGAGTTCGGCGATGCGGGTCTCGAGCGCCGCCAACTCACGCTCCGCCTCGGCCCGTCCTTCCGCGTCGTAGTGGAGTTCGTCGGCTTCCCGCAGGAACCGGCGGTAGATCTCCCGGGCGGCCCGCAGGTGCCGTACGTCCGTGTCCACGTCGTAGGCTCGTACGTGGGACTTGGCCAGATTGAGCAGCAGGGCCCCGCGGACCTTCGGCTCCGCGCCGATGCGCGTCACGATCTCGAGGGCTCGGGTGAAACGGTCGATGGCCGCGGTGTAGTCGGCCGCGGAGTAGCGGGCGCTGCCCTCGTAGAAGAGCTGCTTGGCGACTTCGACCTCGTCGTTCGGCGCCGGAGTTTCGGCTTCCGCCGCCGTGGCCGGCCCTGCCACCGCCCTCGCCGACGGGCCCAACGCGAGACCCGCCGCCACCGCGAGGCTGACGAGTGGGCGGCACGGGATTCGAGCAGCGCTCACGGCGCGTAGCCTACCGGACCGCCCACGCCGGCGGAAGGGGCCCCGGAAGGGATGGAGCGGGAGACGGGACTCGAACCCGCGACATTCAGCTTGGGAAGCTGACACTCTACCAACTGAGTTACTCCCGCGAGCTGGGCCAAGGCTGATACCACGGTCGCCTTCGGCCTGGCAAGTCCGGTCCGTTCGCACGGAGTGGCCCGCGAAGGTAGGCTCGCCGCCATGACCTCGGACGACCCGCCCGCTCGCTACGAACCGGCCGCTCGCGATCTCCTCGCCGAGTGGTTCGGCGACTTCGACGACACGCGGCCTGCCCCCGAGGAAGGCGATCCCATCGCCCGGCGCTGGTTCGTCGCCGACCCCGCCTTCGATGCCATGCTCCGACGGCGGTTCGGGGCGCTGGCCGAGGCGGCCGCCGCCGGGACCCTCGACGGCTGGGCGGCGCCTCCACGCGGGCAGCCGGAGCTTGCGGTGGCGCTCGTGCTGGCTCTCGACCAACTGCCTCGGAACCTGTACCGGGGCCGCCCCGAGGCGTTCGCCGAGGACGCCCATGCCCGGGACGTGGCGCGGACGATTCTCGACGGCCCCTGGTACGCGAAGATGCCGCGGATCCACCGTGCGTTCGTGTTGATGCCGCTGATGCACAGCGAGTCCATCGAGGACCACGACGAGGCCGTGGCGCGCTTCGAGGCCCTGGTGGAAGACGCCGCCGACTCCCCCCGCGCCGACCTCTACCGCAACTTCCTGCACTACGAGCACAAGCACCGCGACATCGTGGCGCGCTTCGGCCGCTATCCCCATCGCAACGAGATCCTCGGCCGACGGTCCACCGCCGAGGAGCTGGCCTTCCTCGAACAGCCCGGCAGTCGATTCTGAAGGCGGCCCGGCGGGGCGCTACGGGTTCGGCACCACGCCTCCGATGGGGCGCCCCGGTGCGAGGCGGTGCCCCGTGGCCGTGCGTTGGACGTGGCCGTCCTCCACCTGGCGCGCAAGCCACCGTTCGAAGGACGGGGCCCCGCCCAAGGGGCGGACGAGCTGCGGATAGAGCACGGCCAGGTGCTCGCGCAGGCCCGAGCCGATCCACGGCCGGAGGATCCGTGCGTCGAGCAGAACCTGCCGGGCCAGCGCGCACCGGGCGGAGTCGAGCAACTCGCGGTGGTCGAAGGCCCAATCGAAGCCGTCGGACGCGGCACGGGCGACGGGGACGAAGGCCGCGTCCGCGGCATCGTCCGAGGCCCGCACGCCGCGTCGGGCGGTCGTCGGGACGAGGGCGGCGTAGAGGGCCGACACGACGCGCCCCCGCGGGTCCCGTCCGGGCGTGCCGAAGGCCCCAACCTGGAACGACGCCCCCCCGCAGGCCTCGACGTCGAGCCCCGTCTCCTCCCTGAGCTCGCGCGATGCGGCATCGGGCAGATCCTCGCCCTGGGGCGCCCCGGGCCGATACCCCTCGCCCACCTCCACGAAGCCGCCCGGCAGGGCGTGGGCCCCGGCCGCAGGGGGGCGCCCGCGGCGAATCACGAGGATGACGAGGGACAGGTCGTCGGGGTCGACGGAGAAGACGGCGACGTCGACGGCCACCGCCGGGAGCGGGTAGGGATAGCAGTACGTCACGGCGCGCCCTCGGCGGGCAGGTCCAGGGGAAGCTCGTCCGTGACGAGGCCCGCCTCACGAAGCCGGCGACGGGTGCCCAGGGTCGGGATGTTGGGATTCGCCTTGTGCCGGGTCGAGCGCTCCCAGTGGCGGGCCGATCGCAGGTGCTCGGCCGAAAGCCCCATGGCTTCCGCGGCCCGCAGGAGCGTCGGAGAACCCAGGGCTTCGTCGTCGTCCTCGGTGTCGAACAAGATGGTCTCGAAGGTCCGCCCGGTGTCGGGGCACCGTTGGTCGAGCAGGCGGCTCATGCGCTCGATCGTACCGAGGCGTACGTACGCGCCGCTTTCCGGGTCCACCCGGCTGTACGTCCAACGCACGCCCGAGATTCGCGACAATTCGTCCTCGTCCGTGTGGCGCTCCCCGATGCCCCAGAGATCGGGGGTGGGTGGCGCCTCGAGGATCGACCGGGGCACGCCGAGGGCCACGGCCATCTGGTAGACCTCCCCCTTGCTGAGCATGGCGTTCGGGTTGGTGTCCACCTCGCCGTCGCCGCCCTTCTGGTAGAAGCGCAGGAACCGGTCCTCGTCCTCGTTGCCGGTCCCGTGACGGATCCCCCCGCGCAGCCGGTTGACGTACCGTCCGAGGGGCGCCCGCAGGCACGAACGCAGGCTGCCGTCGATGGTGCGATCCTCGACCCGTCGCCGTCGCATGGCCTCGAGGGCCTCGCGCCCGTAGGCGCGCTCGATCTGGTGTTCGCACTGGCGTACGACGTCGTCGAAGACCCCGCCGAGATCGAACTCGAGCAGGGGCACGCCCGCCACGGCCGCCACCTCCCGTGCGCGGCGGCGGCTGGCCTCGGTACTCTGGATGCTCGAGTAGACGGCGACCACGCGATCGGGGCCGAGGGCGCGGGCGAGCAGGCAAAGGAGGGTCGCCGAGTCGACGCCGCCGCTGACGTCGATCTCGGCCCCACCGATCCCCAGGCCCTCATGGAACGCGCGGATCGCCGCTACGCGGGCTTGGACGAGTCGTTCGGGATCGACGACGGGCATGGCCGCGAGGATACGACTTCGGCGCGGCGGCGATCCTATCCCAACTCCGGACGTCGAAACGCCGCGAGATCCCGGGCTTCGAGGCCGAGGGCGCGCAGGACCAGGACGTAGACGAGAAGCGCCGCACCCACGCCCATGGCATGGCCAGCAAGGGGTGGAAGGGCCGTGGGAACGGCGAAACTCGCCCACAGCACGAGTCCGGAGAGCAGGCCGGCCGTGGCGGGGGCGACGAGGGGGCGGGGCGAGAGGGGCACGCCGACGATGCGTCGCGCCTCGACCACTTGCGCCAGGCTCACGCCGACGCTCGCGAGCAGCGAGGCCAGGGCGGCGCCGGCGAGCCCCATGCGCGGGATCAGGACCAGGTCGAGCAGGACGTTGGTCACGCCGCCGATGACGGCGTTCGCCAGGTTGAGGTGGCTCTTGCCCGCCATGGTGACGAGGTTTCCCGCAAGACCGAGCCCGCAGCTCAGCAGCGGGATCGTCACCAGGTAGAGCATGAAGTCGGCGGCTTCGGGATCGTAGAAGGAGGGGTGGAAGATGGCCAGGATTTCGGCGCGCAGGCCCAGGACGAGCACGGCCAGGGGGATCGCGACGAGCAGGGCCCATCGGGAGAGCATGCCCGTGACGTCGGCCAGCCGGGCGTGCTCGCCGTCGTGTACGAGCCGGGCGGCGACCGGGGCGTAGGCCCCGCCGATGGCCAGCTTGACCTGCCGGATGTTGCGCACGACCTGGGCACCGATGCCGTAGAGGGCGAGCTGGGCCTGGCCGACGCCGAATCCTCCCAGCATGAACAGGTCCACGTCGGCCATGAAGTAGTTGAACGTCATGTTCAGGGACTGGGGCAGGGCGTAGCGGAACAACGCGGCGTCGAACCGGGGACGCACGATGCGGCCCGCGAGGTCGGTCAGCCGGTGGTGACGGGCGAAGGCCATCCACGCCAGGACGAAGACCCCGCCGTGGGCCACCGCGAACGCCGCGGCGAGTCCCGCGGGAGAGCGATCCACGAACGCGGCCGCCACGGTACACACGACGAGCAACAGGGGCCGCGCAAGCCCCATCACGAGGGCGTCGTAGCGCATGCGCAACCCGGCGCCGAGGGCGGCGATCGCCATCTCGGCCGCGCCGAGGAGGGGCAGGGCCAGGGCGGCCAGAAGGAGCACCCGGTCCAGCCCGGCTGCGGCGTACTCGGGGTTGTACCAAGCGACCAGGGCGTCACCGAAGCTCCACAACGCACCGACGACGGCCGCGGAGACGAAGAGGACGGCCCACAGGCCGTTGGCGATGGCGTCCATGAAGCGGGCGTCGTCGCGGCCGAGGTAGCGCCCGCCGTACATCACGATCCCGGACTTGTATCCGGCCCCCACGAGCCCGGAGGTGAAGCGCACGACGCCGAGGGCGAGGAGCAAGAGCCCGGCGGCGTCTGCGCCGAAGATGCGCGTGGCGATCAGGACGTAGAGGGGATAGAGGCCCTTGGCCAGCGCACCGAGGACGTTGGTGACCGACCTGCCCGCGAGCTTGCGGTGCAGGTCTTCGTCGCGGGGCGTACCGGGCGGCTCGGGGGCGTTCGTCACGGGAGCCCGTGGATCGTCGCACGGACGGCGATTCGGATCCCACCGGGGCGGGAAGGTGGCGCCGAAGCGGCATCTCCGCTATGGCTGCCGTGCACGCAGGAAGGTACCGCCATGGACATCGGAATCCCCACGGAAGTCCGACCGGAAGAGTACCGGGTCGCCCTTTCGCCGCCAGGGGTGCGCACCCTGGTCGAACAGGGCCACCGCGTGTACGTGGAGGCCGGTGCCGGGGCGGGGGCGCACTTTCGCGACGGGGACTTCGAGGCCGCAGGGGCCACCGTCGTCTTCGGGCACGAGGAGGTCTTCGCCCGGGCCGACCTCGTCGTGAAGGTGCTCGCGCCGACGGTCGACGAGTTCGATCTGCTGCGCAAGGGGCAGATGGTGGCGGGTTTTCTGCACCTTGCGACGGCCCCACCGGCCCTGCGTACCAAGGTGCGCGAGCTCGAGGTGCGGACCCTGGCGTACGAACGGATCCGGCTGCCGGGTGGGGTCCACCCCGTGATGGCCGCCATGAGCGAGATCGCGGGGCCGGTGGCGGTGCAGATGGGCGCGGCCCGGCTCGGATCCCACGGCGGCGGCCGCGGGATCCTGCTCGGCGGTGCATCGACGGTTCCGCCGGGGAAGGTCGTCGTGATCGGGGCCGGGGTCGCCGGGTGGGCCGCGGCCCAGGTGGCCGTGGGCCTCGGTGCGGACGTGACGATCCTCGACCTCGACCCGGGCCGCCTGCGCGACGCCCATTTCCTCCTCGACCGCGGCGTCAAGACGGTCTACGCCCACGGATTCGCCCTCGAACGGGCGGTGGAGGCCGCGAATCTGCTCCTGCTGGCGGTCTCCGACGGTTCGGGTCGGGCCCCGCGGATCCTCGATCGCGCCCTGGTGCGACGCATGAAGCCCGGGGCCGTGCTGGTCGATCTGTCGATCACCGAAGGGGGCGCGTCGGAGACGTCCCGGCCGACGCGGCTTTCGGAGCCCGACTACGTGGACGAAGGTGTGGTGCACGTGTGCGTGCCGAACCTGCCGTCGGCCGTGGCTCGCAGCGCCACCCGAGCCCTCACCCACGTCGCCTTGCCGTACGTGCGCCTGCTCGCCGATCTCGGACTCGAGGATGCCGCCCGGTCGTGTCCCGAACTGGCTCCGGCGGCAGGGGCCGCGGCCTTCGGGGAGGACGGGGAGGGACGGGCCTTGCCGCCCGAGCGCCGGCCGGGGTGGTGGAACCGAGCCGCGGAGCCGCCCGTGCCGCCGCCGGACTGGTGGGACGATCCGACGTGAGCTGGAGCGACCTCTACCGCGCCCGGTGCACCACGGCCCGCGAGGCCGTGGCCCGGATCCCGTCCGGGGCCAAGGTGGTGGTTCACGGCGGTTGTGCGGTGCCGTCTCGCTTGGTGGACGCACTCGTGGCACGGGCCGCCGAACTGCGTAACGTGGAGATCGCCCACATCCTGCACCTCGGTCCCGCCCCCTACGTCGCGCCGGACCTGGCGCGGAGCTTTCGTCATCGGGCCTTCTTCACGGGCGGGAACGTGCGCGCCGCGGTCCGCGAGGGCCGAGCCGAATACGTGCCGATCCACCTCTCCGAGGTGCCGGCCCTGTTTCGCAGCGGTGCCTATCCGGTGGACGTGGCCCTCCTGCACCTGTCGCCGCCCGACGAACACGGCTTCTGCAGTCTCGGCGTGGACGTGGGGATCCACAAGGCGGCGGCCGAGTCGGCTCGCCGGATCGTCGCCCAGGTCAACCCCCGGATGCCCCGGACCTTGGGCGACAGCTTCCTGCACGTCTCACGGCTCGACGCCATCGTGGAGGTGGACGACCCGCTCCCGGAACTCGAGCCGGGGGGCCACGACGAGACCACCCGCGCCATCGGGCGGCACGTGGCGGGCCTCGTGGACGACGGCGCGACGCTCCAGCTCGGGATCGGGGCGATTCCGGACGCCGTGTTGGCGGAACTCGAAGGTCACCGGGATCTGGGCCTACACACCGAGATGTTCTCCGACGGCCTGATGGCCCTGGTCGAGAAGGGGGTGGTGACCAACGCCCGCAAGAGCCTGCATCCGGGCAAGTCCGTGACCGGCTTCTGCCTGGGCTCGCGGGCGCTCTTCGACTTCGTCGACGACAACCCCCTGTTCGAGTTCCGGCCTACGGAGTACGTCAACGACCCCTTCGTCATCGCGCGCAACGATCGGATGGTCGCGGTCAACAGCGCCCTCGAGGTGGACCTCACGGGGCAGGTCTGCGCCGATTCCCTCGGCACGAGCATCTACTCCGGCATCGGCGGGCAGGTGGACTTCGTCCGGGGGGCCGCGCGCAGCCGAGGCGGCCGGGCCATCATCGCGTTGCCCTCGACGGCCAAGGGGGGCACCGTCTCACGGATCGTGCCGTCACTTCGACCGGGCGCGGGCGTCGTGACCACCCGCGGCGACGTACACTACGTGGTGACGGAGCACGGCGTCGCGGACCTGCACGGCCGCTCCCTGCGCGAGCGGGTACGAGCCCTGCTCGGCCTGGCCGATCCGCGCTTTCGCGAGGATCTGGAGCGGTCGGCCCACGCCCTCGGCCTTCCCGTCTGAGGCGCCGTCGCGCACGCCGAAGGACCGGCCCGGGGCCGCCTTCAGGCGAGTTCGGACAATCCGAGCACGTCCGCCATGTCGTAGAGGCCGGGGGCCTTGCCCGAAACCCAGCGAGCCGCCCGAAGGGCCCCCCGGGCGAAGATGGAGCGGTCGTAGGCCCGGTGGGTCAGCTCGATGCGTTCGTCGGGATGCAGGAGCATGAGGGTGTGCTCGCCCACCGAGGCGCCGCCCCGCAGCGCCGCGACCCCGATCTCGCCCGGCTCCCGGGGCGTGGAACGCCCGGTTCGGTCCGTGACGATGGCGTCCTCTCCCCGGCCCGTGGCCTCCGCCACGGCCCGTGCGATCCGCAGGGCCGTCCCCGACGGCGCATCGCGCTTGAACCGATGGTGCAGCTCGACGATCTCCGCGTCCCAATCCGTGCCCAGGGCGCGGGCCGCGAGGGCCGAAAGACGCGTGAGCAAGGTGACCCCGACGCTGTAGTTGGCCGCGTACACGATGGGGATCTCGGTGGAGGCTTCCTCGATGCGCGAGCGGGTCGCCGGGGCGAGGCCCGTCGTGCCGAGCACCAGGGGCAGGCCCCCCTCGACGCAGCGTTCGACCGTGCGCTCCGTCGACTCGGGCAGGGAGAAGTCCACGACGACGGTCCCCGGTCGGGCGTTGATCCGGTCGCCCACCGTGACGTCCACGGGGGGCAGCCCCACCAGGATCCCGGCGTCCTGGCCGACCCCCGGCGCCCCAGTGCGATCCACCGCGCCGACGAGGGCGAGATCGTCGCTCTCGAGGACGTTGCGGATGAGGGTGGTGCCCATGCGCCCGCGGGCGCCGACGATGACGATGGGGAGCAGACGCTGTGACATGGCAGGACCTCAGGCGGGGGTGGTGGCGGTGGCCAGTCCGAGCTCGACGACGAGTTCACGCAGGCGGCTGCGTACCGGATGGTCTTCGTCCAGGGGCACGAGGGGCAGGCGCAGCTCGTCCTCGATGCGACCGAGCATGGCGAGCACCGCCTTGACCGGAACGGGGTTCGTGACGGCGAAGAGGGCCCGGGTCAGCGGTAGGTGCTCGTCGTGCAGACGGCGCGCCGTCTCGAGATCGCCGCGCCGGGCCGCCGCACACAGACGCGCCATGCGTCCGGGGACGACGTTGGCGGTCACGGAGATCACGCCGTCGCCCCCGCAGGCGAGCAGGGGCAGGACGGTGGCGTCGTCGCCGCTCAAGATGGAGAAATCGGGTCCGCAGGACCGGCGCAACTCGGGAACGCGCGTCATGTCCCCCGTCGCCTCCTTGATCCCTACGATGTTCGGATGGCGGGCGAGCCGGGCGACGGTCTCGGGCCTAAGATCCACTCCCGTACGCCCGGGAACGTTGTAGAGCACCATGGGCAGGTCCACGGCGTCGGCGATGGCCGTGAAGTGGGCCACGAGCCCCTCTTGCGTGGGCTTGTTGTAGTAGGGCGTGATCTGCAGCGTGCCCGAGGCCCCGGCCTCGCGGCAGGCCCGGGCCAGATCGATGGCCTCGCGGGTGCAGTTCGAGCCCGCGCCGGCCAGGACGGGGACCCGCCCCTTGGTCGCCTCCACGACCTTGGCCACGACCTCGGCGTGTTCGGCGTGGGAGAGGGTGGGGGATTCGCCCGTGGTGCCGCAGGGGACCAGGCCGTCGATCCCGGCCTGGATCTGGGTCTCGACGAGGCGGCGAAGCGCATCCTCGTCGATGCGTCCGTTGGAAAATGGGGTGACGATGGCGGTCAGGGCGCCGGTGAACGACATGGAACGACCTCGTGGGCCCCGACCCTACCAGAGCCACCGAGCGGCTTCACGGCGCCCCGTCCCGGCGGGCGACGGCTCGGGCTACGGCCACGGGGATCCACCGATCCCCGTCGCAGCGCCGGATGGCCGCGGCGGCGGCCGCGGCGACCGACGGCCACGGAAACTCCCGCTCGCCTCCCGTCGTCTCGCAGGCAAGGGTGTGACCTCCGAGCGCCTCGCCCCGATCGTCGAACCACTGGATCGTCATGTAGGCCGTTCGCGGCCGAGGCACGTAGTGCCAGCGGGCGACGAGGCGTTCACCGTCCGAGGAGAGCACGAGGCTCGCCCGGTGGAGCGTCTCGAGGCGTTCGGCCAACACCAGGGCGCGACCGTCGAAGGGCGAGCGCTCGAGGGCCGCTCGGATCACCCCGCGCGCCCGATCGAGGTGCCCCTGCTCGAGGTACAGCCGGGCCAAGGTCGCGCTCGCGAGGGGATCTTCGCTCATGGCGCAAGGACGTTCGCAAGGACCGACGGGGTGACGATGCGGCGGGTTCGGGCCACGTCGTCTTCGATGCGCCGCAAGAGGGCGGCCACGTCGTCGAAGGCGAGTTCGTCCCGCAACCGCTCGACGAACGAGACCTCGACGCGCGCACCGTAGAGGTCGAGGTCGCGGTCGAGGACGTGGACCTCGAGCACCAGGGGCGCTCCGGGATCGGTGAAGGTGGGGTTGCGGCCCAGGCTGATGGCGGCGGGCATCGGCCCTACGCGCTCCGGCGCGAGGACGGCGAGGGCCCCGGCGTAGATCCCCGGCGCCGGGAGCACGTTCTCGATGGAGCCCACGTTGGCGGTCGGCACCCCGAGGGCGCGTCCTCGCCCGGCACCGCGTTCCACCACGCCCTCGACGGCGTGGGGCCGGCCGAGCAGACAGGCCGCGCCGGCCACGTCACCTGCGGCGAGGCGCCGGCGGATCTCGGTGCTGCTCAGGAAGCCGCCGCCGCACTCGGGTGGGGGAGGCACCTCGTCGACCACGACCACCTCGACGTCCCCCCGGGCACAAAGGCGCGAGAGATCCTTCGGACCGCCGCTCCGTCCCCGGCCGAATCGGAACGAGGCTCCCACGATCACCGCCCGGGGCCGCAGGCCGTCGAGGAGCACCCGTTCGACGAAGGCCTCGGGGGTCAGGGCGGCGAGGGTGCGGTCGAAGGGCAGGAGCACGAGGTGCGCCACACCGAAGCGCTCGAGGAGGCGGATGCGCTGCCCGGCCGTGGCGAGGCGGGGTGGGGCCCTTTCGGGGGCGAGGATCTCGGCCGGATGCGGATCGAAGGTGAGCAGGCCGGCCGCCGTCCCCTTGCGGCGCGCCTGTTCCACGAGAGCCTGATGACCGAGGTGGAGTCCATCGAAGGCGCCGATGGCGAGGGCGGTCCCCGGCGGCAGGGGGGCGACGGCGGTGTGGACGGCCACGGACGGCATGGGGCCGCCGTAACCTACCAGGAGGAACGCGACCGCGCCCCTCGTCGGCGGCGTCGGCGGGTACCATGGTGATGGTGCGCATCGGCATCGTCACGGCCGTCGCGGCCTTCCTGCTCCTCCTGCCCGGGGTCTCGCCGGTGGCGTGGTGGCTCGACAGCGGCGAGTTGTCGGCGGCCGCCGTCGAACTGGGTGTCCCCCATCCGCCGGGGGTTCCGGGCTGGGCGCACTTGGGCCGCCTCGCGGCGGCACTGCCCATCGGCGCCCTGGGCTTCCGGGTGGCCTTGGCCTCGGCCGCTTGTGCCGCGGCGGCGTGCGGACTCGTGGCGGATCTACTTCGTCGCCACCGGCTGCCGGCCCCCGCGGCCTTCGTGCTCGCCCTCTGGCCGCTGTCGAACCCGACCTTCGTGCGAGCCGCCCGCATCGCGGAGATCTACGCCTTCGGAACCCTGCTGGCGGTGTACGTGGTCTGGGCCCTCGACCCGCGATGGGGGCGGGGGCGCGCCGACAGGATGCGTCTTTGCGGGGCCTTCGTCGCGACGTGGGCGGCCTTGGGGTACGGCGACCTGCGGCTGGCCTTCGCCCCGTGGTTCCTCGGGCTGTTCGTCCTCGCGGTCCGCCGCCGGGCAAGGATCGCCGCCTGGCTGCCGGTGGTCGCGGCCATGGCCCTCGGGACGGCGCTCGCCGTACTCCTCGCCGCCCGGCGCGAGCCCGTGGCGGCCTGGGGGGATCCGACGAACCTCGGTGGACTCGTCGATCACCTGACCGCCCGGTCGATCCGGGAGAGCTTCGCCACCGAGATCCTACCGGCCTCCGCGGCCGCTTGGCGCGAGGCAGCGACGCGCTTCGCGACCCGCATGGCCGACGACCTCGGCCCCATGGGGCTCGCCATCGCGGGGTGGGGCCTCGTCACCCTGCCGTTCGCAGGCCGGCGGCCCCGCACCGCGGCCCTCGGTCGCCTGCTCGCATGGATCGTCGTGGTGCACACGTTCTACGCGATCGGGATCAATCCCATGGGGGAGGCCGACCGCCAGACCGGGATCGTGATCGCCCCCGTCGCCGCCATGGCCGCGGGGCTCGTCCTCGCACGCTTCGTCGGCCGGCTCGGGCGCGCGCGTTGGGCCGTCCTGCCCTTGGCCCTGGCCATGATCGTGCTCCCCCCAGCCCTCGGCAGCTTCCACGAGGCCAAGGTGACCGCGACCTTCGCTCCTCGCCACTGGACCGCCGCCGCGGTGGATCAGATCCCGGAAGGTGGCCTCTTGTTGACCCAAAGCGACGATCTGGCCGCAGGGCTCCGCATGATGCGGGTCGCCGAGGGGCTCCCCCCCGGCGTCCGCACGATCCCCGCCCAACACCTCTACCGGCCGCCCATGGGCGCGGCGTCCCACGATCCGGTGATCGTCCGACTCCACCGCGCGGCCCGGCGGGGCGCCAACGATGCCGAGCGGGTTCGGGCCGTGACCTCGGTCCACGAAGGCCCCGTGGCCCTCGAACATCCCGGAAGCGGCCTGTTCGAGGGGATCGCCGGTACGGGACCGCCGTCGGGGCGCCTGCCCGTGGGGTTCGTCGTCGGGCACGGCGTCGCGGCCGAAGGCCCCCTCGCGGACGTTCGAGGAGCTTGGATGCGACTCGAACCGTTGCTGGCAACCTACGAGGATCGCCGGCGTTTTGCCGATGCAGCCACACGCCGGATTGCCCTGTGGATCGAAGTGGCGGGAGGCCTCGGTCTCGCCTCGGCCGACCTGTTGACCGATGCCCTGTCGGCCGGCCGCTTCGTGCTCGAGACGGTCGATCCGGACCACGCGCACGCCTACGCCGTGGTCGCGGCGATCTTCGACCGCCTCGGCGACCGGCGACGTGCGGTCGAGGCGGCCCGCGCCGCCCTGGCCAGGGCTCCGGCCGGCGAGCGGGCCCTTTCGAACCTCGCGCTCTATCTGTCTCGGGCCGGTCCCGGCACCGCCGAGCACGCCGAGGCCATCGTGCTACTCGCCCGCGCGGTGGCCTTGCGTCCCCACCACGACCGTCCGTGGGACGCCCTCGCGAACCTTCTCGCCGCCGAAGGTGACGCCGTCGGCGCACGCCTCGCCCGGGCCCGGGATCCGGCCGTGCTCGACCACGTCGGACGCATCTACGGCGCACGCGCGGCCGCGCCGTGATGCGGTCTGCTACCCTCGATCCCATGGTCCGTCTTCGCCGTCGCGTCGCCCTCGCGTGCGCGCTGTCGCTGTCGGCACCGGCCCTCGTTGCTTGTCCCTCGGGGGAGACGCGCCACGACGTCTACATGAAGGGGCTGCAGATCGAAGGCGAGGCGGAGCGCGGCCCGTGCAAGTTGACGTTCGACGGGGGCATGCGGGCCCAGGTGCTGTCGTCGGCCCAGATCAACGAGTGCCTGCGCATGCAGGAGGCCGCCATCGCCGAGTACGAGCGTGCCGCCGAGATGGGCATGAAGGGGGATCCGGCCTTCGAGCGGACCTACGCCCGCGCCCTCGAGCGCAAGAAGCGCCTCGAGTCCATGCGGTCCAACGTCGCCCGCATGGAACGGGAGCAGGTGGAGGCCAAGGCCGCCGAACCGGCGCCGCTGGCCCGGTGAGGCCACGCCCCACCGAAGGGCGGGCCGCCGCGGGCGGAGTTCCTCCGTCGTGGGGGCGTTCAGGCGTCGTAGCGCCGTCCGCCGGGGGCGTCCTGCGGATCGTCGTCCGTACCGTCGGAGGCCGGGACGCGCCGTCCCGAACGCTCCCAGGCGTCGTCGAGCAGGGCCCTTCGTTCGTCGTCGGACAGGGACAGGGCGTGGCCCACCTCGTCGTAGAGCAGCTCGTGGAGCACACCGAGCACCGCGTCGCCGTGTCCCGCATGGTGGGCAAGGCCTCGGCGGTACACGGAAAGCCCCATGATCTCGTGGTCGCGCTCCCCGCCGCGCGGTCCGAGGGCGAGCACCGCGACCCGGGGGTCCACGCCATCGAGCAGCAGTTCCGGCGGCACCCGGTCGGCGACGTGGACGAAGACCGGGACCGGCCGCTCCACCAGTTGCCGTACGGCCGGGTGGGGCGCCGTGGCGAGCATCTCCACCACCTTGCCGCGCAAGGTGTCGGCGTCCGGTACGAATTCGGGGATCGGGTCCGACGCCTCGAGGATCGCCGAGCGCAGCGCCGCCCGGATGCCGGTCTCGGGGTCGCCCGAGGCCATGTGGGCGTCCGCCAGGGTGTACCAGGCGTCTGCCGCGTTCGGCATGCCGTGGACCAGAAGCCGCGCCACGTAGGTGGCCGCGTCCGGGCGATCGAGCCGCTGCCACGTACGGGCCAGGCGCGCGCCGAGTTCGAGGATCCGCTGGCATACGCCTTCGAATTCCTCGGGGTCGTTGGGTTCGCCGTCCGGATCGTAGAACAGGGCGGCGGCCGCCTCCGCCATGGCCGGGTCCGGCATCTCGTCCGGGTGGGGAAGCGGCGCATCGGGGTTGTCGCGGCGCAGGGCCACCAACCGGCAGGCGGCTTCCAGGGTTTCGTGTTCGGGCATCTCGGACAGGCGGGCCATCGCAT
Organism: Deltaproteobacteria bacterium; assembly: GCA_003696955.1. Lineage (GTDB taxonomy): Bacteria > Myxococcota_A > Polyangia > Nannocystales > Nannocystaceae > J032. Next base: position 39,125 of record RFGU01000194.1, on the reverse strand, counting down.
GTCCTTCCCGCCCGAGCCGGATCTCGGCTTCGGCGGCCACGAGCTGCATGTCGAGGGCATCGAGGGGGCCGAGGGTCTCCATGCCCAAGGCTCGCTCCGCGGCATCCACGGCCTGCTCGGGGGCATCGAGATCGTAGAGGGCCACGAGGGCCGAGGCGATGGCCGGGGAGACGTAGGTCGGTTCCACCTCGAGGGCCCGCTCGAACCAGGCGAGGGCCTCGTCCGGCGACCCCGCGGCGGCCGCCACCTGACCGAGCAGGTAGAGGGCGTCCGGATCCTCGGGGCGAAGACGGTGGGCCTCCTCGGCCGACCGGCGCGCGGCGTCCACCGCACCGCGGTCCAGGTGGTCCCAGCCCCGGTCGAGGTGCGCCGCGTAGCGACTGGCTTCGCCCCAGCCGGGATCGGTATCCCCGCCACGTTGCTGCATGGCCATCCTATAGCATGGGTGCACGGCGGGCGGCAGGGGGTCGGCGGCGCCGTCCGGCGGCTGGTACCTTCCGGGGCGTGGGCGAGCGACCACCCGTCCTGCGGCCGGCACGGTGGCTCGGCGTCTGCCTCGTGGCATGGGGGCTCGTCGGCGGCTGTCGTACGACCACGCCGGGGGGGGCGAGTGCCCCGCCGTCGGCACGTTCGGCGGAGCAGGTTCCGGGTGGCTCCGAGCCGACGGTAGGGGCCGTCGAAGCGGCCCGGGCCCGTCGGTCGCTGGCGAGACGGGACGAAGGCCCTACGGCGGGTCGCGCCCGGGTGGTGCTCGCCCGTCGAGCCCTCGAACGGGGTGATGCCGCCGACGCCCTGGCCCAGGCCGAAGCGGGGCTGGCCACCGCCGGGATCGACGAGGTGGACCGGATGGCCCTCGTCGAGTTGGCGGCGGAGGCGGCGTGGCGTACGGGCGCGCCCGAGAAGGTCGTCGCATTCGTCGGGCGCGTGCCGGCCGAAGCTCGTACGGCGAACATGTTGGCCCTTGCAGCCCTCGCCATCGAAGCGACCTCCGGTGCGTCCGAGGCGGCGGTGGCGTTCCTGACGTGGGCGAGCGCGACACCCGATCGGGCCGAGCGGGCCTTCGCCCGGGCCCGCGCCCGGGCGGCGGTCGCAACGATCCCCTTGGCGGATCGGCGGTTGCCTGCACCCGAGGCGCTCCCCGAAGGGCAGGTGCGAGACTGCCTCGCGGGGCTTTTGGGCATCGACGCCGCGGGCCGCCGCGGCCCGGACTGTCGCCCCGAGCCCTATCGCGTCGGGCTCGCCCTGCCGGCCTCGGGGCGCCTTTCGGGGTTGTGGCCCGATCTCTACGCCGGCGCGGTCGTGGCCGCCGAGGTCCTCGGGCCCGTCGAACTGTCGGTGGTGGACACGGCCCGCGGCGCACGGGCGGCGGTCCGAGCCCTGGCCGGCCGCGGGGCCCGGGCGGTGGTGGGGCCCCTCGACCCGCGGTCCGTGGCACAGGCCGAGCAGGCCCTGCCCTTGCCCACCTTCGTTCCGTGGGGCGATCCGGGCTCGTCGTCCCACGGGGCCGTGTACCTCGTCCCTCCCTTCGAGGATCGTGTGCGGGCGTTGGTCGGCGCGTGCCCCGAGCGGCGTATCGTCGTGCTCGCGCCGAGCGGCGCCTTCGGGGATCGGGCCGTGGGAGCGGCCGAGCAGGCCGCCCGGGGGCGGGGACTGGCCGTTGCGACCCATCGTTACGACCCGAAGGCCACGTCGTTTCGCCCCGTGGCCGATGCTCTCGGGAGACAGGGGGCGGGCCGTTGCGTGGCCGTCCTCGATCACGCCGCGCGCGCGGACAACCTCGTACGCCAGCTCCGCCGCCGGGGCGCCTTGCCCCTTGGGTCGGAGCAGGGCGGTCCGAGGATCCTGTTGTTCGGGGACGGGCTCGACCCGGCGCGGATCCCCCCGCAACTCGTGGGGGCCCTGGCCACGCCACCGGTGGTGCCGTCGCCGGCCGATCGGGCATTCGAGGCGGCGTATCGTCGTCGGGAGGGGAAGCCTCCGTCGCCTTTGGCGCGCCTTGCGTTTCGGGCGCTGCGCCGGGCGTGCGGCCACCCGGCGCTGCCGGGCGAGACGCGGCCGATGGTGGTCCGTGTGGCCTCCGACGGTCTCGAACCCGCAGGACCTCCCGGTACGTAGGGCCCACCTCCTGGCGTACGGGCCCCGGTCGCGATACACGAGGGCGATGTCGCCTCGTCCGGAACGTGGCCGGCGCACCAACCGCAGGTCCCGACCCTCGGCCGGCGACCTCCACCTCGTCCCCGGCGAGCGTGCGGTGCGGGAACTGGCAGCCGCAGCCCCTGAACGCGTTCGCCGGGTGTTCGTCGCGGAAGGCCCCCGCGCCCGCGGACAGGTGGCGGCGCTGATCGAGGCGGGGGTTCCGCCCGACCGCGTTCGGGTCGTACCCAAGGAACGCCTCGACGAGCGGCTCCCCCGCAAGCAGCACCGTGGCGTGCTGGCCGAGGCCGCGCCGGTGCGAGAGGCCGCCTTCGACGATCTGCTGGCGACAGGAGGTGTGCTCGTGGCCCTCGACGGCGTCGAGGATCCGGGCAACCTCGGGGCCATCGTGCGCACCGCCGAGTTCTTCGGGGCGCAGGGGCTCTTCGCCCCGAAGGACCGCAGCGCCTGGGTGGGCCCGGTGGCGGTTCGCGCGTCCGCTGGGGCCACCGAGCGCCTGCCGCTTTGTAGGGTCGTGAATCTGGCGCGCGCTCTCGACGCCTGCCGCGAGGCCGGTTACTGGATCTACGGCACCGTGGTCGACGGTGGGCAACGGCTCGACGAAGTGGCCAACGATCCGCACCTGCCCGCGCGTCGCGTCGTCGTGCTCGGCGGGGAACACGCCGGTCTGCGGCGGCGTACGCGGGAGCACTGCGACGTCCTCGTCACGATACCGCGGGTCGGACGCGTCGGATCGCTGAACGTGGCGGCCGCTGCGGCGGTCGTCCTCGCACGCCTCGGCCTGCCGGCCGCCGGGGCCACGTAGGGCGCGCGTTGAACCGACGGGGGCATCGGCCGTACCCTTGGAGCCCCGCGCGTGCCCGCCGGTCGATGCACGGCCGTGCTCCGCGCGCCGGGGCGAGTTGTCATGGCCGACGTCCTCTCCGCGCTCAAGTCCGTCCTCGAAGATCCGTCCGAAGAGAACATCCAGAACCTGGTCGACGCCGCCGGATCGGCGGACGTCGAGGCCTGCCGCAAGGCTGCCTGGAGCCAGCCCGCCGATCCCCAGGCCGCGGCCGCGCTCTTCGCCGCGCTCGTGCGTGATCACGGCCTGCGTTCGCGCGAGGTGGCGGACACGGCCAAGGCCCTCGCAAGTCGCGTGCCGCGTGACGGTTCGGGCGACGACGTCCTGCTGCTCGCGGGTCGTGTGCTCTTTCGTGCGACGGACGATCCGAAGGTGGCCGAACCCATCTTCCGCCGGATCCGCAGGACCCGGCCGACCGACCCCGCCGTGCTGGACTTCTACCGCACGTTGTTCGGGGGCGAGGGGCAGGTGCCCCAGCTCGTGCAGATCTTGGTCCAGGCACGACGAAAGTCCGAGGACCGGGACACCCGGCTGGCGCTGGCCCGGGAGATCGCATCCCTGAGCGAGGGCCCCCTCGCCAGCCCCGAGCGCGCCATCGAGATCTGGCGGGCGGTCCTGCGCGAGGACGGTGCGCCCGACGAGGCGTTCGACGAGCTCGAACGGCTGTACCGGACCCACGAGAAGTGGAGTCCCCTGGTCGAGTTGCTCAAGGATCGGGCGGAACGGATCGAGGACGTCGACCGGCGCCGGAGCCTGCTGCTGGAGGTGGCGAACCTCTACCGCGAGCGCCTTGGCATGGAGGCCATGGCCCTTTCGACGCTGCAGCGGGTTCTCGAGATCGATCCGAACCACGAGCCCACCCTTGCCGCCTTGGCGCAGACCTACGCCGACCAGCAACGCTGGAACGATCTGCTGGCCATCTACGAGCGGCGTCTCGAGGCCGCCGAGGCTGCCGGAGAGCGGGAGCGCATCGTCGATCGGCTGTGGGACATCGCTCGCCTTTGGATGGAGGCCCTGCACAACCCCCAACGGGCCATCGAGCCCTTGCGTCGGATCCTGGAGCTTGCGCCCGATCACGCCGACGCCCGCTCGGCCCTGGCATCCATCTTCGAGGAGCGGAAGGACTGGCGCGCCCTGATCGCCCTGCTGCGCGAAGGTCTCGACGATCTCGACGAGGCGGAGGCCCGTGGGCGCCGACTCGAACTTGCGAGGCTCGCCGAAGCCCGGCTCGGGGACCGGGGCGAGGCCATCGCCGCCTGGAACGAGGTCCTCACCCACCATGGGGACGAACCCGAGGCCCTCGACGCCCTGTTGCGGGCCTACGAGCGGGAAGGGCGATGGGTCGGGGTCGCCGAGATGCTCCGGCGCAAGCTTCGGGCGGTGGAGGGGACGGAGGCCGCGATCCCGCTGCTCGAACAACTCGGGGCGACCACGGCCGACCGCCTCCACGATCACGCCACCGCCATCGAGATCCACCGGGAACTCCTGCGCCTCGCTCCGGGACACGATCGTGCCCTGCGGGCCCTGCGGGACGCCTACGTCGCGGCCGAGGCGTGGGACGAGTTGGTGGATCTCTACGACAGCCAGGGGCGGCTCGCGGATGTCGTCGAGATCCTGCACAGCGCCGCCGACCGCATCGCCGACGTGGAGCGCCGCGTCGCCCTCTACCGCCGGGTGGCCGAGATCTCGCGCGACCGCCTCGGACAACCGGAACGGGGCCAACGGGCCCTCGAGCGTATCCTCGCGATCTCGCCGGACGCCCTCGACGTCGCTCGGGAACTGCTGCCGATCTACGAACTGCAGGGCAATTGGGCGCGGGTGTTGTCCACCTACGAGGCACTGCTCGGCGGGGCGGAGACGGACGACGAGCGTCTCGAGCTGTACGAAGCCATGCAGGACGTGGCCGCCGACAAGATCGGCTCGGCATCGTTGACCCTGGGATTCGCGGCAGCGGCCTATGCCCTGCGTCCGCAGGATCCGGAGATCCGTGGACGGCTCGAGCGGGCGGCGGAGGCGGCGGACGGTTGGGACGAGCTTACGCGGCGCTTCGAAGAGCGGCTCGCAGCCGAGGACGTGCAAGACGACGAGCGCGTGGACCTTCTGCGCAAGTTGGCCGAGATTGCGCTGCACCGCCTGTTCAAACCGGACGACGCCCAGCGCTACTATCGCCGGATCCTCGACGTCGCGCCGGGCGACGAGGAGGCCATGGCGGCGCTCGAGGAGATCTATCGCAGCACGCGAAGGTGGGAGGATCTGGCGGAGGTTCGGCGCTTGCGCATCGCTGCGACCACCGACGACGAAGAGCGCCTGGCCCTGCTGCGGGAACTCGCCCGGCTCGAGCGGGATCGGCTCGGGGATCTGGAGACGGCGGCGGAGACCTTCGCGCGGATCCGAGAGCTTGCGCCCGACGATACCGGCGCCCTCGAGGATCACGCCAACCTGTTGCGGCGCCTCGGTCGGCTCGAGTCCTTGGCCGACGCGCTCTCCGCACTGCTCGATCGAACGGAAGCGACCCACCGCAAGGTGGAGATTCTGCTCGAACTCGGCGACCTGTGGGCCGGCAAGCTCGACGCCCCCGACCGGGCCCTCGGAGCCTTCCTCGAGGTGCTCGAGCTGTCTCCGGCCCATGAAGGCGCGGTGGCGCGTCTCGAAGCCCTGCGGGAGGCACGTCCGGAGATGGCGCTCCCCGTGGCCCAGGGACTCTTGCCGGTCTACCGCCGCCTCGGTCGCCGGGAGAAGGAGGCCGCGGCCCTGGCCGTCGTGGTGGATGCCGAGGCCGACCCCGAACGCCGCCTCGATCGACTCGGGGACCTGGCCGGGATCTTCGAGGAGATCGAGGAACGCCGCCCCGACGCCTTCCGCATCCGTCTCGAACGTTTCGATGCGCGGCCGGGGGACTGGGACAACCGCCAGTCCCTGCTGCAACTCGGCCGAGAACTCGGCCGGGTCGACGATGTCGCCGCAGCCTACGAGCGCGCAACCCGCACGCTGCAGGAGGCTCGGGCGGCCCTGGAAGCGGAGGGCAAGCCCGTGCCCCGGGAGCAGGAACTCCTGCGCCGGGACCTCCTGCTCGAGCTGGCGGGCGTCCTGCGCCGGGATCTGGGCCGCACGGCCGACGCCGAGGCCGTCTACCGGTCGGTGCTCGACATCGAGGAGACCCACGAGGGAGCGTACAAGGCCCTGCGGGAGTTGCTCGAGGCCCGGGGGGCGAGCGCGGAGTTGTTCGACCTGTTGCGGCGTCGAGCCGATGCCATCTTCCATCCCGGCGAACAGCGCGCGCTGCTCGAGACCATGATCGACCTTGCGCGTGATGCCCTGTCGGACCTCGATCGCGCCATCGCCACGGCCCAGGAGTTGGTGGATCTGGCGCCCGACGACGTCGACGCCATCGCCCGCCTGTGCGGCCTGCTCGAGGAGGCAGGGGACGCGGCCGACCGCTACGAACTCGAAGAACTCCTCGGACGTTGGGCCGATCTCGTCGACGATCCGGCCAGGCGCCGTGACCTGCAGATCCGCCGGGCCGCCCTGCGGATGGAGCATCTGCAGGATGCCTTCGGCGCGGTGGACCTGCTCGGGCAGGTCGTCGCCGACGATCCCACCAACGCCGAAGCCCGCAGCATGCTCGAGGCCCTGCTCGACGTGGCGGACGTTCAGATGTCGGTGGCGTCCCTGCTCGAACCCATCTACGAGAGCGCCCAGGATGCCGCCGGGCGGATCCGCTTGCTTCGGGTCAAGAAGGCTCAAGCCGAGGCCCGTGGCGACGTCGACGAGGCGGTCGGACGTCTCCTGGCCATCGCGGACATCGAGGAGCGGGATCTTGCGGACTTCGACGCCGCCCTCGCCGATACCCGCGCTGCGTACCTGCTCGATCCCACGCGGGAGGATACCCTCGAACGTCTCGAGCGCCTCGGATTCGAACTCGGCCGCGTGCGCGACGTGGTCGAGACGTGGCGCGAGGCCCTCGAAGGTCCCGCCCTGTCGGACCGCACGCTCCGGGTGGACCGCGTGTTGCGCCTGGCCCAGGTCCTCGATCTGCGGCTCGGCGATGCGGCCGGCGCGCGGGATGCCTACGTGGAGCTGCTCGCCCTCGAACCGGCCGACGTCCGCGTGGCCCGCCAGGCCGTCGAGGCCCTGTGTCGCTTGCATGCCGAGGCGGGCGACATGATCGCGTGGATCGAGGCCAAACGGGCCTTCCTCGGTTTCCTCGACGCCCCCGAGGACAAGGTGGCCCACCTCCACGAAATTGCGCGGGTGCAGATCGAGCAGCTCCACGACCGTGTGGGCGCCGCCCTCACCTGGGCCGAGATCCTCGATCTGGACCCGACGGACGAGGCCGCCCTCTCGGCGCTCGAGCGTCTGTTCGAGGAGGAGGGGGAGTGGGCGCGTCTCGACGAGGTCCTGCAACACCGGATCTCGGTCAGCACCCTTCCGCGCAACACGGCCGAGTTGTGGAAGCGGCTCGGCGACCTGCGCCGCGAGCGGCTGGGCGACCTCGAGGGGGCCACCGCAGCCTACCAATCGATCCTGGATCTGCGCGCGCGCCGAGAGTTGGCGGTCTACGCCCTCGAACGGCTCGTGGAACTCTTCGAGGCCCAAGAGCGCTGGGCGGACGTCGAGGACGCCCTTCGCCGCCTCGTGAACCTCTCGTCGGACGATGCCACGCGCATCGAATACTCCCTGCGCACGGCCCAGGTGCTGGCGAAGCACCTCGGCCGCAACGCCGATGCCCTCGACATCCTCAAACGCGTGCTCGACCTGGCCCCGACGGATGCGCGGGCGCGCGGGATGGTCTCGGCCTTCCTCGAGGACGAGGACCTTCGGGAACGGGCGATCCGGATCCTCACGCCGCTCTACGAGGCCGAGCAGAATTGGCCGGCCCTGCTGGCCATCGAGGAACTCCAGGCCAAGATGCAACCGTCCGGCCGCCGTCGTCTCGCGGCGCTGCTCAAGGTGGCCAAGACCCACGAAGAGCGCCTTCAGGACCCGGAGCGTGCGTTCGCGGTGCTCTGTGCGGCGATGCGCGAGGCCGCCGATCAACCCGAGCTTGCGGAGGTGCTGGGCGAGGTGGAGCGGCTCGGTGCGGATCCCGAGCGGGCCGAGCGCTTGCTCGAGGCGTACACGCAGACCGTCGACCACATCCTGGACGCCGACCTGCAGCGTCGGGTGCTGCGGTCCATGGGATCGGTGGCCCTCGACCGCCTCGGCCGTCTCGACGAGGCCCGCGCGGCCTACGCTCGGGTGTTCGATGCCGATCCCCGCGACGACGTGGCCTTCGAGGCCCTGCGCCGAATCCTCGAACGACAGGGCGACCACGCCGCGCTGGCCGATCTCTTGCGCACCCGCGCGGCCCACGTCGACGATGCCTCCGATCGCGACGCGCTGTTGCTCGAGGCCGCCGACCTCCTGCGCGACGCCCTCGACGATCCGGAGGAGGCCATCGCGGTCCTCGAGTCGCTCTCGTCCGATGCGCGCCTTCGCCCCGACGTCGAAGAGCGTCTCGAACGGCTCTACGAGCGTACGGAGCGCTATCGGGACCTGGCCGGTCACCTGGCGGGGAAGCTCGGCCGACTGTCCGGCGCGGACGCGGTGGACACCCACATTCGGCTCGGCCGGCTGCACGGGCAGCGTCTCGGGGATCCGGAGGAGGGCGTACGGCACCTCGCCGCCGCATTGCGTCTCGATCCACAGCGGACGGTCGCGGCCGAGGACATCGATCGCTACCTCGAAGACCCCAACATGCGCCTTCGTGTGGCCGAGATGCTCGAACCGGTGTTCACGTCGATCCAGGACTGGAATCGGCTCCTCAAGGTCTACGAGGTCCGCCTGGCGGAGACGACGGAGCCAAGCGCTCGGCGGGCGCTGCTACTACGGATTGCCCGCATGGAGGAGGAGCAGATCGAGGATCTCGACCGTGCCTTCAGCTCCTACGTACGACTGTTCCAGGAGGAACCGACGGACGTCGCGGTACGGGATCATCTCCGTCGCCTTGCCGGCGTCCTCGGCCAACTCGAAGGACTGGCAGACATCTTCTGCGAGGTGCTCGAGGGGCCGGCCGCCATGGACGATCGTCCCGAGATTCTGGCCGTGGCCCGGGAGGCCGCGCAGATCATCGAGCGGATCGGGACGGGGCTCGGGCGTGCGGCCGATCTGTACGCGCGGATCCATCGGGCGCGTCCGGGCGATGCCGATGCGTTCGGCGACCTCGAACGCACCTTGACGGCGGCCGAGCGCTGGGAGGACCTGCGGGCGCTCTACCTGGAAGCTGCGGACGCCGCTGCCGAGCCGCGAGACGAGGCGAGCATGCTGGAACGGGCGGCGCGCGTATGTCTCGACGTGCTCGACGACCTCGACGGGGCCGTGGCCGCCTACGAGCGCATCGTGTTGGCCGACCCCGAGGACGAGAAGGCGCGCCGCCAGCTCGAGTCGCTGTACGAGCGAACGGGGCGTCACACCGAGCGTGCGGACCTGCTGCGCGACACCCTCGACCGGGCCACCGCCCCCCACGAGCGGGCCGCGTTGTACGAGCGTCTCGCACAGGTGCTCGACGGCGCCCTCGGCGACCCCGACGGCGCGCTCGACGTGTTGGCCGCGTGGCTCTCCGAACAACCCGACGACGAGGGGCCCGTGGCCGCACTCGAGGCCTTGGCCAAGGCGCGCACGGGACTGCGGGTGACGGTCGCCGAGTTGCTCGCCCCGGTCTACGAGACGCAAGGGCGCATCGACCGGCTCGTCGAACTGGCCAAGTGGCGCTTGGCGGCCACGGAGGATCCGGTGGGGCGTCACGAGATTCTGCGGGAGATTGCGGCGCTCGAACTGCGTGGGGAAGGGGGTGAGGAGGCCGCGTTTCGCACCTTGACCCGAGCCCTGGCCGAGCCCGGGGAACCGGGGGTCTACGAGGCCCTCGATGCCGAGGTGGAGCGGATTGCCGAGCGCCTGGGGCGGACCGTGGCACTGGCGGAGGCCCGGGCGGCGGCAAGCCGCGCCGAGCCGCTGGCCGACGACGTGGAACGCCGGCGCGACCTGCTGGTGGCGGCCGCGCGGGGATTTGCCGCAGCCGATGACCCGGCGCGGGCCGCCGAGGCCCTCGACGAGGCCCTCGAACTGGTGCCCGACGACGCCGAGGCCCTCGAGCTTCTCGACGCGGCACTCGACCGATTGGGTCACCACGAACGTCTCAAGACGGTGCTCGAGCACCGCATCGAACGCTCCCTCGACGACATGGAGCGGCTCGAGCTGCTGCGCCGACTCGGGCGGCTGCTCGAGGACGTCCTCGTCCAACCCGAGGCCGCCGAACGCGTCTGGCGCGAGGTGGTGGAGATCGACGTGGCCGACGAGGAGGCGCTGTCCCGACTCGGTCGGGCCTACGAACGCAGCGGCTCGAGCGAAGAACTCGCCGAGGTGTTGCGCCGCCGAATCGAGGCAGCGGCCGATCCCGCGACCCGGCGCGACCTGAGGTGGCAGCTCGCAGGCCTCTTGCGCGAGGCGATCAAGGACCGCGCCGCGGAGGTCGAGGTGTTGCGGGACATGGTGGTCGACGATCCGGGGGACGTCGAGGCGCTCGAGGCCCTTGCGCGCGCTCTGGCCGCCATTGGGCGCCACGCCGAGGCCGTCGACGCCATCGTCGATCGTGCTCGACTGGCGGAGGAGCCGGGCCGGCGTGCCGCGTTCTTGGTGGACGCGGCACGGATGCTCGACGAGCAGGCCGGTGACGTCTACGGAGCCCTCGAGCGCTACGTCGAGGCACTGGACACGGCGCCGGAGCATGCGGGAACGATCGACGCCTTCGTTTCGTTCGCGGCGGCCCATCCCGAGGTGCTCGGCGAGGCCATCGGGCGCCTTCGGGGCCCGCTCGAGGCGGCGGGGCGCTGGTCCGATCTCGTCCGCCTGCTGGCGCGACGGGCGGAGACGGCGGAAGACCCCGGCGAGCGATACGAGGCCCTGGCCGAACAGGCCCGGCTGACCATCGAGCGGCTCGACGATGCAGACGGAGCCCTCGACGCCTACCTGCATCTGCTGAAGGTGGCGCCCGAGGAGCGGCGGGGGGAGGTGCTCGAGCACGTGGCGCGACTTTCCATGCGCGTCGGGAGCCTTGCGGATCTCCTCGGTCGATTGGAGGCCGTCGGCGAGGAGGCGGGATGGGCTTCGTCCCTCGGCCGGGACGTGGCCGTGTTCGCCGCGCGACTCGCCGAGGAGACCGCTGCGGACCCGGAGCGCGCGCTGGACCTGCTCGGCCATCTCGTCGAGACGCCGGGGGCGACCGCGGAGGTGGAGCACCTGTCGTGGGCGGAGCGTCTTGCGAAGCAGGTGGGACGCGACGCCTTGTGGGAGAGCGTGGCGCGTCGCATCGCGGAGGAGGCACCCGACCCTGCCGATCGCGTCGGCGCCTACCTGCGCCTGGCCGATCATGCCCTCGAGCAAGGGCGCGCCGAAGCGGCCCTCGACCACGCCCTCGACGCCCATGGTGTCGAACCGTCGTCGCCGCAGGTGCGTACGTCGTTGGAGCGCCTGTTGGCCGCGCTGCAGAACGATCCCCCGGCGCGCCTGCTCGATGCCCTCGAGGAGGTCTACGACGCGGCCGGTGACGATGCCGGGATCGCGACGGTGTTGCGCTTCCGGCTGGCCCGCGCCGAGGGATTCGATCGTCTGTCGCTTTTGCGTCGGCTCGCCGAGGTGCTCGAGCGATCGTCGGCACCGGCCCCGGATCGTCTCGAGGTCTACGGGGCGATCCTGGCGGAAGATCCCCTCGACGAAGGCGCGGTCGAGCGGATCGCCACTCTCGGGAGCGAGGCATCCCTTGCAGCGCGGGCCGCCGAGCTGTTGGTCTACGCCACGGGCAAGGCCCAAAAGGAGGGGGCGAGCCCACTGGTCGCAGGGTTGGCCGCGGTGGAACGGATCGCCGAGGGGGTCGGGGACGTGGATGGAGCGCGGGAGGTCCTCGCGGTGGTCGAGGCGGCCGAACCGAAGCACCCCGGGGTCCTGCGATGGAAGGCGGCATTGGCCGAGCGGGCCGGGGATACGGCCGCGATGGTCGATGCCCATGCCGCCCTCGCCGACGTGCTCGACGACCCGGCCGAACAGGTCGAAGCACTGCGGACGGCGGCCCGCGCCGCCTCCGAGGGGCTTGGGGATCCTGCCCGCGCGGCCGAGCTGTGGCGACGCCTGCTCGACCTCGAGCCGGACGATGCCGAAGCCGACGATGCCCATCTGGCGGCGCTCGCGAAGGCGGGCGACGTCGAAGCCTACGCCGCCGCGCTGGCGGATCGGATCGAGCGCACCGCGGATCCCTCCGCGCGCCGCGAGTTGCGGGAACGCCTCGCGCACCTGTACGTCGACAAGCTCGGACGCACCGACGACGCCATCGCCGTCTACGAGGACATGCTCACCGACGATCCGGCCGATCCGAGTGCGTCGGCGGCCCTCGAGGTGCTGTTACGCTCGGCCGAGCGCTGGAGCGACCTGGCCGACCTGCTCGAACGCCGCTTGGATGTCCTTGCGGAACCGGCGGATCGCCACGAGACCCTGCGAAAGCTGGCGCGGCTGGCCGCCGAGCGCCGGGACGACCCGGACGCGGCCATCGATTGGTTGCGGCGTCTGGCCGCGGAGGGGGGAGCGACGGACGAGTCCATCGAGTGGCTCGACCGTCTGTTGGTGGAGCAGGAGCGGTGGGCGGACCTCGCCGAAGAGCTCGAGCGCCGGGCCGAAGAGGCCCGACGAGCCGGGGACGAGCCCCTTGCAGCGCGACTCGTCACACGACAGGCGGAGATCCTGGCCCGCTACCTCGACGAAACGGATCGGGCCCAGGCCCTGCTGCAGGACCTGCTCGAAGCCCACCCCGACGACGTCGCCGCCATCGTGGCGTTGGCGGCCGTGTACGAGGCGCGGGGAGACACGGGGGCCATGCGGCTTTCGCTCCAGCGGGCGGCCGCCCTCGATCCGAAGGGAGAGGAGGGCGCCCGGCTGTACGTCCGTCTTTCGGAACTCGCCACGGACCCCTCGACGCGCATCGAGCACCTCGAGCGTGCACTGGCGCTCGATCCGGGCAACGCCGCAGCGGCGGCGGCCCTCCTCGAACTGGCGCGGGCGCGGGAGGACTGGCCCAAGGTCGCCTATCTGCTCGAGGTGCTCGGGGCACGGGAACGCGACCCGGCACGGCGGCGGGCCCTTCTCTTCGAGCGCGTCGACCTCCTGCTCCAGCGGCTCGACGACGCCGATGCCGCCCTTCGCCTCTTGGCGGCGGAGTACGAGCACGTGCAGGACGACGTGGAACTCAACCGGCGGATTGCCGACGCCCTCTTCGTGGCGGAACGATTCGACGAGGCCAAGGGGATGTACGAGTGGCTCGTCGCCGTGGGCCGCTCGTCGCCACGGCCGCCCAAGGTGCTCGCCCACGACCTGACTCGGCTGGCCCAGACCTTCGAACGGGGCGGGGACTCGGCCCAGGCCGCCGCGCTCGTCCGCGAGGCCTACAAGGTGGATCCGACCCATACCGAGACGCTCCTCGTGCTCGGGCGGCTCGCCGAGGCCGAGGAGGACTGGGACACGGCCCTACGTGTCTACCGGACGATGCTGCTGCAGAACGCGGATCGCACGGGCGCGGTCGACCGGGGCGACCTCTACTACCATCTGGCCAAGGCTCACCGGGCCCTCGGCGAGGTGCAGAAGGCCCAGGCCATGATTCGCCGCGGCCTCGACGAGGCACCGGAGCACGAAGGCCTCAAGGCCATCTCGGCCGAACTGGCCTGAGGGCCCGGGACGCCGTTCCGTCCGAGGCGCGGCCCGGTGCGGTCGTGCACACCGGGCTGGGCGTGCACGCCGGTGCGGTCGTGCACGCCGGGCTGGTCGTGCACGCCGGGCCAGCCGTGGCCGTCACTTCTTCTTGAGCTGCTCGGCGGCCTCTTCGGCGGAGATGCAATCCTCGTCGACGGTGTTGTCGCAGTCGTCGTCGAGGTTGTTGCAGATCTCGACGCTCGGCGCGACGTTTTGCACGCAGCGGATGGAACCGCCGACGCACTTCTTCGTGCCGGCGTTGCAGACGCCCGCCTTGCCGGTGCTGCAGGCCTCGCCGGTGCCCTGGACGTCCCCGTCGTCGGGCGTGCCGTCGCAGTCGTTGTCGACGCCGTCGCAGATCTCGGCCGTGGGCTTGATGATCGGGGCGTCGCACTCCGACTTGCTGCCGTCGGCGGCGCAGCGCCAGGTCCCTTGGCTGCGGCACGCGCCTTGCCCTCGCCAGCACAGGGCACCGTGACGTTCGAATCCATTGTCCACGATGCCGTCGCAGTCGTTGTCCTTGCCGTCGCAGACCTCGCGGGTGGGCAGGACCTCGCCCTTGCATGCCCCCCAGCGGGCATCTTCGCCGCAGCGGCGGATGCCCTCGACGCAAAGGCCCCGTCCCGCCGTGTTCTCCGGCCCGGAGTAGCAGGGCTCTTCGATCCCGGGCTTGCATTCCGCCGGTGCGCGCTTCTTCTGCTCGACGATCTCGAGTTCCTTCTGGGCTTCGAGGACCTGGTCGCTCGTCGCACAGGCCGCGGAGATGCCGGCGCCGAGCCCGAGGGCCAGCAAGACCGAACGCCCCGCGGAGCGACGACGACGGTGGATGCCGTGTTGCGCGTCCATGGCGGGATGGTACACCGCTTGCTATCGTCGCGGCACCCCCGTGTCCCTCGTCGGCAAGATCTACCTCGGCGCAAGCCTCGTGCTCTTGATCGGCGGCATCGCCCTGACGGCGGTCACCCTCAACGAAAACGAGACGTGGGTCGAGATCCTGGTTTGGGTCCCGCAATTCGATCTCGTCGAGCCCCTCCGCCGCGTTCGCTACGAGACCAAGGTGTCCACGCTCATGGCCGGGTGGGCCGTGGCGGTCGCCACCTGGCTCGCCCTGGCGATTCGCCTGCCGTTTCGGATCCGGGCGGCCGCGCGGACGCAACGCCGGGTGCGGGAGCTCGAGCGTGAGGTGCTCGAGCTGCGGACCCTGCCCCTACGACAGCACGAGGAGGACGAGATTCTTGCGGCCGAGGCCCACCTCGATACGGGCGGCGCCAAGAAGGTGATGACCGAGAAGATCCGGCTGGATCGGGCCCGCAAGGTCCAAGAGAGCGGTCTACATCCCAAGCTGGATCCGGGCGGGGGAGGGGCGCGATGACCGGCTGGATCGTGTTGGCGGTGCTCGCCTTCGCGGGCGGCGTCGTGCTCGGTCGCCGATACGCGCCCAAGGTCCAGACCCTCGACGAACGGCTGCGCCGAAGGTCGCGGGTGCTCTACGAGTTGGCGGAGGGCGATCGGGAAAACGTGGCCCACGAGCTCGAGGAGATTGCCGAGTCGGAGCCCGAGGACACCACGTGCTTCCTGGCGCTTGCGGCCCTCGACCGCCGGCGCGGGCGGATCGAACGGGCCAAGTCCATCCATCGCACGGTGCTGGCGTCGGCCAATCTGCCCCAGGAGCAGCGGGTGGCGGCCCTGGTGGGGCTTGGCCGGGACCTCTTGGCCCAGGGCAACGAGCGGGCGGCCGTGGGGGCCCTGGTGCGGGCGATCAGCCTGGCACCCCGCTCGGTCGCCACCCTCGAGTCCCTCGCCCGAGCGCTCGAGGCAGCCGGTGCGTGGGAGCGGGCGGCGGCCGCGTGGGAGCGGCACGAGAAGCTCGTGGAGGGGCGGCGGCGGCGCGAGAGCAGGGTAGGCCGCGGGCACGCCCTCGCGGGGCAGGCCCTCGTCGCCATGGTGGAGGGCGACGATCGCAAGGCGCGCAAACTCGTGGAGCGGGCGACGGAACTGG
Source organism: Deltaproteobacteria bacterium (assembly GCA_003696955.1). GTDB lineage: Bacteria > Myxococcota_A > Polyangia > Nannocystales > Nannocystaceae > J032. The sequence continues at coordinate 23,361 of RFGU01000194.1, read as the reverse complement.
CCCCCGACAGTGGTCACGTATGGACGGCCAGGGCCCGGGTGGAGGCGACGGTCGGCAATCCCAAGGTGGCCCTCGAGGCGTGGCAGCGGGCGTGGGAACTCGCGCCGGCGGGCGCCCACGATCTCGTGCCGGAGGCGTGGTCGTGGGCGAGCGAGCAGGGGCTCCTCGCAGAGATGGTCGAGCGTATGCTGGCGAGCCTGCGCGTCGCCACCGACCCCGACCTGGTGGTGGCCCTTGCCGAGCGCGTGGCCCGGCGGCATCCCGACCAGGCCGCCGACGCCCTGGCGCGGGTGGGTCGGCGCAGCGCCCTGGCACAACTCGCCCTCGTACGCCTTCACCTGAGCCGGGGGCACCGCGAGGAGGCTCGCAAGGTGGCCATGACCCCGGTGGACCCTCCGGCGATTTCGTGCCGCAATTGCGGGCGACGGATGGAACGCTTCCGATTTCGGTGCGAGCACTGCGGCGCATGGGACAGCGCCGTGACCGAGGACATCGCCGTCGCCACGGCCGATCGCTCGGACTCCCATCTCCGTGAGGCCCAGCCATGAGCGACGACCGCCCGTCGGGTCTCGAGGGGGAGCGCCGGGAGGGTTGGTGGACCACGGTACGCCGCTTCTCGCGGCTGTGGGGCTTCTTGTTCTTCCTCGTGTTCGTCGTGCTGCTGTTTCGCAGCATCATCCTGCCCTTCGTGTTCGCGTTGCTCGTGGCCTATCTGCTCGCACCGGCGGTCGCGCGACTCGAGGGGCGACTTTCGCGGGTGGGATCGGTCATCGTGCTGTATCTCGGGATCGGGGGGACGTTCGCCTTGTTCCTGGGCCTCTTGCTGCCCGCCGTGGTCAGCGACCTGTCGCGTCTGAAGGTGGCCGCACCCCAGATCCAGGCGACGATCTCCGAGCAGTGGATCCCCAAGGTGTCGGCCTTCGTCGAGACCAACGTGGCGCCCCTCGTCGAGCTGCCGTCGGAGCCGGTGTCGAAGACGGAACTTACCGTCCATCCCCTACCGGACGGCGGCTATCGCGTCGATCTGGCGGGGGCGCGCCTTGCCGTCACCGAGGAGGGGGACGGGCGATGGTCGGTGCGGGCGCCGTCGCCGGAGGAAGGTCGCGACGTGGCCGATGCACTGCGGCACCTCGTGGCCGCGAAGGGGGCCGAGGTCACCGAGGCCATAGGGCCCATGTTGCAGCGTGTGGTCACCGGTACGTTCGGCTTCCTGACGAAGCTCCTGCTGACCTTCATGTTGGCCGCCTTCATCCTCGTCGACCTCGACCGCGTGAACCGCTTCGTGCGCTCACTCATCCCGATCGAGTACCGGGAGGACTTCGACGAGTTGCTCGGCGGCCTCGACAGGGGGCTTGCCGGTGTCATTCGCGGCCAGCTCATGATCTGCCTCGTCAACGGGGTCCTGACCTACATCGGCCTGCTGGTCTTCCGGATCAAGTACGCTCCCTTGCTGGCCGTGTTCGCCGGTGTCATGAGCCTCATTCCGATCTTCGGCACGATCATCTCCTCGATCCCCATCGCGCTGCTCGCCCTCCTGTCGGGCGAGGGGGGGCCCTCCCTGGGGCCGGCCGTCGGGATCCTCGTCTGGATCGCGGGGATCCACCTCGTCGAGGCCAACGTGCTCAATCCCAAGATCATCGGGGACTCCGCCCACATCCATCCGGTCGTCGTCGTCTTCGCCCTGCTGGCCGGCGAACACGTCTACGGCCTGGTCGGTGCCTTGCTGGCCGTGCCGGTCGCCAGCATGGTGCAGACCATCTTCTTGTTCCTGCGCGCCCGCGTCGCCGAGCGGGCGGGGGAGGGGACCGCGTGAGCCTTCCGGACAAGCTGCCCAAGGACGACGGCGCCATCTATCTCGTCGACGGCTACAATTTCCTGTTTCGCGCATACCACGCCCTGCCCATGCTGACCGGTCCGGATGGAACCCCGACCAACGCGGTCCGCGGATTCGTGAGCATGGTGCACGCCCTGCGGCGCGAGGCGGCGCCCCCATACCTGGCGGTGGTCTTCGACGCGGGCAAGGAGACGTTTCGCAACGAACTCTATCCCGCCTACAAGGCCAATCGACCCGAGCCCCCGGCCGACCTCGTACCGCAGTTCGCGGTGGTCCGCGAGGCCCTCGACGCCCTTTCGATCCCCCACCTCGAACAGGAGGGGATCGAGGCCGACGACATCATCGCCTCCATCGCGACCCGCGCCCATGCCGAAGGGCATCCCGTGGTCGTCGTCTCGAGCGACAAGGACCTCATGCAACTCGTGACGGACGGGCCGCCCCCCATCTACCTGTACGATACGATGAAACGGGTCGTCTACGATCCGGCCGCCGTCGAGGCCAAGATGGGCGTTCCGCCCGAGAAGGTCGCCGACTTCCTGGCGCTGACGGGGGATACGTCGGACAACGTGCCGGGGGTGCCGGGCATCGGTCCCAAGACCGCGGCGGCGTTGCTCGCCGAGTACGGTGACCTCGAGGGGGTGCTCGCGGCGGCGCCGTCGATCAAGCAGAAGAAGCGCCGCGAGCGACTCATCGAGCACGCGGAGGACGCGCGGATCTCCCGCCGCCTGGTGGAGCTGGTACGCGACGCCGACGTGCCGCCGTTCGATGCCATGCGCGACCCGGGAATGGATCCCGAAAAGGCCCGCATCTTCTTCGAGAAGTACGGCTTTCGCTCCATGCTGCGGGACGTGGCGGCCATGGCGAGGCAGGCTCCGGGGGACGGGCGCTCCGGGACGGTACCCGCGGATGCGCCCATCGAGATCGGCCGCGTCGAGGGGACGTTCGTCCCCCGGTACGACGACCATCGCGTGCTCGTCGAGCCATCCCCGGACGTGCTCACGGAACTGGCGGCCTCCTTCGAAGCTACGGGGCGGTGGGTCGTCGCGATCCTGCCGTCGGAAACCGATGCCATGCGCGCCCGACCGCTCGGCGTGGGCTTCGTCGCGGCCGCGAGCGACGGCCCGGCGCCCGCGTTCGTGTGGCTCGGGGTCACGGCCGACGTCGCAGCCGACCCATGTGCCGAAGTCGGGGCCGACGTGCGCGCGCGTATGGACGCCCTGCGGCCATTGCTCGCGCCTCGCGGGGGTGGTGGCGTGCTGACCGCCGAGCACAAGGCGCCCTTCGAGTGCTGGGAGGAGAACGACGGCGCCTTGCCCCTGCCGCTCTTCGACGCTGCGATCTGTTCGTACACCATCGATCCGGCACGCTCGGACCATGGTATCGAGGCCCTCGCGCGCGACATGTTCGACGCCGCACTGCCCACCGAGGTCGAAGCGAGAGGGAAGGGGCGCAAGGCCAAGCCGTGGGTCGAGGTCGAGCCTGCCGCCGCCGCGCGCTACGTCCTTGCGCGGGCGGAGGCGGTCGCCGCCGTACAGGGTCCGCTCGATCGGTGGCTCGAAGCGTCGAGCCCCGCGATCCAGCGCCTGTTCCGGGAGGTCGAGATGCCGCTCGCGGCGGTGCTGCGTGCCATGGAACGGCGTGGGATCCTCCTCGACGGCGAGGCCCTCGCACGGCAGGGCGAGGCGCTCGCGCGAGAGATCGATCGCATCCGGGCCCAGGTGGCCGCCGAAGCGGGCCACGAGGTCAACCTGGACTCGCCGATACAGCTGCGCAAACTCCTGTTCGAAGAGCGTGGCCTGCCGCCGACGCGCAAGACGAAGACGGGCTACTCCACCGATGCCCGCGCCCTCGAGGAACTCGCTGCGCTCGATCCCATCGTCGGATTCATCCTGGAGTATCGCGCCCTCGCGAAGCTCAAGAGCACGTATCTGGACACGCTGCCGCGCCTGATCCATCCGCGAACCGGTCGATTGCACACGCGGTATCGGCAGACGGTGGCCCAGACGGGGCGCCTGTCGAGCATCGATCCGAACCTGCAGAACATCCCCGTGCGCACCGAACACGGGCGGCGCATCCGCGAGGCGTTCTACGCTCCCGAAGGATACGTCCTCCTGTCCCTCGACTATTCGCAGATCGAGCTGAGGATCCTTGCCCACCTGTCGGGCGACGAGAACCTCATTCGGGCGTTTCGCGAGGGCAAGGACGTCCACCGCAGGACGGCCGCGGAGATCTTCGAGGTGCCGGACGACCAGGTCACCGAGGAGATGCGCAACATCGCCAAGGCGGTCAACTACGGCGTCATCTACGGGCAGACGCCCTTCGGCCTGGCCCGACAACTCGGGATCCCGCGGGGCATGGCGAGTTTGTACATCCGCAAGTACTTCGAGAAGATCCCGGGGGTCGCAGCCTACATGGAGGACGTCATCGCCCGGGCGCGCCGGCTCGGCTACGCGGAGACGATCCTCGGCCGAAGGCGCCGGATCCCCGAGCTCGATCGCCGGGGCGCGGCCCGGGCCCATGGGGAGCGGATCGCCCGCAACACGCCGTTGCAGGGAAGCGCGGCCGACGCCCTCAAGGTCGCCATGATTCGGGTGGAGCGGGCGCTTGCGCACGACGAACGGGCCCGGATGCTGCTGACGATCCACGACGAACTCATCTTCGAGTGTCGCGAGGACGCCGTGGACGACATCGTCGCCAAGGTGCGCCCCATCATGGCCACGGCCATCGAGCTCGACGTGCCCATCGAGGTCCACGTGGGGGTCGGCCACACCTGGGCCGAGTGCAAGACCTAGGCCGCTCCGCCCCGCGGTGTCGACGACCTCGCAGCGTGGAGGCTCGTGGCCCGTACCCGAGGTTCGAAGGGGTTTGCCGCGGCGTGGCACGTTCCGGGCTCGCCGTCGCTTTCGGGCGGTCGTAGGAGCCTTCCGGGCTGCTAGACTTGCGCGCCATGGACCGCGCCGTCCTTCTCGTGTTCGCCGCCACGGCGGCCCTCGTGCCGGGTTGCAAGGGGCGCGACGAGCCCTCGCCCCAGCGCGTAACCGAAAATCCCGTCATCGCGCCGCCCAAGCGCCCCGAGCGTACCGGCCCGTTCCGCACGCCGCGCAACGACCCGCCGCCACCGCGCAGCGAGCCGCAACTTGCCCCGGAGGAACTCGCCAAGGTCCTCGCCGAGGCGACGGAGGCCGAGCGCAAGGGAGACACGGCTCGGGTCGCGATCCTACTGCGTCGTTGCGCGAACAAGGTGCCGCAGTCCATCGAGTGCGAAGGGCGTCTCGCCCTCGCGCTCTTGCCGGAGCGCAACTACAAGGCCGAGGCGGAGTACTATCTCGCCGAGGCGATCCGCGGAGAGGGGGAGCACCCGGTGGAGCTGGACCGCAAGCTCGCGGAGGCCGCCATGGGCCGCGGTCGCAGCGACCTTGCCGCCCAAGCCTACGCGCGGGTCGTCGGATCGGACGGGGCGACCGCCGAGGACTGGGTGGCCTTCGCCCGGGCACTGTCGACGGACCGAGCGCGGCTTTCCGAGGCCGTGGACGCCTACGCCAAGGCGATCGAGCTGCGCGCGGATCCTTCGTGGATCCACGAGAAGGCCGTCGTCTTGGGACAGCTCGGAAGGTCGAAGGAGGCCATCGCGGCCTTCGAGGCCTTCATCCGGGCGTCCGGCGGCAAGGATCCCGAACGGGAGCGCAAGGCCCGCTTGCGCATCGAGGAACTCCGTAGCGGCCGCACGGCCGACCTCGTGCCACGTAAGGAAGGGGGCGCCGATCCGAAGTCGACGGAGGGATCGAAGAAGGCGGCCCGCACCGAGTAGGAAGGGCTGCGGCGTCAGAAGTCGAATCCCGCCTGGGCTTGGATCACGATGGCGTCGAGCAGCCCGCGTGTGCGTTCGGCGTTCGGCGAGAACGCCGGATTGTCGGTGCGCGAGCGATAGAAGAGCAGGTCCGTCTTGGCGGACACCCGAAACGACTCGATCCTCCGGATCCGGGAGTTCGCCGGCACCCGGGCCAGGTAGGTGAGCTTGGCGCCGAGGGTCGTGTTCATCAGGGCCGAAAGCTCCCGGTCGCCCGTCCAGTAGCTCCCGGCCGCGCCCGACGAGGCGTATTCGGAGCCGTCCCGGTAGAAGAGGGCCGAGTCCTGGACGTGCAGGCGCCCGCGCAGACGAAGGATCAGGGGCCGGGCGAGGTACTGGTCCCACGCGGCCTGCACCGTCACGCCCTCGATGGCCCACGAGTCCGCATAGAAACGGCCGAACAGTTCGATGCTGCCACGAACCGGCCGCAACGCGAACTTGAGCCGGGCGAATACGCTCATGCGGTTGCGGATGTCGGGCAGGTGTTCCTGCACGGCGCGGCGTCCGAGGAGTACCTGCCGGTAGGGATTGGACTGGAACCCGCGTAGGTGCTGGCCGACGATCCCCGCCTGACCGAGGAGCCACGGGGTCAACACCTGCGTGATCGACAGGTTCACGGTGTCGATGGAGAGCTTGCGGGTGGTGGTCTCGGCCGAGTCCCGGAAGCAGAGGTCCGAACTGTCGAGGGCCCGTAGCTCGAGGAGTTCCTGGGTGGCCGAATTGGCGGCGTCGCACACCCGATCGATGTTGTGGACGTAGTCCACCGAAACCTGGGTGTTGCGCTGAAACAGGTCCGCCGTGGCGCCGAGTTGGATCGTTCCCGACCGATAGTCGTTCTCGCCGGCGAAGCCGCCGCCGATGCGGAAGGTGGCGAGGTCGGACATGAAGCGCAGGCCCACGGTGCCGTTGTGACGTACGTCCTGGAACTTGGTCGCCGAGGAGGTGACGTCGACGCCGAAGATCTGGGGCGTAGCTCCCGTCACGATGTCGGCGTCGTAGCCGAGGGACATGCCGAAGTGTCGGGTGTAGTCCTGGCTGTAGCTTACCTGGGGATGGACCACGGACAGGGGCGTGTTGCGGGCGGGCTCGTGGAAGTAGGTCACGCCGGCCCGCACGCGATTGTCGCCGGAGCCGTCGGCGGGGCGCGGGGCGCATACGGCCACAAGCCCGGCAAGAAGCCACGGCGCCCGCCAAGGCCGCGCACGAGCCGGGCCTAGTTGCACCCGCAGCCTCCTCCTCCCGCGCCTTGGCCCCCGAAGGCGCCTTCGCGGTTGGACGCCACGTGTTCGTCGGCAGCCGTCTCGAGGTCGTCCTCGTCGAACTGCATGATGGGATCGGCCAAGAAGGCCTTCTCGCTCGGCAACACGGCGCGCGCGCAGCCGGAGACGACCACGAGGCAGGCCGCGAGCAGCGCTCGACGCACCTTGCGGTCCGTCGTCACGCCGTTGGTCCGATCAGAACGAGAAGGCCAGGGCACCCGAGTACTCCTGCATGGAGCGTGCCGTGTCGGCACGGAACAAGATGTGGTTGCGGACATCGAATCGAATCCCGATGTTGTACTTGAACACGATCCAAAAGCCCCCGCCGGGGCTGACCAGGCCGGACCAGGTCGCCTCCTCGAGGGTATCCACCTTGCCCTTGGTGTAGACGGCACCGGCGCCCACCGAAACGAAGATCGTCGCCGGCAGATGGGGGGTGACGAACACCTGGGTCGAAAGGCCGAAGATCCCGCGGGATGCTTCGCGCCCGGACGACGGCCCCACGAAGGCCTCGAGACCCACGTGGGGCGCCACGAGCACCCCTGGGCGCACCAGGAAGAGCCCCTCCCGGCCGAGGGCGCCGGCCGAAAGTGCACCCGTGAATCGGTGGATCGATAGGTTCGGTGGACCGAGGAGCGTCTCGCGGAGCTTGCGGCCGAACCTGCGCAGGCGCGACGGCTCCCGGTCGTCCGTGTAGAGGAAGACGTGGACGTGTTCGGTGAGGATCCAGCCGACGATGCCGCTTTCCAGCCGGACCCGGGTCCATCCGCCGCGCCGGCCGCGTTCCACCAGGGCCACCACCTCGTCCCGCTCCACGGTCCCGATGACGCGGTAGCCGAACCCGGGCCCCGAATAGACCGGCGCACGCTCGACGATCACGCGTGCCTGGGCCCGGACGTCCGTCTGGGCGCGTGCCGCCTTCGCGCCTCGCCGCTTCCCAGCGGCGAGGGCATGGCCGGGCACGGCCAAGGTGCAGCACAGGGCCACGGCCGTCGCGAATCGGGTCGTCGGCCGCACCGAACTCATGGCGCCGCGTCCAGCCATCCTTGGAGAAGTTCGAGTTCCGGGCCGTTGGGCGGGAACAGGTCGCCGCCTCCGTGGGTTCGCGTGTCTCCACCGGCAGGCTCCGAGTAGAGGGGCGACAAGGAAGCATCGTCGCAGTCGGAGATCTGGGCGACCGTGGCCTCGAGGTTGCGTTGCCAGGGCTCGGGCCAGGCCGATTCGGGATCGAGCGGCGAGGGCGCGAGTACGTCGCTTACGTCGTGGAGACGATAGATGCTCGATCCGTTGCCCACGTCGTGGCATCCCCCGTCCCCGGCGTTCCGACAGTCGTACTTCTCGAGGTACTCGGGTACGACCCGCTCGACGAAGTACGCGCTGTCCACGACGCACCGGCCGGCCACCCCGACCTCGGGGCCGGGGTCCACGATCTCGCACCCTGCAGGGCCCGTGAGGACGCCTGCGGCCGCGAGGTGGAGTTGCACGGCCAGAGCGATCCGTGGCGCGCGCAATCGGCAGACGCGTCGCCTCGTGGGGTCGTTTGCCGTCGCGCGTGCACGAAGCACGCGACGAGCCTACCCCAAGCCTCTGCGATGGAAAACGTGGGGACCCTGGCCCCCAACGGAACGCCTCGTCCTCGAGGCGCGCGGCGGCTCGGAGGGCTCCGGTCTGGTAGGGTCCGGGCCGGCGACGATGGTGCCCGTACCCCCAAGGACACCCCAGGAGGCCCTCGCGCTGCTCGAACGGGCGCCGTTTCCCGACGCCCTGCTGCGCCTCCTCGAACGGCTCGCGTCCCTCGGACACGAGGCCTACATCGTCGGCGGCTGCGTCCGAGACGTGCTGCTCGGTCGCCCCCTCGGCGACTTCGACGTGGCCACGTCCGCGCGGCCCGAGGAGGTGCGTGCCGCGTTTCGGCGCACGATCCCTACGGGGATCGACCACGGAACGGTCACGGTCGTCCTGGCCCCGAAGCTGCACGTCGAAGTCACGACGTACCGGGGGGAGGGGGCGTACGAGGACGGGCGGCGACCGAGTCGGGTGGTCTACCACGGAGATCTGCATGCCGACCTCGCACGGCGAGACTTCACGATCAACGCCTTCGCCTATCGTCCCCGACCAAGGACGTTCATCGACGACTTCGACGGTCTCGGCGATCTCGGCGGGAGGCGGATCCGGGCCATCGGAGATCCGGTCGAGCGGTTTCGCGAGGACGGGCTGCGTCCCATGCGGGCCGTTCGATTCTGTGCAACGTTGGAGTTCGACCTCGATCCGGACACTCACGACGCGATCTCCGAGACCCTCGACGTGTTCGTCAAGGTGGCGGCGGAGCGAATCCGTGACGAGTTGTGGAAACTGCTCGGGGCGCGGCGGGCCTCCCTCGGCCTACGGCCGATGTGGCGAACGGGGTTGTGGCGCCACGTCCTGCCGGAGCCCGAAACGGACGTCGAGGCGCTCTTGGAGCGCGTCGACCGACTGCCGCCGGATCCGCCCCTTCGCCTCGCGGCCCTGCTCGACACGGTGGAGCGACGACGCGTCGAGCCCGCCCTTTCGGCCCTGAAGATCTCCAATCGCGACAAGGCGCGGATCCGGGCGCTCCTGACGGACGCCGCCCGTCGCGTGGCGTGCGAATCCGCGGACACGGCCATCCGCCGGGCGGCGGCCGAGATCGGGCGGGAGGCGGTGGCCGATGCCCTCGCGTTCCACGAAGCCCCCGACGAGCAACGACGACGGGTCGAGCGGGCCCTTCGCGGTTGCCCCATGGCGCCGCGGGAACTTGCGATCTCGGGGCGCGACCTGGCCGCCGAGGGGATCGTGGAGCCGGGGCCGCAGATGGGGCGTTGTCTTGCGCGGCTGTTCGACTACGTCCTCGAGGATCCCGCCCGCAACGAACGGCAGACCCTGCTCGCCCATGCCCGCAAGGTCTGTTGATCGGCGGTACGATCAGAGCCCCTCGAGGTGGGCCCGTTGCCGGATCTGCGCGTCGAGGACCACGGGGCGGGCATCGGCGGACACGTAGCGAACGGGGTCGAGTTCCACTTCGAGGATCCGGTCCCCGGTTCGGTTCCACAGCCGCCACAGGCACGCGAAGACCGGCGCGAGCACCTCGGGAGCCGGATCGTCGGCGCGCCGGGTGCGCCCTTCGAGGGCCACGAGCACCCGGTGAGCGAGCAATCGTGCGCCCGATTCGGTCGTGGGCAACAGGTCGAAGACCGGAGCCGCGAGGACACCTCCCGTGGCCAGATCCACCCGAATGCCGGGCGCGCCGGTGTCGAGTCGGCGGACGGCGATCCGCAGGTCGAGGCCCGGGGGCATCATCTCGGCCACGATGACGCCGTCGATCCGCGCCGTGGGGGCCCGTGTCTCCACCGCCCGCAGGATCGCCGTGTAGGCCCGTCGTACCGCCGACGCCGTGGGCAGGTCGAGGGCGACCGCGCCAATGTCCTGTTTGCGCCGCAAGTCCGGGCTTGCGGCCTTGAGCACCACGGGAAAGCCGATGCGCTCGGCGTAGCTCGCCGCCGCCGATGCGCTCGTCGCCACGGCCTGTCGCGTCACGGCGAGTCCCGCCGCCCGTAGGACCACCTTGCTTTCGTGCTCGGAAAGCTCCGTCCCCGCGACGGCCAACACCTGATCGATCCGATCGCCGTCCACGTCGGCTTCCATCGGGACGGCCTTGCGCGCGTCGGCCAGCAGCGCGTCGGCCCGCGACCTGCGTCGGCGCACGGCCTGGGCGAGGAACGCCGCGGAGGGGGCGTCGAGCCCGGCGTCGGGATCGGGACGATCCATCTCCGGCGCTCGTGCCATCTCGGGCAGGGCCCGTCCGGCCTGGAGGAAGAGGGCTTCGGCCCACCGGGGCGAAGGCGCGGGCCGTGCACGGGGCGGCCGAAGGACGAGGGACGCCACCCTGGGCGAGGGAAAGACGGGCCCGGTCCGTCGCTCGAGCGCGCCGGCGACGCAGGCCGCCCACCAGACGGGGGGCGGCGCGTCCCGTGGGGGATAGGGGGCGACCCCCGCCGGGATCCACAGGGACGCATCGTCGCCTGCCTCGGCGAGGGTCTCCCACCTGCGGCGCGGTGCCTCCGGCAACGTGGCGACCGCGCCCAGGTCGACCTGTATGCAGGCTCGGCGGCGTGCGTCGACCACGGACCGATGGACGCGGGGCCACCATGCGGGGGTCGGGGCGATCCCCAAGGCCAGATCGTCACCGAGGGCCCGCACGAAACCGGCCAGTTCCTCGCCTGCCAGGGCGGCCACGACGATGGTGCCCGCGCCGACGACCACGCGGGCGTTCGGGCCGAGCACGTGGGCCGTTGCTCCCAGATCGAGGTCGGCGGGGCCCGTGACGACCACCAGGGGCGGCGGATGGGCCGCGAGGGCCCGCCGGAGACGGGCACCCGGAGCGTGGACCGCGACGACGTCCGGGGGCCGGGACGTGCGCAACCGTTCCGCCAACTTCGACTCGGAGAGGTGCTCGAGCGGCGCGGGAAGGGCGTCGGCCGGAACCGTGGACGTCGCCGGGATCGGGACCGTCGACGGTGCGCCCAGCCACCGCGCGAGGACACGGGTCAACCCGTCGTCGGCGTCGTCCATGGTGGCCGGGCGAGGGTGCGAAGGCGCTCGACCGGGTCGCCTCGAAAGACCCAGTCGGCAAACCGCAGGTCGTCCCGACCATGGGGCCCGACGTGGGGCGATACGACCACGACGCTCGTCCGAGCGCCGCGGGTGTCGAGGTCGGGAAGGGGGACCTCCCGGTCCAGTTCGATCCACAACAGGGTTCCCTCGGGCGACGAGCCGACGCCATCGGCCGCGACGGGCCGAGCTCCCAACGCACCGAGTGCGGCATCGAGGTCGGGGCTCGAATGGCCATGGACCACGGCCTCGACCGGCGGCCCCGAAAGGGGGACGAAAGCCTCGGGCGCGCCTTCCGGTGGCGTCGCCAGCCACTCGGGCAACCGCACCATGCCCGCGTCCGCGGTGTACTCCCCCTCGAGGCGCGTTTCGAGGTCGATCCACGGATGCGTCCCGGCGGCCACGGCCGTCACCGTATCGAGCGGTCCATGTCCGACGCCGGGGCCGTCGACGATCCGCCCCATGGGCTCGCCGAGCCCGGTGCCGATGGCCGCACCGAGGCCTTCGGTGGTCCACGGCACGAGGAGATGGACGGGACGCAGGCGGCGCACCAACTCGCGGGCCTCGGTCGCACCGACGAAGAGCAGGCGATCGCAGCCGAAGCGGCCGGCGGCTCGTTCCATGGCCGGATCCCAAGGATCCGACAGCCCCGGGCAGATGCCCAGCACCGAGGCCCCACGTTTGCTCGCAAGCTCCCGCGCCATGCACGCCGCAACGGCACTCCCCGGGTGCAGGCCGAGCGGCGTACGCTGGAGGTAGACGAGGACGTGGGCCATGGGACGGGACTACTCGAGTCCGTGCTTGCGCTTGATCCGCTCGAGCTGCCGTTGATACTCGACCTCGAAGGTGGAGGTGCCCTCCTCGAGGTGCCTGAGGTGCCGCCGCACCTCGCGGTCGAGATCCTGATCGAGCTGCATGTTTCGGCGCAGGATGTCCTTGAGGATCCGACGCAGGGTAGGATCGTCGCTGTAGACCTCCTCGACGAAGGCCGACCGCATGAACAGCTCGATGAGCTGGGTTGCGATCCAGTTGACCGACTCGTCCCCGAGGCCGAAGTCCTGATCCTCGGCGATCTGGCGCTTGACCTTGTAGAGGTCGGAGTAGGGAAGGGCCCTTCGTTCGAGGATGTCCTTGGCCTGCTCCGTGATCTCCCGTTCCTTTCGCAGGTATTCTCGCAGGATCGACTCCACGTCCTGGATGAACTCGTCGCGATCCCCGAGTTCGATGTGCCCGTCGGCCGTCAGGGTGTCGGCGATGGCCCGTGCGATGTGCGGAATCTTGCCGGAATAAAGGCGCATGTTGCAGGCGTGAGCATAGGCCATTTGCGCATCGTGCGTCCATACTCGAAGCGTGCACGACGCTGTGAACCCCCTGGAGGTCGGCGCCGCCCTCGTCTGGTCGGCTCCCGGCCGTATCCTCGTGCAACGACGCCCGGCGAACGCGAGCTTCGGAGGCGGTGCCCTCGAGTTGCCCGGTGGCAAGATCGAGGCCGGGGAGACCCCGAAGGCGGCCGTGGTGCGCGAGATTGCCGAGGAGTGGGGACGCGCGGCCGCGTGGCTGGAGATCGGACCGCACCTGCACACGATCAAGCACGACTACCGGCCACGTGGCCCCCGCGTACGGCTCCACGTCTTCCATGCCCGCCTTCGCCAAGGGGTGTCGGAGGACGCCCTGCTCGCTGCCATCGACGGCAGCATGGCAGGGTTGGTCGAGGTGCTCGGGGTCGAAGCTCTCGCCCCCGATGCGTTCCTGGAGGCGGATCGCTCCCTCGTGGGGGCCCTGCGGTCGGGGCGGATTCCGTGGCCCTTCGACGATGCGCGGTGAGGCGGCGAGAAGGTCGGGCCGCACACCCGTGGACCCGGTGTCAGGTCCCGCGCCAGGTGCGCCGAGGGCCGAGGTCGACGTGCACGAAGCGTGTCACCGGATAGAAGCCGACGCCACCTTCGTGGGTCCGCCGCAGATGGCGGTACACGGCCCGGATGTCGGCGCCTTCGGGACGAAAGTCGATGGCCATGCCTCGTGTGTGCTGGCTGTTGCGCGCAACCTCGCGTCCCTTCTTCCGCAGCCAGAGGTTGTACTTCGGGGAGCGATAGCCGCTGATGACGAGGACCTTGCGCGTGTCGAACGTGGCGGCCGTGGCACGCACCTTGTCGATGAGTTCGGCCGGGATCGGCGCCGAACGCCCGGTGAAGTGGCACCGCAGCATGGACCGAATCGTGGGGACGGACGTCCCCTCGAGGGCGACGACCTCGTCCGTCCATGCATGACGAGCGAAGACCGGACGCTCGGCTCGTTGGCCTGCGCGCGCCGGTCGGCCGAGGGGAGGGGCGGGCACCGACTTCGCCGCGAGGAAGGCCGTCTTCTTCGTGACCGGATCGGGCGCCGCGTGAGCGTTCGGGGCACCGAGCGCAAGGCCGGCCGAGAGCAAGAACGACGACGGGGACACGCCTTCGAAGATAGCATCCGCGAAGGCCCGTCCCCGCCGCCGCGGGATCACGGGCGCGCACGCAACGCGACGATGGTGCGCGTCGCCGGAAGGGCGACGTACACGTCGTCGATGCCGTCCTCACCTGCATCGGCGAGGGCGATCTGTGCCGGGGCCTCGCCCACGTCGAGTGCCAAGACCTCGACGGGATCGCCGAGCCCGTCCACGTCGAAGAAGTGCACCGTGCCGTCGGCGTCCCCGGCGACGAGTTCCGGCCTTCCGTCCGCGTCGACGTCGCCCGTGGCCAGGGCGACGGCCGCAGCTCCGAGTTGGGTGTAGGCGAATCGGTCCACCGTGAGACCGGCCCCCATGAACACCGCGGTGAGGGATCCGTCACCATGGGCCACCACGAAGTCCTCGAGACCGTTGCCGTCGAGATCGGCGCAGTGCGCCCCCGCGGCCTCGGGGAAGGATCCCACCTTGACGGGAGGATCGAAGCCCAGGATGTCCTGGTCCTGGTATGCCGGGTTCGATCGCGCCACGTAGAACGACGAGACCTCCGTCGCCTCGTCCGTGGTGACGAAGGCCACGTCCTCTCGGCCGTCGCCGTCGAGGTCCGCGAGACACGCGTAGGGGATCTCGTCGTAGACGTTCAGTCCCCCGGCCATCTGGGAGGCGAGGTTCACGTCGCCGAGGTCGAGGTTCGTCACCACGAGGAGCACGGGATCGGTGAAGAACTGGGAGAGACTCACGATCAGGTCGGGCGCCCCGTCGAGGTCGTAGTGCCCGGCATCGAAGGCGAGCACCGCGTCGGCCGCAACCTCCGTCTGGGCCGCGAAGAGCCCGCCGGGAAGCCCCTGGAGCGCCGAAAGCCCCCACGCGTCGGTGGCCTCGCGCAGCACGAAGAGGTCGAGCCCCTCCACGTCGTCGGCATCGAGAAGGCGAAGCTGCAGGGGAGACATCCCCGCGGGATGGGACTTCTCGGACTCGATGGCCGTACCATCGGCGTCGAGGGCCCACCGATGGACGGCGTGGCCCTCGAGGTCGGATACGACGAGGTCGACGCGGCCGTCCGCGTCGAGGTCCGCCGCCTCGATGCCGGTCGGCGTGAAGTCCACGACACGAAGGGGCTCGATGGCGTGGCAGATTTCGTCGGGATCGACCGTGCCGTCGCCACAACCCGGCGGAGGAAGGGTGCAATCCGCCTGGCAGCCGTCGCCGTCCTCGAGGTTGCCGTCGTCGCAGGCCTCACCGGGATCGAGCATGCCGTCGCCGCAGACACCCCCGCTCGTTCCCGAGCCCCCCGCGGTGCCCTCGGTGCCGGTACCGCCCGCGGTCGCCCCCTCCGTCTCCCCCGTGGTGTCCCCGGTGCTTCCGGCGGTCTGCATGCCGTTGGTGGGGTTCATCCCCCCGGCCTCGCCGTCCATGCCCTCGGAACACGCTCCGACGACACACACCAGACTCAAAGTATACATTGCGATGGTACGTTGCATGGTCGAATGCTCCTGTTGTCGATGTTCGTTTCCCATCTCGTTCAACGATTGCTCAGCAGGATGGTCAGCTCGTCCGCCCCCTTGACGGCGAAGATGGGATCGGCTGCGCCGTCGCCGTCGAGGTCGGCGACCTTCAGGTCGGCCACGGTGTCCGCGGTCGGCTCGTCCACGAGGACTTCGTAGGCCAGCGGGCCGCTGCGGCGAAGCACCTGGACTCCGCCGCCGACGTACCCGACGACGAGATCCTCCGTGCCGTCCCCGTCGGCGTCCGCCGCGGCCAGGCGCTCGACCGGTGCGTCGACGGCGAGGGTATTCGGCAAGCCGAAGGTGGCCGCGCCCGTCCCGCGAAGGAGGTAGAGTCCCGCAGTGCCCTCGAGCGCCACGACGAGGTCGGGGTTGCCGTCGTCGTTGGCGTCGTGCAGCACCGCATCCTGCGCCGTATCGGGCAGGGACATGCCGCCGTTGGGCATGTCGAAGGCGGCGGGCGCCGTCGCCACGGCGACGACCAACTCGTCGGCATAGGGACGCTGGTAGACGAGATCGGCCAGCCCGTCGCCGTCGAGGTCGGCCGACAGCACGGGCAGCGGCGGATAGTTCAGGATGTTGTTACCATCGAATGCCGGCTGGAGATCGAAGGTGCCGCCACCTTGGCTTACGTAGTGATGGATCTGCCAGATGATGAGCTGTCCCGACGTGCCGGAAACGGACAGGATGTCTCGGCGGCCGTCGGGGGAGACGTCGGTGGCGGCGAGGTGGCGGGCGGGGGCGCCGATCTTGCTGGCGACGCCGAAGTCGCCTGCCCCGTCCCCTTCGACCAGGAAGATCCCGTCGTCCCCCGTGACCACCAGATCGGTCGCGAAGTCCGCCGTGAAGTCGTCGAAGAGCACCCGTTCCGGCGGCGTGCCGCTCAGGACCTCCTGGCGGGCGACTTCCGCCGCCGATTCGAGTTCCACCACGACGGTTCGAGAGATGCCGGGGATCGCGAGCGCGAGGTCGAGGTCGCCGTCACCTTCCAGATCCGCGGCGGCGATCGACGTGACGGGGGCGGGCACCTCGAGGTTCAGGGAGATCCCGCAGGTCTCGTCCGGTTCGAAGACCCCGTTGCCGCACGTCGACGGCGTCTCGGTGCAGTCGCTCTCGCAGCCATCTCCGTCCACGTCGTTGCCGTCGTCGCAGGCTTCGCCCTCCTCGACGATGCCGTTGCCACACACGGGGCCTGGCGCGCCCGTCGTGCCGCTGCCTTCGGTGGTGCCGGCGCCTTCGGTCGTGCCCGCCGTGTCGCCGCCTTCGGACGTGCTCCCCCCGGTGGTCTCGCCGGTGCCTGCGGAGGTGCCGGTGGTCTCCGGCAAACGATTCGGGTTCTCGGTGGTGCAGGCCGAGAACGCGAGGGCGGACGCGAGGGCGGATGCGACCGCGAAGCCCTGCCGGGGCGAAGGATGGGGGATCGTGAATCGATCGTGGGAGACGTGGGATGTCATGTAGTTCGTACCTCCGCCCCCTAGGTCGGCCCTCGCCGGCCGGCGTTGCACGTTTGCCCGAAAAAAATCGTCGGACTCAGGGGGAGCGCCCCGAGAAGGCCTTGACGACCCGGTCGGCCAAGGCGTCGCGGCCGGCGCGGCGCAGGGCCTCGACGAGTTCTCGGGTCGGGTCCGCGGCGGCGAGCAGGAGATCGCCGGCGAAGGGGTGCCCGGCCGGCACTGGCGCGGCGTCCAGCAACGGGGCCCCCGCGGGCCGCCCGAGGGCGGTGCGCACGGCTTCGAGGGCGCGCAGGTGGGCGGCCGCCGATGCGTCGAGGGGCGGGGGAGGGGCCGACGCCGGGCCCGTCACGCGATAGATGGTCCCGTGGGGGACGAGCCCCACGTCCCGGACGAGGGGGCGGGAGAAGCGATGGGTGACGAACACCGGGATCGTGCGCCCCTCGGGCGTGGTCCACAGGCTTCCGATGAGGCGCACCGGCCGGTCCACGTCCGGCACGGCGGGGAAGCGCGCCCGCGCCCGCGCCCGGTACCACGGGTGGGCGAGCAGACTGGCGTCGAGGTAGAGAACCTGTGGGGCATCACCACCTACGGCCTGGCGGTAGAGCACGGGAAACGTGCGGTGGTCGTCCAAACCCAGCAGGATTGCACCGGGGAGGCCCTTGGGTGGGGCCCGAAGGGCACCGGCGGCCGCCGAGGCCAAGGCGGCCCGAGCGTAGGCCTCCGTGGTGCGTTCGTCGGCCGGGACGCCGTGGGCGAATCCCCGGGCCGCCTGCGTCACGAAGAGGCCCGAGACGAGCACGGCGCCCGCGAGTCGGGGCGAGATGCTTCGGAGCCGACCGACGCGCGCAAGGACCGGGTGCAGCGCCGCGGCAAGGAGCGGCACGACCAGGACCAGGGGCAAGAGGTCGAAACGTTCGAGGATCCACCGTGCGAAGGGGCTTCGCGGATCCAGGTTGCCGAGGGCGGCGAACACCACCGACGAGAGCAGGAGCGAGACGTAGCTGCCGAAGGCGACGAGCCTTCCAGCGAACGGTCGCGCCGGCCGCAAGACCGGCACACCGGCGAGCAACAGGACGAGGGCACCCACCGTCGGCGCATCGACGAGCCCGAGGGTGAAGACGTTCGCGATACGCGAAAGTGCGCCGGATACGAGCAGACCCGCCGGCAGGTCGAGGCCCGATAGGCCCAGATCGAACGTGCCGAAGTCCCGCCGCAGCACGTGGTGGACGAGGCCGGCCGGGGAACTCGGATC
This sequence comes from Deltaproteobacteria bacterium, assembly GCA_003696955.1. Lineage (GTDB taxonomy): Bacteria > Myxococcota_A > Polyangia > Nannocystales > Nannocystaceae > J032. The sequence continues at coordinate 5,147 of RFGU01000194.1, read as the reverse complement.
GCCCCACCGGAACGCGCCGCCTTCGCCCACGGCCAAGGTCGCGTAGGCCGAAAGCCCCAGCAGGGCTCCGGCCGCCACGGCAGAGATTCGACGAATGGCCGAACGTGCGCGGGCCGAGCAGGTCGTTCCGCTTGCGCGGTGGATCTCGGCGCAAGCCACCATCGGCACGAGGAAGACCGAGGTCTGGTGATGGGCGCCGGCAAGGCCGAGCAACAGGCCCGTGCGCCACGGGGGCGGAGCGGGATCGGCAAGCACCGAGGCGACCACGAGGGAGGCCAGGAACACCGACAGCCCCCAAACCTCGGCATCGGGAACGTGGCCGAGGGCCGTCGGCGAGACCCCCGCGAGGGCCACCAGGGCAAGCCCCGTCCATCCCACACGAGGCGGGGCGACGATCCGGGCGAGGACGGCGAAGCCGGCGGCCCCGAAGAGGGCACAGGGCAGCGCGGCCGCCCACATGGACGGCACCCCGGCCGCCTCGATGGTCCGGGCGATCCCGCCGAGCATGCGCATGAGGGGATAGCCAGGTGGATGGGGGATCCCCCCCCGGAGCAGGATCGTGGCGAACTCGCCGCTGTCCCCCGGCTGCACCGTGCGCGCACATGCCACCAGGTAGGTGGCTGCGACGGCGACGCCGAAACCGAGGGCCGCGTTGTACCGGCGAATAACGGCGTTCGCGACCGTCACCACGCTGGGCGTCTCCTCCCCGGCGCGGCTCGCCACGCCCCGCCGCGCCGCGGCTGCGCCGGCCATGGTCCGCCTTGGACGCGTGCCCCGCGAGACGGTCGACATCGACCCAAGCACGGCAGCGAATTGACTCGAACGGGGGTTTCCATTCGGGACGACGATGGTACCGTGCGACCGTGCCCCCCGATCAAATGCAAACCGACGATCTGCGCCACCGGATCCTCGAGGCGACGTTGGCACTCGGCACCGAACACGGGGCCGAGGGCATCACCATGCGAGGACTCGCCGCCCGCCTGGGGATCAGCACGACGGCGCTCTACCAGCACTTCGACAGCAAGGCGGCGATCCTCGACGAGATTCGCCGCACCGGGCTTTCCCGCCTGGCCGAGCGGCTCAGGGCCGCCCGCGACGTCTCGGACGATCCGGCCGAGCAGGTGACGGAGATGGCCCGGGCGTACGTGCGGTTCGCCCGCGACAACCCTTGGCTCTACACCGTGCTCGCCGACGAGGATGCCCCCGAATGGAAGAGCCTGCTCGAAGCCGAGGCTCGGGCCTTTCTCGAGCCCCTCGAGGTGGTGCGTGAGGCCCTGCGGGAAGGCGTGCGTCGGGGCTCGTTTCGTGCGGACCTCGACCCGACCACGGCGGCCTACGAACTGTGGGCCGTGGTCCACGGCATCGCGTCCCTGCTTCGCACCGGACGGATCAGCGAGAAGCACCCGTCGCTGCCCATCGCGGACACCGACCAATTCGTCGACGGCTACCTGCACCACGCCCTTCGCGGCATCATCTCGTGAGCACGTCGTCGAGGGCGACGAGAACGTGACCGCCGGGCACGCGCACGAGGCTGCGCGGCCCGAGGCGTGTCACGATGGCCTGGCGAAGCGGGCCGGTCAGATGGGCGAGCGCCCCTCGCGGCAATCGCCGCTCGGCGCCCGCGTCACGGGACGCCATCACCGCCGAGCCGGGCGGCCAGGTCGCAAGCCCGAAACGACGGCCGTGACGGTCGAGCACCGGCTGCAGGTACGGGTCCTCTGCGGCCGCGAGGGCGTCGAGTTCCGACGCCGTCCAGGTCGGGGCCGCCTCCACCCACACGGTGGGCATGGAGGAGGGCCGAAGGGGCTGCGGGGCGAACGAGGCCGGCTCGGCTCCGGTCGTCGCCTCCCCCACGGCCCGAGCGATTGCACGCAGGGCCTCGGCCACCTCGGCCGCCGTCGGCCGTTCGACCGGGTCCGAGGCGAGTGCAGCGACAAGTCGGTCGATGGCGGTTCGGGGCGCCCGCGTCCCGGCGAGGGCGCCGGCCAGATCCTCGTCCGTCCACGTACGGGTCGCGAAGGCGACGAAGCCGCGCACGAGGCCGTAGACGTCGGCGGCCGGCGTCCAGGGCCTGCCGGTGCGCACTTCGGGGGGCGAAAGCCGCAGCCTCGCCTCGAGGCCCGCCGTCTGGGTTCCGGCGAGGGGCACGAGCCGGTGGACGCCGAACGGGGGAAGGCGCGGGCGACCCAGCGCGTCGCGGCCGAACTGGGTCGGAAGGAGACCACCGTTCGCAAGCCCCGCCCCGTGTCCCACAGCGAGACCGGCGGCCAGGAACGCGAAGAACGTCGCGACGAGTCCGAGCGGGGGCGCCATCTCGGGGGTGGGCAATGGGCTTGCTCCCTCGTGGGGAAGGACGAGCAACCCGGAGCGCGGATCGGCGAACCGTACCTGGGTGACCGCCGGGTGGGCGAGGGCGTCCCCGGCAAGGGCGTCGGAGAGCGCCTCGGCCACGATCCGGCGGGCTTCGGGGTCGTCCGGCGGCGCATCGGCGAGCAACAGATGAACCTCCACGTCCTCGAGGGTGAACCGATCCTGCGCCAGGTAGGCCGCGCCGCAGAACCGAGGAGCAAGGGGGGCGGTCACGCGAAAGCGTGCCGGCGGGGCGGCCTCCTGCGCCGGAGGTGCCTCGGGCCGGACCCGGTGTGCCGCCGTCACGTACCCGAGGGCGGCGAGCCCCGCCGACAGGATCCGGCGCACGTCGTCGCCGTCGCCGCCTTCGCGCAGGCAGCGTTGCGCGCTTCGGACGGCGCCTTCCACGTCGCCGAGGTTCCAACGGGCGCGGGCCTCGATGGCCCAGGCTCGGGGTGACACCGTGTCCGCCGTCTCGGCGAGCAACTCGAGGGCCATGGCGTCGAGTCCCGCGTCCACGGCGGCTTCGGCCGCCTCGACGACGCGGCCCGCGGAGGCGAGGGCCCGGATCCTCGGTTCGGGGTCGGCGTGATCCGCGAGCAAGGCTGCGGCCTCGGAGGCCCGGCCACGCGCCTGCAACGTCTCGGCGATGCGTACGCGAACCGCAGCATCCTCCGCTCGGCACGCTTCGACGACGCGGCCGAGGAGGGCCGCGTCCTCGGACGCCAGGGCGGCCTCGAGGGCCGCCATGGCCGCGCCGGCGGCCAGGTACGCCTCGACGGCACGCGAAAAGTCCCAAATGGCCTCGTACACCCGCCCGGCCAGGTCCGGGCGCCCCCGCGCCCGCAGGGCCTCGGCCACGTCGGCGTGACGTCCCTGGGCCAGGCCTACTCGTTCCTCCTGCGTAAGCTCAGGGTCGTCGGACAGCCGTGCCATCATCGGGAGGTCCGCGGGGCCTCGGACCCGCTGGACGTCGGCGTGGTGTCGTCGGACGCGCCATCGAGGGGCTCGACCCGGACGGGGGGCGGTGACGTGTTCGCCTCGGGACGCGAGATCGTCGCGATCAGCCCGTACGGCAGCCAGGGGTAACGGTCGAGGGCGGCGAGTTCGGCCGGTCCCCCGGCGATCGACGCGAGGGCGATCCCCGCGAAGGCCGCGTGGGGCCGGGCGTACGCCGCTTCGAGGGCCGCCGCGGGCGATGGGCACGTGCCCGAGAGCTTGTCCTCGATGGCCTCGGGGGGCCCGACGCGGCCGTGCAGGTACACGGCGGCCATCGCGGCGCACACCCTCGACCGGGCCTCGGCGACGGCCAGGAAGGCGGCGCCCCGACGCTTCGCGTGCAGGAGCAGCGCGATGCTCTGGGCCAGGGGTTGGACGGCCTCGGCGATCCGGCCGGTCACCAGGGCCAGCACCGGAAGCTCCGCCCGTTGACGCGCACGGGCGGCCGCCCGGGCGTACCCGTCCCGCGTGAGACGAAAGGCCAGTTCGGCGTCGGACATGGGCTCGCCGTAGGTCCGGGCGAACGCGCGGCAGTCGATGTCGACCCCGGCGACCTGCGGAAAACGTGCAAAGGCGGGCGCAAGTTCCTCCACCAAGGCGGAGCAGCGTTCGGGCGTGACCGGCCGTGCCCGGGTCTTGCCGGGGGGGGCGACCCGCAGGGCCGCAAGATGGGCCGCAGTCGCCTCGAGGGTGGCGAGCAAACGGGGCGCCGGCACGTAGACGGCCTCCTGGTCGGCCAGGAAGGCCTCGAGGGCGCGCGGGCCCCAGGACGATTCGAGCCGCACGAGGGTGTCCTCCGCGCCCCGAGGCCGCAGATCCGAGAGATCGTAGGGGCGGGCGGCGGCGTCCGGCGGCGGCAGGGCGTCCTTCAGGCTCGTGGCGGCCCGCACGAAGGCCTCGGCTGCGTGGGCGGCCTTCGTTGCACTCGGGCCGTCGAGGGGGAGGCGGCGCAGGCGTCTTGCGAGGGTCCGAAGGTCGGCGACGGCCGCGCGACCTTCGGGGATCGACGTGCCCCCGAGATCGTCGAAGGCGGCTGCGACGGCCGCAGGGACGGCCGCGAGGGCCGCGTCGAAGCCCTCCGTCCGGCCCGCGGCAGAGCGGGTTTCGAGTTCGGTGACGAAGCGATCGAACTCGGCCACGATCCAGCCGGGCGAGCGCCGGGTCGGTCGCCGCCTCCGCCACCGGTCCGAGTAGGCCGAGAGCGCGAATCGAACGGCACGCAGCAGGGCCGCCTGCATGGGTTCGAGGACGTCGATCCGGATGTCCGCGAGTTCGGCGAAGAGGGCGTCGCGCCGGCCGAGGATCTCGTCGACCCGGCCGGGATCGAAGGATGGAGGTTCGAGGGAGGCGCGTCCGATACGGGCCGCGGCCATGGGGTCCATGTCCGCGAGCAAATCCTCGGCGGTCGGCAGCGCCGCCTCGAAGGCCGCCTGGTGACGCTCGGCGGCGGGCGGCAACGGGGCTCGTTCGGCCTCGGCCTGCGGCGCCGTCTTCGGGTCGGCCCGGCCTCCGCACGACAGGGCGAGCGCACCGGCGAACACAAAGCTTTCGAGCACGCCGCTGCGGGAAGGCACGGCCGACATCATAGCCCCTCGCCGGGGGGCTGCCCCGGCTCCGGCGGGGGCACGTCGGCTTCGAGCAGGACGGTGAACGACTCCTTGTGTCGCGTCAGGCGCACCGGTCCGAAGGTCGCGTGGATGCACGCGAGGAAGGCATCGGGGGGGCGGCGGGGAGCCTTGGGGGCCACCTTCTGGAGGACGCCTCCGTCGTAGGCGAGGGCGACGCGCACGGTGCCGAGG
>RFGU01000193.1 GCA_003696955.1 Deltaproteobacteria bacterium | reverse complement strand
TCGCTACGATGCGGGCGTGGATCGACCACGTGGTCATGTGGCTGGCAGCCGGACGCCCTCGCCCGGCACCACGGTTCGACGGGGCGATGCCGCGCCGCCTTCGACCGGCGCCCCGGAGCGACGTGAGGCGATCGAGGATCCGGACGCCACGGGCCCCTTCGACCCTGCGTTCCACGGGGACGCCCCGCCCGGAACGGCGCCTTCGACGTGCACCGTGGGCGATCCGTTCGCGGAGTTTCGCGATCTGCGCAAGATCGATCGCTTCTCGATCCTCGAACCCCTCGGCGCGGGAGGAGAGGGGATCGTCTTTGCCGCGTACGACCCGCGGCTCGACCGTCGTGTCGCCCTGAAGATCCTGCCCCGCACCCACGACGACCTTCCCGTGGAAGACGCGTTGCGCGAGGCCCGGGCCATGGCCCGGCTGTCGGATCCCCACGTGTTGTCCGTCTACGACGCGGGCACGGTGGAAGGTGCGGTCTACGTCGTCCTGGAGTTCGTTCAGGGGTGGACGTTGGCCGCCTACTTGCGCGAGCACGATCCCTCGCCCTCGGAGGTTCTCGAGCTCTACCGACAGGCGGGGCGAGGCCTCGCCGCGGCCCACCGGGCGGGCGTCGTGCACGGCGACTTCCAGCCCGCGAACGTGCTGGTTGGCGACGATGGGCGGGTGCGTGTGATGGATTTCGGCCTCGCGCGGCTGGCCGGTGCGGACGAACGGCACCTGTCGAGGTTCGGAACCCTGGCCTACATGGCGCCCGAGCGACTTCGTGGCGAGCGCGGCACCGCGGCCTCCGACCAGTTCTCGTTCTGCGTGGCCCTCTACGAGGGGCTGTACGCCGCGCGCCCGTTTCGGTGGCGCACCGTCGACGAACTCGTCGAAGCGGTCACACATGGTCGTGTGGTCGCTCCGCCCAACCGTAGTGGCGTGCCGGCGCGGGTGCGGCGGGCCCTCGTGCGCGGCCTCGCAGCCGATCCCGCCGATCGGTTTCCGAGCATGGAGGCCCTGCTGGCGCGTCTTTCGAGGTTCGGTCCGGGGGGGCGCGTCTGGTCCGTGGCCCTGGCTACGACCGCGATCGCGGCGGCGGTGGCCGGATACTCCGTCCAGCGCAGCGCCGCCGAGGAACTGTGCCGCGCCCGCGCCGGACGCCTGCAACGGATCTGGAACGACGAGCGCCGGGAACGGGTCGCGCAGGTCTGGCAGCAGGACGACGGTGCGCTCGCCCGGGAGATCCTGCCGGGAGTGGACCAGGCCCTGTCGCGCTACGCGGCTTCGTGGGGGGCTGCGGCCGAACGCGCCTGCCGCACGCAACAACAGGACACCTCCGACGGGAAGGCGGCCTCCCACGTCGCAGCCTACTGCCTCGAACGCAACGCCCGTGCGTTCGAGGCGTTCGTCGCGGCCATCACGGAAGGCGGGCGCGAGCGGATCCTCCGCGCCGCCGAAGGCGCAGCTTCGTTGCCGTCCCCCGAGACGTGCGACCGAGAGGCGTTTCGCTTCGATGCGGCGGTAGGCGACGTGGAGGCGGCCACGGCCCTGCGGGCGCGGCTCGATGAGGCCCTCGGACGCCAACTCGCCGGGGACTACGAAGGGGGGGTGGCCCTCGCCCGCACGGTCGTGGAGGCGGCCACGGCCACCGGGCGGGAGGACTTGGCGGCCCAGGCGAGACTGCGTCTGGGCATGCTCGAGCACTACGCAGGGGACTACGAGGCGTCTGCACGGGATCTCGAGGCGGCCGCGTTCGCGGCCGATGCGGCGGGGGCCGACGAGACGCTTGCCCTCGCACGGGCGGTACTCGTCCACGTCGAGGGGCGGCATTTGGCCGACTACGACGCAGCCCGCACGTGGCTTCGGCACGCCAAGGCTGCGGTGGCACGCGCTGGTGCCGAGGGCCGCGACGTCGAGGCGCGGGTGTCGTTGTACGAGGGCATGCTCGCCCACGATCTTGGCGACTTGCCGCGTGCACGCTCGGCCCTCGAACGCGCCCTCGCGCTGCGGACAGGATTGGCTGGAGCGGGCAGCCTCGACGTCGCCGAGGTGGAGGCGAACCTCGCCCGCGTGCTCGAGGACGGCGGCGACCTCGAAGGCGCGCTGGCCTATGCCCGGTCGGCGTTCGACACCTACGCGAAGGTGCTCGGGCCCTCGCATCCGGAGCTGGCCCCCAAGCACCATGAACTCGGCCGACTCCTCGCCCGAATGGGGTATCACGAAGAGGGACTCGCCCATCTTTCGGCCGCGCGGGAAGGCTACGGCAGGATCCGCGCCGAGGGGTACCCCGAACTCGGCCAGGTGCTCGCGGACGAGGCCCGGATTCTCGCCCGACTCGGTCGCACGAAGGCGGCCGAGGCGCGCTTCGCGGAGGCCGCCGCGCGGCTCGAAGCGGCGTTCGGTCCGGAGCATCCGGCGGTGGTGGAGGTGCGCGTGGAGCAGGCGCAGCTTTTCGTCGACACCGGCCGCCCGGCAGAGGCCGAGCGTCTGCTGGCTCCCGCGCTCTCGGTCGTGGTCGCACGCCTGCCGGCGGAGCATCCGGTCCGCGTTCGCGCGGAGCATCTGGCTGCACGATTGTCGGGGGCAGGGGCCGGCGTGCGAGCGGTCGGCCACTCCGTGAGCGTCGGCCCCGGGGGGTGACCGTAGCCGGCCGGATCCGAAGCCTAGGCGCCGGAAAGCTCAGCCGGCGGCTTCGAGGCCGCGCGCGAGATCGGCGACGAGATCGTCGGGATGCTCGATCCCGACGGAGATCCGAATGAAGCCGTCGGAGATCCCGAGGGCCGCGCGGGTCTCGGGCGGGACGCTCGCGTGGGTCATGATCGCCGGATGTTCGATGAGGCTTTCGACCCCGCCAAGGCTTTCGGCCAACGTGAAGATCCTCAGGGCGCCGAGGAAGCGCCGCGCCGCATCGAGGCCCCCGGAAAGCTCGAACGACACCATGCCGCCGAATCCACGCATCTGGCGGGAGGCCAGGTCGTGCTGCGGATGGGAGGCAAGACCCGGATAGATCACCCGCTCGACCGCCGGATGGCCCTCGAGGAATTCGGCGATCCGCCGGGCCCCGGCCTCGTGCTGCCGCATGCGCAGGGCCAGCGTCTTGATCCCGCGCAAGGTCAGGTAGCAGTCCATCGGTCCCGGTACCGCACCGCAGGAGTTCTGCAGGAAGGCGAGTCGCTCGGCGAGATCGGGATCCCGGGTGACGATGGCACCGCCCACCACGTCGGAATGGCCGCCCATGTACTTCGTCGTGCTGTGAACCACGAGGTCGGCGCCCAGGGCGAGAGGATTCTGGAAGATGGGAGAGGCGAAGGTGTTGTCGACGGCAAGGAGCACGCCGCGGTCCTTGCAGATCCGGGCGATGCCCTCGATGTCCGAGACGATGAGCATGGGATTCGACGGCGTCTCGAGCCAAAGAAGGCGCGTCTCGGGCGTGATCGCGGCTTCCACCGCCGCCAGGTCCGACGTGTCGACGTAGGTAAACGTGTGGCCGCGGCGCCGCATCAGCTTGTCGAAGAGCCGAAACGTGCCGCCGTAGATGTCGGTTCCGCTGACCACGTGAGCACCGGCGTCGAAGAGCTGCACGACCGTGGTGGTGGCGGCGCACCCCGAGGCGAAGGCGAAGCCCCACGTGCCGCCCTCGAGGGCGGCGACGGCCCGTTCGAGGGCGAAGCGGGTCGGGTTCTGGGTCCGGCTGTACTCGAACCCCGTGTGTTCGCCCGGAGCCCTCTGGGCGTAGGTGGACACCTGGAAGATGGGGGGCATCACGGCGCCGGTGACCGGCTCGGGGGGCTGTCCGCCGTGGATCGCGAGCGTCTCGATGTGGACGCCCTCGGGAAGATGTTCCTCTTCGAGATGGGCCATGGGATGCGGGCCTCGTCAGCTTCGCTGACTTGCAAGGTAGTCGATGAGATCGATCTTGGTGAGCAGTCCGAGGAGCCGGTCGTTCTCGGTGACGAGCACGGCCTTGGCGTCCTTGAAGATGTCGCGGAGGAGTTGGATCCGCGTGTGGGGCGAGACCGTGGCGTAGTCGGACTCGACCAGCTTCTCGATCGGTTCGTCGAGGCCGCCGTCGTTCTCCACGAGCCAGTTGAGCAGGTCGATCTCGGCCACGATGCCGATGTGGCGGCCCTTGTCGTCGAGGACCGGCAGCTGGCTGATCCCGCGGGACTTCATGATCCCGATGGCCTCGCGCACCGTCGTGTCCTTGCTGGCGGTGATGAGTTCCTGTCCCCGCGTCCGCAGGATGTGGGCCACCGTGCCGACCACGTCGTCCTCGTCGAGAAAGCCGTTGGAGCGCATCCACTCGTCGTTGAAGATCTTGCTGAGGTACTTCTGGGCGCTGTCGGGCAAGAGCACCAGGATGCGCTGGGGCTTGTCGAGGGCCTGGGCCACCTTGATCGCGCCCTTGACCGCCGCGCCGGCCGACCCGCCGCAGAAGATCCCTTCGCGGCGGACCAGTTCGCGGGTCATGAGGAAGCACTCCTTGTCGTCCACCTGCACCACGTCGTCGAGGACGTCGAAGTTCATGGTGGACGGCAGGAAGTCCTCGCCGATGCCCTCGACGTAGTAGCTGAACGGCTTGGTCAGTCGGCCCGTCTTGACGTACTCGTAGTAGAGCGAGCCGATGGGATCGACGCCGATGACGCGAATCTCGGGCTTGCGCTCCTTGAAGTAGCGGCCGCAGCCGGAGAGGGTGCCCCCCGTGCCCATGCCGGCGACGAAGATGTCGAACTCACCGCCGGTCTGTTCCCAGATCTCCGGTGCGGTGGAGACGTAGTGGGCCTCGGGGTTGGCGGGATTGTGATACTGGTTGGCATAGAAGGCGCCGGGCGTCTCCTCGACGATGCGGCGGGCCACCGAGTAGTAGCTGCGCGGATCGGAGGGCTCGACGGCCGTGGGGCAGATGACCACCTTCGCCCCGTAGGCGCGCAGGGCGTCGATCTTCTCCTGGGACATCTTGTCGGGCATCACGAAGATGCACTTGTAGCCGCGCACGGCGGCGACCATGGCGAGGCCCGCCCCGGTGTTGCCGCTCGTTGCTTCGACGATGGTGCCCCCCGGACGCAGGACGCCGCGCCGCTCTGCATCCTCGATGATGTTGAGGCCGACGCGGTCCTTCATCGAACCGGCCGGGTTCATGTACTCGATCTTGACGTAGATGTCGCTGGCGAGGCCCTCGGTCACCTTGTTGAGCCGCACGATCGGGGTGTTGCCGATGGCGGCGATGACGTCCGGGACGGCGCCTTTCATCAGGGGCAGGTCGCTCATGGCCGGCGGATGGTATCACCGCCGGCGCCGGCGTTTCTGCCGTGCCTTCTTTCGCTGCTCGCGGGCCGCCTCCCGCGCCAGGCGCCGTTTGCGGCCCCGTTCCGTCTCGCCGAAGAACCACCCTACGTTCAGCGTGAACATGGGGCGCCAGCCCTTCTCTGCCCGACGGTTCAGGTGGTCGAGGGTGCTGTGGACGGCGCTTACGCGGAAGATGAAGCTCAGCGCGCCGTGGTAGTCCCGGGTCGTGAAGGACAGCTCACCGTCGATGTGGTGGTTGTTGCGGACGACGGGCTCGGGAAGCCCGCCCCGCACCGGGTCGACCTGATCGATGAGGTAGTAGAGCGGCGTGAAGTACCCGTACCCGATGGCGACCCCCACGAGCTTGCCCTGGTAGCCCAGGTGCAGCTTGGGGTGGATGTGGTAGGGCATGGCGGCGAAGGTGTTGGCCGCGTTGATGGCGAAGGCGAGGGACAGCCGCGCCATCATGTACTTGAGGAACTGTGCTTGATAGGCCGCGTCGATCCCGAGGGGCGCGAGATGGAACTGCTGGGTCGAACCATCGTTGCCTCGGGCACGGGTCAGTCGCATGTAGAACGCTTCGAGCCCGAGACGGAAGCGGTGGGTCCGCGGCAGCTTGCGCGCCCGCGGGTCGACGTAGCCCGTCGCGGGATCCGTCTCGTCCTTGAATCGGCGGCTTCGCTTGCGGCGTTTTCCGTCGTCCGCCTCTGCAGGCATCGGCGCGGCGAGGGTCACGACGACGGCGGCGGCAACGGCCGTGGCGAACCGGTGTCTTACGCGAGCCACGTGTCGAGTACGGTACATAGCAGATAGACGAGGCTCACGTAACCGTTCAGGTCGAAGAAGGCGCGGTCGATCCGCGAGAGGTCCGATGGGCGCACGATGGCATGCTCGTAGGCCAAGATGCCCGTGATCGCCGTCACGCCCGCCAGATGGAAGAGCCCGAGGTCGCCGATGCGGTGAAGTGCGAAGAGGACCGCTACGGTCCCGATATGGAGCAAGCCCGAGAGCACGAGGGCGCCACGGACCCCGAAGCGTACCGGGATCGAGTGGAGACCATGGGTGGCGTCGAACTCGCGATCCTGGAGACTGTAGAGCACGTCGAATCCCGCCACCCACGTTGCGACGGCGATCATCAGCGCAAGGGGCAACGGCCAGCCGGCGAACCCGCCGGTGACGGCCACCCATGCCCCGCCGGGCGAGAGGGCAAGGGCGAGGCCGAGGACGAGGTGGGCGGCCCAGGAGACACGTTTGACGAGGCTGTAGAGCAACACGACCGCGAGGGCCGGGAGCGCAAGCCTCGCCGGCCACGGGCCGAGGGCGATGGCGGCGGCCAAGAACGCCGCGGACGCGAGGATCGTGAGGGTCCACGCGGCACGCAGCGAGACGGCACCTCGGGGGATCTCCCGGCTCGCCGTGCGGGGATTGGCCGCGTCGATGTCCCGGTCGACGATGCGATTGAAGGCCATGGCGGCCGTACGGGCGCCGGTGAACGCGACGACGATGAGAAGCACCTTGCGCAGGGTGACGCCCTCCCCCCCGTGTTCGAGCATGAAGCGGTGGGCGAGGGCGGCCGACGCGAGGGCGAAGGGCATGGCGAAGATCGTGTGGGACAGCCGGACGAGGCTGGCGAGGTCGCGCACGGTCGATCGGGCCATGGCGTCGGCGAGACTAGCAGGGCGTGTGCCTGCGGGGGCGCCGGGGCCTCCGCCGCGGGACGGGCAGCCTGCGCAGGGCTCACGGCACGGCGAAACGCAGCGTGGGGCCCAAGGCCGCCCGAACGTGCCGAGCGGCGCGGAAGACTTCGCCGTCCACGACCGGGTCCACCGTCTCGGGTGGCGTCGGAACGAGCTCCAGCACGGTACACGTGCGGTCGACGACCTTGCGGCCCCAAAGGCGGGTGCCGAGCACCACGTTGGGCAGGTTGCCCGCGATGGCCCACGGTGAAAGTCCTGCAACCTGGGCGTGCAGGCGCGTCTGGTCCTCGGCGAGCCGGAACGCACGGACGACTCCGCCGAGGTCGATGTCGATGCTTCCCACCTGGACCGAGGTCAGGCGCGAGAACGGCACGGGCTCGCCATCGAGGGTGACGGTCCCGTGGGTCGGCGCGTAGAGGTGTTCGATCTTCTCGCGCCAGTCGGCAGGGACCACGCGACGAAGCCGCCGGGCGGAGAGCACGGGGGGGCCGAGGGCACCGAGGGCGAGGATCTCGGCAATGTGGGCCGGGCGCACCGGCTTGCGCTCGTAGAGTACGTCGAAGAAGCGCTGCGCGATGCCACACAGGGCCGCGGCGAATCCCAGCCGCACCAGGGGCGCATCTTCTGCCACGTCGGCCGTAAGCCGCAGGGTTCGCAGGCGTTGGGTGGGCGGGGGGCGGCCTGCTTCGAGGTGGGCGCGCAGGCGGGCCACGAGGTCGGGCCCTGCGGTGCGGATCCCGAGCTTGCGGGCCACGAAGTCGATGCTGCCCGACCGGGTGGGCATGAAGATCGGCGTGTCCACGGACGCGTCCGCCGACGGGCGGCCGCGGCGGGCGTCCCACGCCGAAAGCAGCCAGCCGAGGGTGCCGTCGCCACCGTCGGCGACGTAGTAGCGGCACCCCTCGGCCTCGAATCGGTCGAGCACGTCGGGCAGATCGTCGACGCTCCGCGTCTCCACGACGACGCCAAAGCGGCCCGCGGCCGCGCGCAGGGCATCGGTCCGGCCGGCGTTTCGGCCGCCGGCGGCCTGCGGGTTGGTGACGATGCCGATCTCGGGCACGGCGGGTGTTCGCGCACCCTACCGCAGCGCGACCGGCACCGCCACGGAGGCGGCGGCAGCGCAGCCGCGTATCGCCATCGCCGCGATTCGCAACGGCCTGACGTCCACGGGGCACGCCGTGGTCGTCGCTTGCCCCGGAGGTCGCCGCCTAGGGTTGGACGGCGAACCGAATCTCCCCGCGGTTTTCCTCCGGCCACCACGCATCGTATGCGACGCCCGTCCCGGCCCCGTCGGGGAGCGAGACGACGGCCGTGCTGCTCACCTCGGGAAGGCCTGCGATGGTGTCGGCTCGGGTGTGGATCGGCAGCGGATCGGACCACTCGCCTGCGTCCCTTCGCAGGAGGAACACACCGTAGCGAGACTCGAAGGGGTGCTCCCCGTCGTAGGCGATGGCGGGAACGGGTCCATCCCGGGTCATGGACAACGCGGCGTACTCCGTCGCAAGCGGGGGCTCGGGCAGGAGGACGGTGTCGTTCCAGGGCGCGAGCGGATCGCCGGGGGCGGCCGTGGCGAGGTGAAGGGCGAAGTCGAACTCGTCGCCGAACGCGATGGCGAACGGTCCCTCGGCCAGGCGGCCCAGGGCCCAGAACCCCGCGGTGCGTACCGGAACCCCGGGGACGACTTGGGAGGTCGTCCATGTGGCCGTGGCCAGGTCGCCGTCCGGTACCGCAAGATAGATCCCGAGGGGCGCGCCGCCGCCACCGTTGGCCATGCTGAACACGACGCCGGGGGCCCCGTCGTGTTCGAGGACGGCGCAGGCCGTGGGGGACGCGCCAGCAACCTCGTCGGGCGTGGGGATCGGAACCTCGAACCACGTCCCCGTACCGTCGGGGTTGCTCTCCGGTTGGGCGATCCGCATCTGGCTCGCGCGGGCGAAGCACATGGTGGGGACCGACCCCACGAGGGCGAGGTCGTTCCACGAGGACATCCCGCTTCCTGCGTCGGGGATGACGGACGTGGACCAATCTCCGAGACCGTCGGTGTCGTCGGCGAGGGCGTAGACCTGACCGGCCGTGGTGTCCTTCTCCATGAAGAACGCTGCCGCAGGCCGGCCGTCGTCGAGGGTGATGAGGCGCATCGAGAGGAGACTTGCACCGGCGACGGCGACCGGGCGCACGGTCCAGGGGCCGTCGCCCGTGGGGGAGGCGGCCCGGGCGAAGTGGACCTCGACCCCGTCGGTGGAAAGCCACGCATAGGCGACGGCGGGCCGACCATCGACGATCGCAGCGTCGACCGGACCGGCGAAGAGGCCTTCCTCCACGACGACCTCGGGCGGATCGGACGGCCCGCCGGTCGTGGACGAGTCCGTCGTCGCACCGGTCGAACCCGTCGTCTGCGCACCCTCCGTCGCCCCCGTCTCGTCCGCCGTCCCCGTCTCGGCGGGAAGGCACCCTGCGAGGAGGAACGTCGCGACCAACGCGCGACCGATCCGTTGGACGTGCGCATCGAGCGTGCCCATGGCAGACCGAAACGTGATCACCACCTTCGTCCTGTCAACCCGCCGACGGCATCTTCCGCCCGGGACCGACGACCGCTGGCGTAAGGCGTGGCCCGCCGAGGGGAATCGGATCGAGCGGCCTGGAACGGTCAGGCCACGGGGTGGGCGGCGGGCTGCTGCGGCGGCGGAGGCGGCGTCAGCAGCTCGTAGCGCTGGTTGCGCCGAGCCGGACGAAAGCCGGCGTTGCGGATGTGCTGCTCGATTTGCTCCGCCGAGAGCATGTAGTGGGCGCCGGCCTTGGAGACCACGTTCTCCTCGATCATCACCGAACCGAAGTCGTTGGCGCCGAAGCGCAGGCCGATCTCGCCGACGGCCGGGCCGAGGGTGGGCCAGGAAACCTGGATGTTGGGCACGTTGTCGAGGTAGAGGCGGGCGAGGGCCTGGATCCGCAGGTAGCGGTGGGCACTCGTGTCGTCCCGCAGCTTGAGCCGCGTACCCTCGGCCTGGAACGGCCAGACGATGAAGGCGATGAACCCACCCGTCTCGTCCTGGAGCGCGCGCAGCCGTTCGAGGTGGAGGAGGATGTGCTCGGCCGTCTCCTGGAAGCCGTAGACCATGCTGCACGACGAGGAAAGGCCCAGCAGGTGAGCCTCGCGCATGACGTCGAGCCACTCCTGGGTCGTGTTCTTGAAGGGCGAGATCCGGTCGCGCACGGCGTCGTGCAGGATCTCCGCGCCGCCCCCCGGCAGACTTCCGAGGCCCGCGGCCACCAGCCGCTCGAGCACCTCGCGGACCGTCATGTCCTCCATGCGCGCGATGTGGATGATCTCCGTCGGGGAGAGGGCGTGCATGTTGAGATCGGGGAACTCCTCACGCGCCCAGCGGAAGAAGTCCTCGTACCACGAAAGGCCGAGTTCCGGATTCAAGCCGCCTTGCAGCAGGATCTGCACGCCACCGAGGCGCCGGGTCTCCTCGAACTTGCGACGCAACGTCTCGCGGTCGAGCACGTAGGGATCCGGCCCGCCGGGGGGCGTGTAGAAGTTGCAGAACTTGCAGCGGGCCGTGCAGACGTTCGTGTAGTTGACGTTGCGGTCGACGATGTAGGTGACGATGCCCTCGGGGTGGAGGGCCGCCCGGCGGGCGTCGGCGGCGATCCCCAGGTCGAGCAGGTCCGCCTTCTCGTACAGGAAGATGCCCTCGGCCAGGTCGAGGCGCCCCCCCGAGGCCGCCCGGTCGAGCAGGGCATCGGCGTCCATGGGGGCCGTGCGCCGCTTGCGAGCTGCCGTGAGGGCGGCGTGCTCGGCTCGGCCCGCGAAGTGGACGTGCACGACGTCGCCGTCGTCGAGGCCGGGCACGTCGAGCACGTTGGCCACCCGGGCGCGGGACAGAAACTCCACCAGCCCCTCCCGTTCGAAGGCGCCGAGATCGTAGCGCATGCGCTTACGGAGGTAGTTGGCGTATTCGTTCTCCGACAGGACGTCGGCGCCGGCCGTACGCCGCCGCGTACGGTAGTCGCGGGCGATGGCCTCGGCGTGTTTGACCCCGCGGTCGCGGGAGGCGATGAGCGCCTCGACGTGCTCGGCGGCCAGTGCGCCGGGGCGGGCGGCCCAGAATGCGAACACCATGGGCAGGCCCGTCAGCCGAAACCACGCCTCGCCGAGGTCGAGGACGTGGGGGAAGCGGCGCTCGATGCCGAAGGCGGCATCACCGATGACGAGGGCGCCGGTCCGGCCGGCGATCCGGTCGGCGTTGGAACCGTGGCGTCCCGGCACGAGTTCGGGGCGGCGATCGGTGCTCGCGAGGAGCACCCGCAGCAGGGCGACGGACGTGCGGGAGGCGTCGTCGAGCACGATGGTGTCGAGGTCCTCGAAGGGGACCTCGGAGGCCACGACCACCGTCTGGGCCGGTCCCCGGCAGGCGATGGCGACCTCGGGTACGACCTCCCACTCCGGGTGGGCGGCGTAGGCGGCCACCGGCACCAGGGCCACGTCGGCGTCGTCGCTTTCGAGCCGTGCGGCACAGGCCGACGGCACCTCGAACGACAGCTCGAAGGGAGGTTCGGCGGCGCCCGGCCGCGGGTGGGTCAGGTCGTAGACGAGCGGCTCGGTGTTGAGGAACGAGACCGCACAAAGGCGCAGACGATCGATCATGACAACACCGGCAGGTGGGGGTGGGAGTAGGGCACGGAGGCGGCGATGCGCACGTCGGGAAGCGGCGAACCGTCGTCCTCCCACAGGACGTTGTAGAGGGTGTCGCGCTCGACCGCGCGCCGCCCGGCTTCGCGAATGAGGCGCACCAGTTGGGAGCGCGAGAGGGCCTCGGGCGTGTCGGCGCCGGCCATGTGGTAGATCTTCTCCTCCTGGACGGTGCCGTCGAGGTCGTCGACGCCGAAGCTCTGGGCCACCTGGGCGATGTCGATGCCCACCATGATCCAATAGGCCTTGACGTGGGGGATGTTGTGCAGCAGGAGGCGGGCGACCGCGTAGGTGCGCAGGTGGTCGACCCCGGTGGGCTCGGGCAGCTTGCCGAGATCGTTGCCCTCGGGGTGGTAGGCCAGGGGAATGAAGGTCTGGAAGCCGCCCGTCTCGTCCTGCAGCGCACGCAGGCGCAGCATGTGGTCCACGCGCTCCTCGAGGGTCTCCACCGTGCCGTAGAGCATGGTGCAGTTCGAGCGCAGGCCCATGCGATGGGCCGTGCGGTGCACCTCGAGCCATTGTTCGGCCGTGGCCTTGCCCCGGCACAGCTTGCGTCGGGCCCGCTCGGCGAAGATCTCCGCCCCACCCCCGGGCAGACTCCCGAGGCCCGCCTCCACCAGCCGTTCGAGCACCTCCTGGTAGCTCATGCCGAACTTCTCGGCGAAGTAGTGGATCTCGACGGCCGTGTACGCCTTGAGATGGATGTCCGGCCGCACCTCCTTGAGCACCCGCAGGCAGTCCTCGTAGTAGGAGAACGGCAGGTTGTGGTGCAGGCCGTTGACGATGTGGATCTCCGTGACCGGTTGGTCCTTGCGGTCGAGGAGCTTTTGCCGGATCTCGTCCAGGCTCATCGTGTAGGCCTGGGGCATGTCCTCGGTCAGCCGTGCGAACGAACAGAACTTGCAGTCGGCGACGCAGACGTTCGTCGGGTTGATGTGGAAGTTGACGTTGAAGTACGTCCGATCGCCGTGCATGCGCTCGCGCACCCGGTTGGCCAGGGCGCCGAGTTCGAGCAGGTCGGGATAGCGGTAGAGGAACACGCCGTCGTCGAAGGACAGCGGCGTGCCGTCGTCCACCTTGCGGGCGATCTCGGAGAAGCGGTCACGGTCGGCGGTCGTCATGGGGTACGCTCCATGGGTTCGGCTCCGGCGCTGCGCACGAGGGCCTCGAGGGCCGGACGGGAGGTCTCGGTGGGGCGGAACACGCCCGCGAGCGGGAGGCTGCGCTCCGCCGTGATCGGGCCTTCGAGGGTGTCCGCCCCGAAGGACAGGGCGATCTGGGCCACGTGGGTGCCGAGCACGTCGAACCGCGCGGCGATCCGCACGGACTCGGGCAGGGCGAGCCGGGCGGCGGCCACGGCCCACAGGGCGCACGGGCCTGCCGGCGAGGTCGGCGCCGGCGCGAAGGCCACTTCGTCGAGATCCGCAAGCTCGGTGCGAAGCGCCACGAGCCGCTCGACGAAGGCCTGCCGGCCCGTCGGCGTCGGCTCCACCGGCTCGATCCAGGTGTCCCCCCGTTGCAGATCGGCGCGTTCGGGGGCGGCGAACGTGGCGTCACCGCGGCCGAGCGCCGGAAGAGCCCGTCCCGCGGCACCGCGGTGGACGATCCGGACGGTGCGGCCGAAACGGGCGCGCGCCCGATCGCGGGCACGCTTGCCGAAGGACGGCAGGGCCGCGAATCCGGCGAGGAGTTCTTCGGTCAGGGGCATGCGTAGGCCTCCTCGTTCCATCGGGGACATAGGGGCAGGGGCAGACCGATCAGGTCGAACACCCGAGACACCACCGTATCGACGGCGTCCTCGAGGGTGCGCACCCGGCCGTAGAACGCCGGGGTCGCCGGCAGGATCACGGCCCCGGCCTCCGTCGCCGCCGTCATGTTGCGCAGGTGAACCAACGAGACGGGGGCCTCCCGCACGAGCAGCACGAGTCGGCGGCGCTCCTTGAGCGCGACCTCGCAGGCCCGGTCGATGAGCCCCGATCCGCCGCCGTGGGCGATCCGGGCGAGGGTGCTCATGGAACACGGCGCGACGATCACCGCGTCCGGGGCGTTCGAGCCCGACGCGAACGGAGCGAAGAAGTCGTCGTTGGACCAACGGCGCGTACCCGGCCCGAAGTCCTCGGGCATCGCCTCGCCGAGTTCGGTGCGCCACACCTCGGCGGCGTTGGCCGACGCGACCCAGTGGACCGAGACGTCCGCGGCGGCTTCCAGTCCCGGCAAGGTGCCTTCCCGTGCCCGCACCGCCACGTCGAGGATCCGGCGCGCATAGCAGGCGCCACTTGCCCCGGTGATCCCGAGGACGATCCTCACGGCTCCACCTCCGGCTTGCGGGCCCGGACGATCCAGGCGATCTCCATGGTCAGCGGCGTGCGCTCGGCCGGTTCGAGCCCCGTGTCGCGCAGCAGGTCGAGGTAGTCGTCCACCCGAGCGAAGGCGCCGATGCTGCGGGGAAGGTAGAGATAGGGATCGAGCCGGCCCGTCGCGGCCCATCCCACGAGGGGCAGCACCGTGCGGTTGTAGAGGCCATGGACCGATCGTGCGATCCACGACTCGGGCCGGAAGAACTCGAGCACGGTGAGCAGGCCGCCCGGGCGCAGCACCCTGCGGACCTCGGCCATGGCGCGGGGCAGATCCGACAAGTTGCGCACGCCGAAGGCACAGAACACGGCATCCGCCCAGCCGTCGGCGAGGGGGATCGCGTGGGCGTCCATGGGGACCGTCTTTACGCGCCGGGCCTCGGCTGCGTCGAGCTTGCGGCGTCCGTGCTCGAGCATCTTGGCCGAGAAGTCGCCGGCGACGATGGACGCGTTCGGGTGCTGTCGGGCGATCTCCAAGGTGGAGTCGAGGGTGCCGGCGCACAGGTCGAGCACGTGGGGCGCCGGCGGGGCGTCCTCGGGCAAGAGCCCGGCCACCGCACGCCGCCGCCAGGCGCGATCGGTGCCGAGGCTCATCCAGCGGTTCGCCCGGTCGTAGCCGTGGGCGATGGACGAGAACATCCGTTGGACCCGCGCGCCGTGGTCGTCCACGGTGGGGACCGGTTCGACGGGGTCGGTGGGGCCCGAGCCGGCGATCGTCATGTCCGCCTCCGTACGACGTAGTCCGCGAGGTCTTCGAGGGCACTGCGGGCGGCGCTCGCGGGCAGGGCGGCGAGGGCATGGACGGCCCGCTCGGCGTGCTCCCCCGCGATGGCGCGGGCGCGATCGAGGGCACGGCTGCCCGCCACGGCGCTCACGACCTCCTCGGCCACCTCGTCCTGCACGGGGGGAACCCCGGCCAGGGTGCGCTCGACCGTGCGCGCAAGGGCGGGGTCCTCACGGCAGGCGAGGAGAAGGGGCAGCGTCATCTTCCCGTCCCGAAAGTCCTGGCCCCGCGCCTTGCCCGTGACGGCCACCCCGGAGGCGAAGTCGAGGACGTCGTCGGCGATCTGGAAGGCGTAGCCGAGTTCGAGGCCGTAGACGTCGAGGGCCTCGCAGAACGCGGGATCGACCAGGCCGGCGAGCTGGCTGCACCAGGCGATGAGCGCCGCCGTCTTGCGATCGATGACGGTGTAGTAGCGGCGCACGTCCACGTCGAAGCTGCCGGCCATGGCGAGCTGGGCCACCTCACCTTCGGCCATGCGCGCCACCATGTCGGCCATGGTACGCATGGCCTCGATACGGCCGAGGGCCGCCATCGCCTGAAGGGCACGGGCCAGGCAGAAGTCACCGGAGAGGACGGCCATGCCGTTGCCGAAGACGACCCGCGAGGCCGGCCGGCCACGCCGGAAGGCGCCACCGTCCACCACGTCGTCGTGGAGGAGCGTCGCCGTGTGGAGCAACTCGCCCACCGCGGCCACGGTGCAGCGGGCGTCGTCCTCGAAGCCGGTGGCCGCCGCCGCGAGCAGGGCCACGAGGGGCCGAAATCGCTTGCCGGCCGCGAATGCCAGGTGTCCCACCACCTGGGGGATCGCCTCGACCTCCGAGTCGATCAGCTCGGCGAGCCGGCGCTCGACGGCGGCCAGGTCGTCGGCCACGAGTCGGCGCGCCGACTCGAGGGGGGAGGGCGGCGCAGCGGTTCGCACGGTACCGTGGGGCTGGCCGTCAAGCATCGATGTGGACATGCACGTCTCCGGTGGCGGTGGGCAGGCGCGCGGCGCGGCGCGCAATGATGTCGAGCAGGCCGTGGAGCGGGCCTCGGTGGACGAAGGCGTCGAGGAACGCGCGGCCCGCCCGGAAGAACTCGAGCAGGCGTTGCATGCGGGCGAGGGCGAGGGCGCATGCCGGATCGGTCGGATCCCCGGCGGCGATCAGTGCGTCACGGGCCGCGACGAGGCGTGCGATGGCACCGTCGACCTGGGCGCGCTCGCGCTGGTCGAAGACGCCGGTGATGATGCGCCATAGATCCGTCTCGGCGACGTAGCCGTGGTCGGTGCGGCGGACGGCTCCCCAACGGCCCAGGGAGGAAAGGGCCATGGATGCCCCTCCGGCCGAAAGGCCGAGCACGCGACGGATCTCCCGCTGCGGAACGGGCCGGGGGCCGGCGACGATCAGCATGCCGAAGACGCGTCCTTGGCTGCGTGGAAAGCCCCAGAAGGCCGCGATGTCGCCGAAGAGATCGGCCACGGCGACCTGCGCGGCGACCAGCGCGTCGGGGGCTTCGGCGGGAGGGGGATCGCTCGGCATGGGCG
>RFGU01000004.1 GCA_003696955.1 Deltaproteobacteria bacterium | reverse complement strand
CATGCTCCGGAATCAGTGCCCACATGTTTCCGGAATCGGTGCCCACATGCTCCGGAATCGGTGCCCACATGTTTCCGGAATACGCAAGAACGCCTCCGGCTCCATCGCCTTGGTGAAGGGGCGCGGGTGGGTGGCGTCCGGCCAGCCGGCCGGGCCCGGGCATGTCCGCGGGGAGTATTCCGATGGCGACGAAAAACGTTGTTCGTGGCACGAAAGTACGTATCTACCCTCACGTAGTCGATGCGGCCTTGACGGGAGGGGGGGGTAACTTCCCTAGGATGGCGCGGTGCGACACGAACGGTGCGGGTCCATCGGTTGGCGGTGCTTCATTCGATCGGGGGCGTCGTCGTTCGGCACTCTATCGTGGTGGCTGGCGGCAGCCGTGTGTGTGGGTTGTTCGCCGGCGCCGTCGAGCGAAACGTTCGAGGGCAGCGGTGGCGAGAGGCGACCGACGTCGCCGGCCGCATTCGGCGACGGCCGGAAAGAGGCGGCCTCGGAGGTGGTGCACGTCCTCGCGCCGTCGGCGGACACGTATCTGACGAGTGGGTCAGCGAACGCCCGCCACGGCTACGACACGATGCTCCGCGTGCGCAAGACGGGCAGGAACCGTGCACTCGTGGGCTTCGACGGGGATGCGGTGCTCGCGGCAGTCGATGGGGCCCTGGTCCAAGCGACCTTGGAGCTTACGATCACGGACAACGGCGACAACTGGAGCGCAAACGGCCGCACCATCGATCTGCACCGTATGACCCACGGGTGGACCGAGGTCGGTGCCACGTGGAACTGCGCCCATGACACGAATCCCGACAACGGCGCGGCCGACTGCTCGGGGGGCGATGCGTGGGACCAGTCGGTCCCCGACGGTCTGTGGGTCTCGCAACCGACGGCCAGCGCTCTGATCACGAACGGTCTGTCCGGTGTGGTCCAATTCGACGTGACGGCCGACGTGCAGGCCTTCCTCGGGGATCCGGCGGCCGACCTCTCGTGGGTCGTCAAGAAGACCGACGAAGGGGCCACGGGGCGCATCGAGTTCGGGTCGAAGGAGACGTCCACCTCGCCCGTGTTGCGGATCGTCTCGACGGGCGGCGGGTCGACCGGGGGCACGACGGGCGGGACGGGGGGAGGCACGGCCACCGGTGAAGCGGTGTTGTCGGTCGTTGCAGACACGTACCTGCGCAGCGGGTCCCCGAACAAGAACCAGGGGGCCGAGGCGACGGTGCGCCTTCGCGACAGCGGCGACAATCGAGGGCTGGTGCGCTTCGACCCCGACGAGATCGAGGCGACCGTGGCGGGCCCTCTCGTGTCGGCGCAACTCGAACTCGACATCGCGGACAACGGGAACAACTGGGGGGCCGACGGGCGCACCATCGGTGCCCACCGGTTGTTGCAGCCGTGGACGGAAGACGGCGCGACGTGGAATTGCGCCATCGATGCCGACCCGGGCAACGCCAAGCCCGACTGCCCCGACGATGCGTGGACGATGAAGGGGAGTGAGGAGGAGATTCCCTATCGCATGGCGCCGACGGGGGTGGCGGTGGTCCGCAACGGCGATGCGGGGACGGTGGTGTTGGACGTGACGGCCGACGTGCGTGCGGTCCTCGAAGGAGGAGCGCCGCATCACGGTTGGCTGTTGCGGAAGATGGACGAAGGAGCTTCGGGTCGCGTGGAGTTCGTCACGAAGGAAGCGGGTGGCGGTGCGAGGTTGCGGCTTACGTGGCAGGAGGATGCAGGTGCGGGCAGCACCGGAACCGGGACGACGGGGGCTGCGACGGGGAGCATCTCGACGGGCGGTGTCTCCACGGGCACGGCCTCGGGTGGTGGTCCGAGCACGGGGACGGGGTCTGCTTCGACGGGTGGTCAGGGGCCCGTACCCGACGTCGGCGTTGCGGAGACGGGCACGGGGACGGGCGGGGAGACGGAGACCGCGGGCGTGGGAACGGGGACGTCGGGTGGGGCCACCGGAACCTCGGGAGGCACGACGGGAGGAACGGGGGGCGAGCTTCCGGTGCTCGACCCACCGCCCCTCGACACCACGGTTCCGACGCGGATGTTCGAGCAGGTGTCCTTCTTGTTCGAGGGGGCGGACCCGGTACAGAAGGACGTCGCACCGGGAACCATCGAAGCGCGGAGGGTGGGACACGTGCGGGGGCGGGTGCTCGACCGCACCGGAGCGCCGGTGGGCGGTGTCGAGGTTTCGGTCCTCGGGCATCCCGAGTTCGGCTGGACGGTGTCGCGGGCCGACGGACGGTACGACTTGGCGGTCAACGGGGGCGGCCCTTTGGTGGTGGTGTTTCGTTCCGCCGGGGCGCCCGAAGTCCAGCGTAGGGTGGACGTGCCGTGGCAGAGTGCGGTGGAGGTTCCCGACGTCGCGCTGACCACCTACGACTTCGAGGCGACGCCCATCGACTTCGCGGCGCCCGTGGAGACCCACATGGGTTCGCCGAACACGGACGCCGACGGAACGCGGACACCGGTGGTGATGTTCGCGGCGGGCACGTCGGCGACGGCGGTCATGCCGGATGGAACGGAGGTCCCGCTGTCTTCGATCACCGTTCGGACCACGGAGTACACCGTGGGCGACGACGGTGTCGAAGCCATGCCCGCGGAGCTTCCACCACGAACGGCCTACACCTATTGCGTGGAGTATACGGTCGACGAAGCCGAGGCCATGGGTGCGCACACGGTGCGGTTCGACCCGCCGGCGATCTCCTACGAGGAGAACTTCCTCGGGTTCGACGTCGGAAGCGGCATCCCGGCCGGTTACTACGACCGTTCCAAGGGGGCGTGGGTGCCAGGCTTCGACGGCCGCGTCGTCCAGATCCTCGGTGTCGATCCGTACGGACGTGCCGAACTCGACGTGGACGGAACGGGCATGCCGGCCGATGCCGCTGCGCTGGAGGCGTTGGGGATCACGGACGCAGAGCGGGAGGAGCTGGCGATCCTGTACCCCGTCGGGCAGGAAGTGTGGCGGACGCCGCTCGACCACTTCAGCTCGTGGGACAAGAACTGGGGCATCGGCTTGCCCCCGGATGCGGTCCCGCCCGAGGGCACGCCCCTGCCGCCCGGGGGGCCGGACGACGACACGTGCGAGGGGGACGGGTCGATCATCGACTATCAGAACCAGGAGCTCGGCCACAGCTTCCCGGTCGCCGGGGCGCCGTTTACGCTGGAGTATCGGTCGTCGCTGCAGGCGGGGTACCGCAGGGCCTACCGGATGGAGGTCCAGGTCGATACACCGGTCTATCCCGAGAGTCTGCTCTATACCGAAGCCGTCCTCTTCGTGGACGGACGGATCGTGCACAAGGTGCCCGTGCCCGATGGATTCCAGGGGCGCGTCGCGCTCTTCTGGGACGGCACCGACGCCTTCGGGCGACCGGTCCAGGGCGGTCGCCCGGGGCACGTCGCCCTGCAGATGGTGTATCCGGCGGTCGTCGGCGGGACGGTTCCGCAAATCTTCGGCGGAGGAGGCGGCGGTGGTGGTGGCGGTGGTGGTGGCGGTGGTGGCGGTGGTGCCGCAATGAGTTTCGGTTCCTTCGGCGCCGTGGGGGTCGGGGCACCACTCGGGACGAGCGACGGGGGGATCGGGAAGGGGCCGTCGGTGGCCCGCTCCCTCGGGGTGCTCGCGTGGATCCGAGAGCTGGTGCCGGTCCCGGCAGGCGGCGGAGCCGGGCGGGGCTACGCGGGGGCGCGTGGCTGGTTGCTCGGAACGTTTCGGACGGAGCTTGCGGCCGTGTCGCTCGGTGGTTTCTCGTTGTCGGTGCACCACACCTACGATGTCTCGACGGCGACGTTGTATCGCGGCGACGGAGAGATCCGGCGCGGCGTCGACGAGGTTCGCCGCATCGATACGGTCGCGAGCTTCGACGATTTCTACGGTGGACCGATGGGCCTTGCGATGATGGCGGACGGCACGCTTCTGGTCTCCCGTGGCTACGGTGTCGTGCGGATCCTCGAAGATGGAACGGAGGTTCCGTTCGCCGGTGACGTGGGCGCTCCCGGGGATGGCCCCGACGGGGTGCCGGCCATCGACGCCAAGCTCGGGACGGTGGTGGCGATCGACGTCGCGGCAGATGGAAGCGTGT